>JANYJL010000265.1 GCA_025361845.1 Rhizobacter sp.
CTGCACGACGTGACCATCGCGACCTGCGAACCGCTCGACGTGGCCTGGGTCGCCGAGATCGAGGCGCACACGCGCAAGACCGTCAAGCTCGTGCTCGTCAGCCCGCCCGAAATCGCCAAGTACACGACCGAGTTCTACACACTCTCGCGTTCGGTGCGCGCGGCCATCAAGAGCGGCGAGAGTTCGGCGCTCGCGAGCTTCGAACAACTCGTCGAACTCGGCCGCAGCAACAAGCAGCTCGATGCGAACGACCAGGGTGTCGTGCAGGTGGTCGACTGGCTGTGGCAGTACGCCTTCGACCAGCGTGCGTCCGACATTCACCTGGAGCCGCGCCGCGAGTTGTGCGCCATCCGCTTCCGCATCGACGGCGTGATGCACACCGTCTACCAGATGCCGCTCGGCGTGATGAGCGCGATGGTGGCGCGCATCAAGCTGCTCGGCCGCATGGACGTGATCGAGAAGCGCCGCCCGCTCGACGGCCGCATCAAGACCCGCAACCCGGAAGGCGATGAAGTCGAGATGCGTCTGTCGACCTTGCCGACCGCTTTCGGCGAGAAGATGGTGATGCGCATCTTCGATCCCGACACCACGGTCAAGTCGATCGAGGCGCTCGGCTTCGGCAGCCACGACGGCAAGCGCTGGGAAGAGCTGGTCGCCAAACCGCACGGCATCATCCTCGTGACCGGCCCCACCGGCTCGGGCAAGACGACCACGCTCTACGCCACGCTGCGGCGCCTGGCGACCGACGAGGTGAACGTTTGCACGATCGAAGACCCGATCGAGATGATCCAGCCGGCCTTCAACCAGACCCAGGTGCAGCCGGCCCTCGACCTCAACTTCGCCGAAGGCCTGCGCGCGCTGATGCGGCAGGACCCGGACATCATCATGGTCGGTGAAATCCGTGATCTCGCCACCGCGGAGATGGCGATCCAGGCCGCGCTCACCGGCCACCTCGTCTTCAGCACCCTGCACACCAACGACGCGGCCTCGGCCATCACGCGACTGGTGGACCTGGGCGTCCCGCCGTACCTGATCGGTGCGACCGTGATCGGCGTGCTTGCGCAGCGCCTGGTGCGCACGCTGTGCGCGAGCTGCAAGCAGCCCGACGAGGCAACCACGCGTGAGACCTTGCAGGAGGTCATCAACCCTTGGCGCCTGAATGGTGGCGTGCGCGCCTACAAGCCGGTCGGCTGCCTCGAATGCCGCATGACGGGCTACCGTGGCCGCGCCGGCCTCTACGAACTGCTCACGGTGACCGAGGCCGCGAACGCTGCGATCCATCCTGTGCCCGATGGTGCTCGCCTGCGCCAGCAGGCCCTGAAAGACGGCATGCGGCCCTTGCGTCTGGCCGGCATCATGAAGGTCGCCGAAGGCCTCACGACACTCGACGAAGTGCTGCGCGCCACGCCTGCGTGGGAGTGATATTCACGCGTGGCGCGCTACGTGTAAACCACACGGGGGGAGAAGCACTGCCTGCCTAGAATCGCGTCGACTCGAACAATGTCTGAGGAGACCGATCGTGAAGATCAAGAGCCAGCGGGACTTCTGGTCCGGCCTGATGTTCATCTGTGTGGGTGTCGGTTTCGCTGTGGGCGCCACCAACTACTCGATGGGCAGTTCGGCGCGGCCCGGGCCGGGCTACTTCCCGCTGATCCTGAGTGCGGTGATGTCGCTGCTCGGCGCCATCGTGCTGTTCAAGGCGCTCACCATCGAGACCGATGACGGCGATCCCATCGGCGCCTTCGCATGGCGGCCGCTGATCGTGATCGTTGCCGCCATCACCATCTTCGGCTTGGCGTTGCCGCGCTTGGGGCTGCTGATCACCGTGCCCCTGCTGATCCTCATCACCAGCCTCGCCGGTGACGAGTTCCACTGGAAAGGGGTGTTGGTCAATGCCATCGTGCTGACCATCGGCGCCTGGGCCATCTTCATCGCCGGCCTGAAGCTCACGATCCCGCTGTACCCCTGGTTCGCCCAATAACGCAACCGACTGCACGAGGCGACCTCCATGGACTTGCTCAACAACCTCGCATTGGGTTTCGGCGTTGCGTTCACCGCGCAGAACCTGCTCTATGCCTTTTTCGGTTCCATTCTCGGCACGCTGATCGGCGTGCTGCCGGGCCTCGGCCCGGTCGCGACCATCGCGATGCTGCTGCCCTCGATCTACTCGCTCGACGCGACACCGGCCCTCATCATGCTGGCCGGCATCTACTACGGGGCGCAGTACGGTGGCTCCACCACCGCCATCCTGATCAACGTGCCGGGCGAATCGTCGTCGGTCGTGACTGCGATCGACGGGTATGCGATGGCGCGTCAGGGCCGCGCCGGCCCGGCACTCGCCGCCGCCGGCCTGGGTTCGTTCTTCGCCGGCTGCGTCGGGACGATCGTGATCGCGGCGTTCGCGCCGCCGCTCACCGAGCTGGCCTTCAAGTTCGGCCCGGCCGAATACTTCTCGTTGATGGTGCTGGGCCTCGTCGGCGCGGTTGTGCTGGCCTCGGGCTCGCTCATCAAGGCGATCGCGATGATCATCCTGGGCCTGCTGCTTGCGCAGATCAACACCGACGTGATCTCGGGCACGGCCCGCTACAGCTTCGACATCCCGGAGCTGACCGACGGCCTGGGCTTCGTCGGCATCGCGATGGGTGTGTTCGGCTTCGGCGAAATCATTGCCAACCTCGGCCAGCCGGCCGAACACCGCGAGGTCTTCACGAAGGAAGTGAAGGGGCTGTGGCCGACCAAGCAGGACTTCAAGGACGCCTGGCCCGCCGTCGTGCGCGGCACGGCGCTCGGCTCCCTGCTCGGCGTGCTGCCCGGCGGTGGCGCTTTGCTGGCCTCGTTCGCGGCCTACACGGTCGAGAAAAAGGTGCGTGGCCGTCCCGGCGAAGTGCCGTTCGGCAAGGGCAACATCCGCGGCGTCGCCGGCCCCGAGTCGGCCAACAACGCCGGTGCGCAAACCTCGTTCATCCCGATGCTCACGCTCGGCATCCCGCCCAACGCGGTGATGGCGCTGATGGTCGGCGCGATGACGATCAAGGGCATCCAGCCCGGCCCGCAGGTGATGACGAGCAACCCGCAACTCTTCTGGGGCCTGATCGCCTCGATGTGGGTCGGCAACGCGATGCTGGTGATCCTGAACCTGCCGCTCATCGGCATCTGGATCAAGCTGCTGACGGTGCCCTACCGCTTCCTGTTCCCGGCCATCGCGCTGTTCTGTTGCATCGGCGTCTACACACTGAACAACAGCACCTTCGACGTGTTCCTCACGGCCATCTTCGCCGTCATCGGCTACCTGTTCTACAAGACGAGTTGCGAGCCGGCGCCACTGCTGCTGGGCTTCATCCTCGGGCCGATGATGGAAGAGAATCTGCGCCGCGCGCTGCTGCTCTCGCGCGGCGACTGGAGCACCTTCGCCACGCGCCCGCTGTCGGCCGGCCTGCTGGTCGTCGCGGCGCTGATGATCGTGGTGGTGATGCTGCCGTCGATCAAGAACAAGCGCGAGGAGGCTTTCGTCGAAGATTAGAAATGACGGCCCCAAGACGCCTTCGGCGTCGCCCCCCGAGGGGATCTCGGGCCGCTTGGGGCGGCCCGGCGCTGGCCCGAGGCGCGCCTCTTCGTTGAATCCCTGCAAGCCCCGCCCCGAGCGCGGCTTGTTCATTCAAGAACCGGTTTGCTTCTATGCTTGGGGTGCCATGACCGCCGCTCCCTCCGCACTCACCCCGCTGCGCAGCCCGGTCTTCCGCATGCTGTGGCTGGCCTGGCTGGCCGCCAACATCACGATGTGGATGAACGACGTGGCGGCGGCCTGGCTGATGACCTCGCTGACCGACAGCGTGATGATGGTGGCGCTCGTGCAGGCCGCCTCCACGCTGCCCGTGTTCGTGCTCGGCCTGCCGAGCGGGGCGCTTGCCGACATCGTCGATCGGCGCCGCTATTTTGCGACCACGCAGCTCTGGGTCGCGTCCGTCGCCGTCGTGCTCGGTATGCTGGCCCTGACCGACGGCCTGACGGCGCCGGTGCTGCTGGCGCTGACCTTTGCGAACGGCATCGGCATGGCGATGCGCTGGCCGGTGTTCGCGGCGATCGTGCCCGAGGTCGTGCCGCGCGAGCAGCTCACCGGCGCCCTCGCGCTCAACGGCATCGCGATGAACATGTCGCGTGTCATCGGCCCGGTGGTGGCCGGCGCGCTGCTCGCGGGTGCCGGCAGCCAATACGTGTTTCTCATCAATGCGCTGCTGTCGATCACCGCCTTCATGCTGATTCTGCGTTGGCGCTCGGAGCAGCGTGTCAGCGCCTTGCCCGGTGAACGTTTTGTCGGCGCCATGCGGGTCGGCTTGCAGCATGTGCTGCAAGCGCCGCGCATGCGCGTGGTGCTGCTGCGCATCTTCCTGTTCTTTCTGCAATCGACCTCGCTGACTGCTCTGCTGCCCTTGGTGGCGCGCCGCCTCGGTGGTGGTGGTGCGGGCACCTTCACGGTGCTGCTGGCGAGCATGGGCGCGGGTGCCGTCTGCACCGCTTTGCTGTTGCCGCGCCTGCGCCAGAACCTGGGGCGCGACGACTTCGTGCGCTGGGGCACCGGCCTGCACGCCGCGATGTCGGTGGTGGTGGCGCTGGCGCCCTCGCTCTGGCTCGCCGTTCCCGCGATGGCGCTGGCCGGCATGGCCTGGATCTCGACCGCCAACTCGCTGACCCTGGCCGCGCAGCTGGCCTTGCCGAACTGGGTGCGCGCGCGCGGCATGTCGATCTACCAGATGGCGCTGATGGGCGGCAGCGCGTCGGGCGCAGCGCTGTGGGGGCAGGTGGCGAGCCTCACGTCCGTGCGCACCAGCCTGATCGCTGCCGCGGTACTCGGCCCGGTGCTGCTGCTGGCCACGCGCCGCTGGAGCGTGGGCAGCGGCGCCGATGACGACCACAGCCCGGCGCGCCCGCGTGCGGCACCCGAGCCGGCTGAACCGATCGACCCCGACGCCGGCCCGGTGATGGTGACGGTGGAGTATTTCATCGACCCGCAAGAGGCCGCCGGCTTCAACGCCGTGATGCAGGAAACCCGGCGCGCGCGCCTGCGCCAGGGCGCGCTCTCGTGGGGGCTGTTTCGCGACGCGGCGGTGCCGGGGCGCTACATCGAGTATTTTCTCGATGAGTCCTGGGTCGAACACCAGCGCAGGCTGGAACGATTCACGATTGCCGATGCCGGCCTGCGCGAGCGGCGCCTGGTCTTCCACCGGCGCGCCGAGTTGCCGCAGGTGCAGCGCTACATCGGCGACACGGTCCCGCAATGATCTGATCTGCAACCGAGCCGTCCCACCATGTCACAGCCCTTCGATTGGAACGCGAGCTACCCGAGCCAGCGCCTGCCGGTGTTCGGCCGCAACGTCGTCGCCACCTCGCACCCGCTCGCCGCGCAGGCCGGCTTGCGCATGCTGCACAGCGGTGGCAATGCGGTCGATGCGGCGGTGGCCGCGGCCGCGGTGATGACGATCGTCGAGCCCGTCAGCAACGGCCTCGGCAGCGATTCGTTTTGCATCCTGTGGGACGGCCAGCAGCTGCATGGCCTGAACGCCTCGGGCCGCGCACCGCAGGCCTGGACGCCCGACTACTTCAAGCGCAAGTACGGGGCGGACGCCAACTCGCCGCCCGTGCGCGGCTGGGACAGCGCCACCGTGCCCGGTGCCGTGGCCTCCTGGGTCGCGCTCAGCCGACGTTTCGGCAAGCTGCCCTTCGCCGACCTG
Source organism: Rhizobacter sp. (assembly GCA_025361845.1). GTDB lineage: Bacteria > Pseudomonadota > Gammaproteobacteria > Burkholderiales > Burkholderiaceae_C > JANYJL01. Next base: position 5,727 of record JANYJL010000265.1, read on the forward strand.
CTGGCGCCGGCCATCGACATCGCCGCGCGCGGCTACGCGGTGCCCGTGGTCGTGCAGCAGAAGTGGGCCGCGGCGGTGCCGGTGCTGGCCGATCAACCGGGCTACGCCGAGGCCTTCATGCCGCACGGCCGCGCGCCGAACGTGGGCGAGCAATTCCGCTTCGCCGATGCGGCGCGCTCGCTGCGCCTCATCGCCGACACGAAGGGTGCGGCCTACTACGGCGGTGAGATCGCCGAAGCCGCCGCACGCCATGCACGCGAACACGGTGGCGCGATGACGGTGGCCGATTTCGCGGCCTACCAGCCCGAGTGGGTCACGCCCATCGGGCAGGACTACCGCGGCCACCGCCTGCACGAGATTCCGCCGAACGGGCAGGGCATCGCAGCACTCATCGCGCTCGGCATCCTGCGCCACTTCGACCTTGCCGCGCTGAAGGTCGACAGCGTCGACTCGCAGCATTTGCAGATCGAGGCGATGAAGCTCGCCTTCGCCGACGTGTACCGCTACGTGGCCGAACCCGCGAGCATGGAAGTGACCGCCGCGCAGATGCTCGACGAGGCCTACCTCGCCTCGCGCGCCAAGCTCATCGACCTGAACAAGGCGCAAGACTTCGGCGCCGGCAACCCGGTGAAGGGCGGCACCATCTACCTGACCGCGGCCGACGAGAGCGGGATGATGGTCAGCTTCATCCAGAGCAACTACATGGGCTTCGGTTCGGGCGCTGTGGTGCCGGGTTATGGTCTCGCGATGCAGAACCGCGGCCACAGCTTCAGCCTCGACGCACGCAGCCCGAACGTGGTGGCGCCGGGCAAGCGGCCCTTCCACACCATCATCCCGGCATTCCTGACAAAGGACGGGAAGCCGCAGATGAGCTTCGGCGTGATGGGCGCGAACATGCAGCCGCAGGGCCACATGCAGACCTTGATCCGCATGCTCGATTACGGCCAGCACCCGCAAGCCGCGTGCGATGCGCCGCGCTGGCGCTACAACGCCGGCCTCGAGATCAATGTCGAAGCCGGCATGGACCCGACCACGGTGCAGGGCCTGGCGGCACGCGGACACCGCATGGAAATCATCCAGGACAGCTATCAGGATTTCGGTGCCGGCCAGTTCATCTGGCGCCTCGGCGACCCGGCGGTCGAAGGCTACGTGGCCGCGAGCGATGCGCGGCGCGATGGGCAGGCGGCGGCGTACTGAGCATGTCCACATCCAACGTCGCGGCGGCCCCGCTGGCGGCCGCTGCACCGCGCGCGCTCTGGCCCGGACTGCTGCTCGCGATGGCGGGCTCGATCGCGTTCTCGGGCAAGGCCATCATCGTCAAGCTCGCGTATCGGCATGGTGTCGATGCGGTCACGCTGATCATGTGCCGCATGCTCTTCGCGCTGCCGATGTTCCTGCTGCTGGCCTGGTGGGCCGGCCGAGGCAAACCGGCGCTCACGCGGCGCGATGTGCGCATGGTCGTGCTGCTCGGTTTCTGCGGCTACTACCTCGCGAGCTTTCTCGATTTCGCGGGCCTGCAGTACATCAGCGCCAGTCTGGAGCGGCTGATCCTCTACCTCAACCCGACGATCGTGCTGCTGCTCGGCGTGTTCGTGTTCCACCGCAAGGTGCAGCGCCGGCAACTCGTCGCGCTGGCGGTCAGCTACTGCGGTGTGCTGCTGGTGTTCGGCCATGAAGTCAGCCTGCAGGGCACGCATGCGGCGCTCGGTGCCGCGCTCGTGTTCGGCAGCGCGGTGAGTTATGCCGTTTACCTCGTCTACAGCGGTGAAGAGGTGCGGCGGCTCGGCGCGTTGCGCCTCACCGGCCTGGCCACCAGCGTGGCCTGCGTGCTGTGCATCGTGCAGTTCCTGGTGCTGCGGCCGCTGGGTGCGGCGATGGTGGCGCCGGAGGTGATCTGGCTCTCGGTGCTCAACGCCACGCTGTGCACGTTCGCGCCGGTGCTGATGGTGATGCTGGCGATCGAGCGCATCGGCGCCACGCTCTCGGCGCAGACCGGCATGATCGGCCCGCTGTCCACCATCCTGATGGGCGTGCTGATCCTCGGTGAGCCCTTCACCGCCTGGGTGGCTGCAGGCACGGTGCTGGTGCTCGCGGGCATCTGGTTGCTGGCGCGGGCGCGGGTCTGAGCGACCCGCATCGATCGATCGACTGGAGCGACACATGGATCTCGGAATCGCGGGCCGCTGGGCCCTGGTGTGTGCAGCAAGCAAAGGCCTGGGCAAGGGTTGCGCGCAGGCGCTGGTGAGCGAGGGTGTGAACGTCGTCATCACCGCGCGTGGCGCCGATGCGCTGAACGCGACGGCAGCCGAGTTGCGTGCATTGAATGGTGGCGAAGTGCGCGCGGTGGTGGGTGACATCACCACGCCCGCAGGCCGCGCGGCAGCGCTGGCGGCCTGCCCGCAAATGGACATCCTGGTCAACAACGCGGGTGGCCCACCGCCGGGCGATTTTCGCGATTGGGATCGCGAAGCGTGGATCAAGGCGCTCGACGCCAACATGCTCACCCCCATCGAACTGATGAAGGCGACGGTCGATGCGATGGCTGCGCGTGGCTATGGCCGCGTCGTCAACATCACCTCGGGCGCGGTGAAGGCGCCGATCGATGTGCTGGGCCTGTCGAACGGCGCGCGCTCGGGGCTCACCGGCTTTGTCGCAGGCCTCGCCCGCAGCGACATCGCAGCGCACGGCGTCACCATCAACGGTCTGTTGCCGGGGCCGTTCGACACCGATCGACTGCGCGTGGCGACCCAAGGTGCTGCGGCCAAATCGGGCCAGGCTTTCGATGCCATCTGGGCGCGGCGGGTGCAAGGCATCCCGGCGCGGCGTGTCGGCAATGCGGCCGAGTTCGGCGCGTTCTGCGCCTTCCTGTGCAGCGTGCACGCGGGCTACCTGACCGGCCAGAACATCCTGCTCGACGGGGGCGGTTACCCGGGTACCTTCTAGGCCTCAGGTCGATGGCAAACCGCCTCGATGTTGTGACCATCCAGCCGGATCACGAACGCGCCGTAGCAGCTCGGGTGATGGTGGGTACGCAAGCCAGGCGCGCCGTTGTCCTTGCCGCCCGCTACCAGGGCAGCGCGGTAGCCGTGGCCTGTGTTCGAGGTGCGCGCAGGTCAGGCCTCTGCGATGGCTGCGATGGAGACCAACAGGCCAGGGATGCGCACCGGCAGTTTGGCGCCCTGACGAGCCGGTGGATCGGATGGGAACCACTGCAGCCATTCCTCGTTCATGCCGGCGAAATCGTCTTCGTTCGCCAGCACGACGGTGACGCTGACGATCTTGTCCAGGGAACTGGCTGCTTCCTCAAGAATGGCCTGAATGTTGGTCAGGCACTGCCGGGTTTGTTCTTGAATGTTGGTGCCCTTGAGGGCCCCGGTGGCCGGATCGGTCGGTGCCGTTCCTGAAACGAACACCAAGCCGGCGGCCTTGACCGCCTGGCTGTATGCCGGCGGAGGCTTGGCTGCCTTTGCAGTGAACACGATTTGACGGGCCATGTGGCTTCAGCGAAGCTTGGTGCGGGCCAGGCGCTTGGCGTTTGCCACCGCCTTGCGATGTACGGGCGCCAGACCTTTGCTGAACACGCTCAAAGCGGCGGTCTGGAATTGAGCGACCACCTCGTCCGTTGTGGGCTTGCCCTTGGACGAGGGCGACCAGATGGAGCGAAAAATGGACGTTGCAAGGGCCTGGTTGGCTCGCACAGACTGCGTGGCCATGGCCTGCCAGGCCTCGGCGAAAGCAGTTTTCTTCTCTGCGACCATGAGTTCGAATTCCTTCCGATCGCGCTCCGACAGCTTGGGTCCCGACATGGCCATCCGCGTCATGCGGTGTGCGACGACCTGTGGCACCGCGACCGCGAGCTCAGCCGCCTTTTGAGCGACAGACCGAGACTTGTGCGTGGACCGTGAGGGCATGAATGCTCCTTGTTGCGCTCCGACTGTAGTGAACCGCCCCGGGTTTAGAGGAGGCTCCTTCGATTGAGAATGGAGCCAAGATGAGGAAGTCCCCGAAGTTTTCCCCCGAGGTTCAGGATCGTGCGGTGCGCATGGTCTTCGACGCCAA
>JANYJL010000268.1 GCA_025361845.1 Rhizobacter sp.
CGCAAGCTCGAAGAGATCTACAAGGCCGAGCCGAACCTGAAGGGCTTGGTGCTCGACCTGCGCAACGACCCGGGTGGTCTGCTCGAAGCCTCGGTCGCGATCTCGGCGGCCTTCCTGCCGAGCGACGCCACCGTGGTCACCACGAATGGCCAGATCGCCGACTCGAAAGCGATCTTCAAGGCCGCCCCCGAGTACTACCTGCGCCGCGGCGGCAGCGACCCGCTGCGCAAGCTGCCCGAGGCCCTGAAGAAGGTGCCACTGATCGTGCTCGTGAACGAAGGCTCGGCCTCGGCCAGCGAGATCGTCGCCGGTGCGCTGCAAGACAACAAGCGCGCCACCATCATGGGCGCGCAGACCTTCGGCAAAGGCTCGGTGCAAACGGTGCGCCAGCTGAGCCCGGAAACGGCACTCAAGATCACGACCGCGCGTTACTACACGCCGAGCGGCGCGTCGATCCAGGCCAAGGGCATCGTGCCCGACGTGATGCTCGACGAAACCGCCGAAGGCAACCTGTTCGCCTCCTTGCGCCTGCGTGAAGCCGATCTTGAGAAGCACCTGCAAAGCGGCCAAGGCGCCGAGCAAAAGGATGCCGTGCGCGAGAAGGCCCGCGAAGAAGCGCGCAAGAAGCTCGAGGACGAAAACTCCAAGAAGGCCGCCACGCCGCCGAAGCCGCTGCCCGAGTTCGGCAGTGCCGAGGACTTCCAGCTCACCCAAGCCATCAACCGCTTGAAGGGCAAGCCGGTGCTGATGAGCAAGACCATGACCGAGCGCAAGGCCGACGCCGACACCACCAATTGACGGCGTCGCGCACAGCGCACTGCAGCGCCCGCGTCATGCGGGCGTTTTGCATTCAAGCCTTCACCCCTTCCGCCCCATGACCGACGACCAGTTGCTGCGCTACTCGCGGCACATCCTGCTCGATGAACTCGGCATCGAAGGCCAGCAGCGCCTGCTGGCTGCGCACGCCCTCGTGATCGGCGCGGGCGGCCTGGGTTCGCCGGTGCTGATGTACCTGGGCACGGCGGGTGTCGGCACCATCACGGTGGTCGATCACGACACGGTGGACGTGACCAACCTGCAGCGCCAGATCGCCCACACGCTGGCGCGTGTCGGCCACCCGAAGGTCGACTCGGCGGCGCAGAGCATCGCCGCCATCAACCCCGACGTGCGTGTGATCGCCCTGCAGGAACGTGCCGACGCCGCGCGCCTGAACGAACTGGTGGCCGAAGCCGACCTGGTGCTCGATTGCAGCGACAACTTCGCGACCCGCCACGCCGTGAACGCCGCCTGCGTGGCGCACCGCAAGCCGTTGGTCTCGGGCGCGGCGATCGGCTTCGACGGGCAGATCTCGGTCTACGACACCCGCGCCGAAACGAACCCCTGTTATGCCTGCGTGTTCCCGCCCGACACCAGCCTCGAAGAAACCCGCTGCGCAACGATGGGTGTGTTCGCGCCTCTGGTCGGCATCATCGGCACGATGCAGGCGGCCGAGGCCTTGAAGCTGCTGGCGGAAGTCGGCAGTTCGCTGGCCGGGCGCTTGCAGATGCTCGACGCACGCTCGATGGAATGGACCGACATCCGCATCGGCCGCAACCTGGCCTGCACGGTGTGCGGCCAGCGTTAAGCTCCACCCAACTTCTTAAATTCACCGCGATGGACCCACGTACCGACCTCACCGCACGCAACTTCCCTTCCGCCCAGGAAGACGCCGAGGGCCTGGTGCCGCCCTCACGCTACGGCGGCCCGGAAAGCGCCTACCGCCTGGCCTTCACCGACACCGACTTCCTGCTGCGCGACGAGTTGCGCCCGGTGCGCATGCAGCTCGAGCTGCTCAAGCCCGAGATGGTGCAGGCGGCGCAGGGCATCGAATCGACCATCGTCATCTTCGGCAGCGCGCGCATCCCTGCGCCTGAAATCGCAGCCGGCACGCTCGAAGCGGCGCGCGCCACCGGCGATGCGGCAGCGATCAAACGCGCCGAGATGCAGGTGCAGATGTCGAGCTATTACGACGAGGCGCGGCGCTTCGCAGCCCTCGTGACACGCCGCTCGGCGAGCCTGGCCACACCGATCTACGTCGTCACCGGCGGCGGCCCCGGCATCATGGAAGCGGGCAACCGCGGCGCCTACGAAGTGGGCGGCAAGAGCATCGGCCTGAACATCGTGCTGCCGCACGAGCAGGAGCCCAACGCCTACATCACGCCCGAGCTGTGTTTCCAGTTCCACTACTTCGCGCTGCGCAAGATGCACTTCCTGATGCGCAGCATCGCACTCGTCTGCTTCCCCGGCGGCTTCGGCACGCTCGATGAACTGTTCGAGACGATGACGCTCATCCAGACCGGCAAGTGCCGGCGCCGGCCGATCCTGCTGTTCGGCCGCGAGTTCTGGACGCGCCTGGTCAACTTCGACTGGCTGGTCGAGACCGGCATGATCTCGCCGCAGGATCTGAACCTGTTCCGCTTCGTCGAAACCGCCGAAGAGGCCTGGAGCATCCTCGAAGCCGAATACGGCTTCGACCTGCCCGAAACCGAGACTGGCGAATTCGCCCTGGACATCTGAGCGACGACACACCCATGCGCAAAGCCATCAGCCTGATCGGCGCCCCCACCGACATCGGCGCCGGCAGCCGTGGCGCGAGCATGGGGCCGGAGGCCTTGCGCGTTGCCAACATCGTGTCGGTGCTCGAAGGCCATGGCCTCGAAGTCGCCGACCGCGGCAACCTGAGCGGCCCGGCCAACCCCTGGCTGCCGCCAGTCGATGGTTACCGCCACCTGCATGAAGTGGTGGCCTGGAACGAAGCGGTGCACGCCGCGATGCATGCCGAACTGAGCCTCGGCCGCCTGCCGATCCTGCTGGGCGGCGACCACTGCCTGGGCATCGGCTCGATCAGCGCGGTGGCGCGCTATTGCCGTGAGACGAACAAGAAGCTGCGTGTGCTCTGGCTCGACGCGCATGCCGACTTCAACACCAACACGCTCACGCCCAGCGGCAACATCCACGGCATGCCGGTCGCTTGCCTGTGCGGGCACGGCCCGAAGGAGTTGATCGAGATCGGCGGCACGGTGCCTGCAATCAACCCGAAGGTGGTCCGGCAGATCGGCATCCGCAGCGTCGACGAAGGCGAGAAGCGCCTCGTGCACGAGGTCGATCTCGAAGTCTTCGACATGCGCTACATCGACGAGATGGGCATGCGCCATGCGATGGAACTGGCCCTCGCAACGATCGACGCCAACACGCATCTGCACGTGAGCTTCGATGTCGATTTTCTCGACCCCGACATCGCCCCCGGCGTCGGCACCACCGTGCCCGGCGGGCCGACCTACCGCGAAGCCCAGCTCTGCATGGAAATGATCGCCGACACCGGGCGCCTCGCATCACTCGACGTGATGGAACTGAACCCGGCGCTCGACGTGCGCAACCGCACCGCCGAGGTGGCGGTGGACCTGATCGAATCGCTGTTCGGCAAGAGCACCTTGATGAGGCGCCACTAGCAAGCGTGATGGGCGCTGGGTTGCGCGGCAACATGCCTGTGAAACCGTTCACGGCCCCCAACATGAGGGCTGGCCCAACTCGCCAAGATGCGCCATTATTTCAGCGATTGAAATCAAATGTGTGCTGGTTCGAGTGGAAGCGGCATGACGATTTGACGCCGTCACGCAGCAGCCCCCTACGTTGGCATCATTCTCAGCCCCTCCAAGGCCAAGTGGCCGTAGACACGCGCAGGTCCCTCTCCCGCGGCGAACTGAATATCGAATGACACCTACGACAAACTGCGACAGCATCCAGGTTCTCACCACATCGGTCGCTGGGACCGCCGAGCTTGAGGAGGTCTGGAGCGACTTGCTGGCACGCTCCGACGCTTCGATCTTCCTGTCCTGGTCTTGGATTGGCTGCTGGCTGGCTTCTTTGCCTTCGCATGTCCAAGTACAGGTGGTGCGTGCCGAACGCTATGGTCTCGTCGTCGGACTGGCACTGTTGGTTGTCTCGCTGCGGCGCCGGATGGGTGTGCCGCTCGGCAAGGCTGCGAACCTTCACGCAACTGGCCTACCGGAATACGATGGCGTGACCATAGAGCACAACGGATTCCTGCTAGATCGGGCCTTTGCCACGGCTACACAGGCCGCAATGCTGCGTTTCGTGTGCGACCCGGGGCGTGATTGGCGTTCAGTGCGTCTGCCGGGGCTAACGGGTAGGCAGGCAATCCTCGCCGAAATGTTGCCACGGGGCGTTCAATTCGAGGTACGTGAATCACCCTGCGCCATAGTAGCTCTGCAGCCTATTCGTGATCACGGCGGCGATTACTTGTCCCTTCTGGGCGCGCGACGTCGCGCGCACATTCGGCGCAGTTCGAGAGCCTGCGCCGAATGGGGTGCTCTGCAAGTCACCTGCGCTGAAGATGTGCCAAGTGCGTTGGTCTACTTTGAGCGCCTGCGTCAACTGCATCGCGTGCGGAGCGCGCGCCTTGCACGCAACTCGAACTTTGAGAGATCGTACGCCGGAGAATTTCATCGTCGGCTTATCCAGAAGGGTGTCCCACGTGGAGAGGTGCAGATCTTGCGGGTACATGCAGGCGAACGAGATGTGGGGTATCTCTACAACTTCGTGCACCGTGGGCGGGTCAGCTTCTATCAGTCAGGGTTTGACTTCGACTGCGTCGATCAGAAATTCAGCCCTGGACTGGTGACCGTGGCGCTTGCAATCGAACACAACGCGCGCCTTGGTCACGACTGCTTCGACTTTCTAGCCGGTGACGCACAGTACAAGAAGACCTTGGCCACACACAGCGAACCCATGTATTGGGTAGACCTGCGCCGCGATGGGCCGATGCTCCGCTTCGAAAATCTGCTGCGCTCCGCTGTGCGACGCTGTCGAGCTTGGCTGCACCAAGGGGTCGGCGGATATGTCGTAAGCATGGGATGGGTAGTACCAAACGTCTTCGACTGTATTGGCTGCGCGTTCTGATCCAGTCAAACGTCACCTACTCCCCCATCGCTCGCTCGGCATCTTTCAGGATGCGCACCAGCCGCTCCGCGAGCTTCTCGGTCGAGAGCTTTTCGCGAAAGCGTTCCACCATCAACGGCAGGCTGAAGGGGCTCGGCACTTTCAGCTCGACGAAATCGATGCGCTGCGTGGCCATGCGTTGCAGGCTCGCGCGCAGGCGGCGGATGTCGAGTTCCTGGCTCAGCACCTCGGTCTGCGCCTGCGTGAGCAGCAGGTTGTCCGCGTCGTACTTCTTGAACACCTCGAAGAACAAGCCGCTCGACGCCTGCAACTGCCGGGTGCTTTTCGAAGCGCCGGGGTAGCCGGTGAAGATGAGGCCGGCCACGCGCGCGATCTCGCGAAAGCGGCGCTGCGCCAGCTCACCCGAGTTCAGGCTCGCCAGCACATCGCCCAGCAAGTCATCAGCGCTCAGCGCCGTCTGATCGAGCAGCGAAACGATGTCCACCGACTCCGCACTCAACAGCTCGAAGCCATGGTCGTTGACGCTGATGCTGAAGGTGTTGGGCGCGTGTTTCGCCAGTCGCCAGGCGAGCAAACTCGCCAGCCCCAGGTGCACGTTGCGACCGGCGAAAGGGTAGAGGTAGAGGTGAAAACCTTCGCGGGAGTGGTAGCGCTCGACCAGCAAACTCTGCGGCGTCGGCAGCTTCGACAAACGCGCCTGGGTTTGCAGCATCGGCCGCGCGGCCTGCATCTCTGGGCCACCAAAGTCGCCGCGCGCGGCGTCGGCCAGCAACTCGATCACCGCATCGGCCAGCTCGCTCGACAGCGGCATCTTGCCGCCACCCCACACCGGCACGATGCCGCGGCTCTTCTCGGCCTTCTTCACATAGGCCGTCATGTCCTGCGTGCGGATGAACTCGAGCACGCGGCCGGCGAAGACGAAACAATCGCCCTTGCGCAGCCGAGCGATGAAGCTCTCCTCCATCACACCGATCTTGCCGCCACTCAGGTACTTCACCTGCATCGACGCATCCGACACGATGGTGCCGACCTGTAAACGATGCCGCCGCGCGATGCCGCGGTCAGGCACGCGGTAAACGCCATCGACGGCCTGCACACGGTGATAGTCCGGGTAGGCGCCTAGGCTGGCGCCACCGCGTTCGACGAAGTCGAGCGCCCACTGGAATTCTTCTCGCGTGAGTTCGCGGTACGCAAACGCGCTGCGCACTTCCTCGTACATCGCGTTGGCCACGAAGCCCCCACCGAGCGCGACGGTGACGAGGTGCTGCACCAGCACATCTAGCGGCTTCTCGGGCGTGGTGCGCTGTTCGATGCGGCCCGCCTGCGCGGCGCGACGTGCGGCCGCCGCCTCGACCAGTTCGAGCGTGTTCGTCGGCACGAGGGTGATGCGGCTCGGCCGGCCAGGCGCGTGGCCGCTGCGGCCGGCACGTTGCAGCACCCGCGCGATGCCCTTGGCCGAGCCGATTTGCAAGACGCGCTCGACGGGCAGGAAGTCGACGCCGAGGTCGAGCGACGAGGTCGCGACCACCGCCTTCAAACGCCCTTCCTTCAACCCCGCCTCGACCCACTCGCGCACTTCCTTGTCGAGCGAGCCGTGGTGCAACGCGACCAGCCCTGCCCACTCCGGTCGCTCGGCAATCAGCAGCTGGTACCAGATCTCGGCCTGCGAACGCGTGTTGGTGAAGACGAGCGTCGTGCTGCTGCGCTCGATCTCCGCGATCACTGGCAACTGCATCTGCTGGCCGAGGTGGCCGCCCCAGGAAAAGCGGCCGGGCTCGGGCGGAATCAGCGTGTCGATGACGAGGGTCTTGTCGACGCGGCCCTGCACACGCACGCCGGGATGCGCACCGAGCAGCACCTGCATCGCTTCGTCCAGGTTGCCGAGCGTCGCGCTCAGGCCCCACACCACCAGTGCCGGGTTCCAGCGGCGCAGCCGCGCGAGCGCGAGCTGCACCTGCACACCCCGCTTGTTGCCCATCAGCTCGTGCCATTCATCGACGATGACGGTGTGCACGCCAGCCAACTCCGCTCGCGCGTTCTCGCGCGTGAGCATCAGGCTCAGGGATTCGGGCGTGGTGACGAGGGCGGTCGGGAAGCGTTTGTCCTGCCGTGCACGTTCACCCGAGCCCGTGTCGCCGGTGCGCTGGCCGACGCTCCAGTTGAGGCCGAGCTCGGTGATCGGCGTTTGCAGGGCGCGTGTGGTGTCGGCCGCCAAGGCACGCATCGGTGTGAGCCACAACACGCCGAGGGGTTTCGCCGTCTTCGTGCCCAGGGTCGCCGTCAGAGCCTCACCGCGTTGCAGCGCCCCGAACCACACTGCATACGTCTTGCCCGAGCCGGTGCTCGCATGCAGCAGGCCGCTCGCACCTTGCGCACAAGCCGCCCAGACCTCGCGCTGGAACGCGAAGGCTTGCCAGCCCTGGCGCGCGAACCAGGCTTCGGCCAGCGCCGATGCGGCAACCTTCCTGCGCGCCATGTCGGTTCAGCCCGCGGTCACAATCCAGCCTTCGAGCGGATCGATCTGTGCCGGCAGCCCGAACCCCGGCTGCGCGCTCGCCCAGGCCGCTTGCAGCATGCACAGTGAACCGCCCCGGGTTTTGAGGAGGCTCCTTCGATTGAGAATGGAGCCAAGATGAGGAAGTCCCCGAAGTTTTCCCCCGAGGTTCAGGATCGTGCGGTGCGCATGGTCTTCGACGCCAAGGACCAGTACCCGTCGCAG
>JANYJL010000273.1 GCA_025361845.1 Rhizobacter sp.
CTCAACGCCATCACCAACCCGGGCACCAACTCGTACAAGCGCCTCGTGCCGGGCTACGAAGCGCCGGTCAAGCTCGCGTACTCGAGCAAGAACCGCTCGGCCTCGATCCGCATCCCGCACGTCGCCAATCCGAAGGGCCGCCGCATAGAGGCGCGCTTCCCGGATCCGCTGATGAACCCGTACCTCGGCTTTTCGGCGATGCTGATGGCCGGCCTGGACGGCGTGGAAAACAAGATCCACCCGGGCGAAGCCGCCAGCAAGGACCTGTACCACCTGCCGCCCGAAGAAGACGCGAAGATCCCGACCGTCTGCCACAGCCTGGACCAGGCGCTCGGTTACCTCGACGAGGACCGCGCGTTCCTGACGAAGGGCGGCGTGTTCACCGATTCGTACATCGATGCCTACATCGACCTGAAGATGCAGGAAGTCACCCGCTTCCGCATGGCCACCCACCCGGTCGAATTCGACATGTACTACAGCCTGTGATTTTTTCGCGGGCGAGTGAAGGGACGGCGTGAGCCGTCCCTTTTTCATTGGGAATGCGCGCGGAAGGTGCAAGCGCCGTGGGAGACAATCGGCCGTGGCTTGTCGTCGCCGCGCCGCCGCGGTGCGTTGGACAGTCCAGGAGTCCCCTGCATGCGCGTGAAGATCAAGGCAGTTCTGAACGGTGGTGTGGCTGCGGCCTGCATCGTCCTTGCGTCCTCGGCGCAGGCGCAGGCGCAGGCCAGCAATTCGGTGGTTTACCGCTGCCCGGGGCCGCCGGTGCTCTACACCGATGCGATGTCGGCCAACGAGGCGAAAGAGAAGAACTGCCGGACCATTGAGGGTGCTACCGTCACCGTCATCCAGGGCACGCGCCCGCGCGTGGCGACCGCGCCGGCGAGCGGCGCTCGCCCTGCGGGCGACGGCAGGATCGACCCGGGCCAGCAGCGCGCGCGTGACAGCGATGCGCGGCGCATTCTCGAAGACGAGCTGAAGAAGGAAGAAGACAAGCTCGCCGAGCTGCAGAAGGACTACAACAACGGCAACCCCGAGCGGCGCGGTGACGAGCGTAACTTCCAGAAGTACCAGGACCGTGTGGCCGAGCTGAAGGCATCTGTCGGCCGCAAGGAAAGCGACATCGCGGCCATCAAGCGCGAACTCTCCAAGATGGCGCCGTGAAGCTGCTGCCGCTGAGCAAGGCCGCCGCCGCAGCGCGAGACGCCACCCTGAGCTACGCGGCGTTCGACCACCTGGCGACCATGGTCGCCGTGATCAGCCCGGATGGGCAGTGCGTGTTCGCCAACGCCTCGTTCGAGAACGTGCTCGGCCTCTCGCGCAAGAGCGTGTTGCGCGGCTCGGTGTTCGATTGGTTCGTCGATTCGCAGAGGGTGCGCGACACGGTCGAGGCCGTCGCCCGCAATGATTTTTCGACCAGCCGCCTGGAAGCGCTGCTGCGCCGCCCGGCACTCGCCAACGACCCGCTGCCGGTGCATTTGATCGTCAATCAGATGGATGGCCAGCCGCATGTGCTGGTCGAACTGGTCGAGATCGAACAGCAGACCCGCCAGGACCGCGAAGAGCGCGCGCTCGGCCAGGCGAAAGCAAACAAGGAACTCATCCGCAATCTCGCGCACGAGATCAAGAACCCGCTCGGTGGCATCCGCGGCGCTGCGCAGCTGCTCGAAATGGAAGTCGAATCGAAGGCGCTGACCGAATACACCCAGGTCATCATCAACGAGGCCGACCGCCTGCAAGCCTTGGTCGACCGCTTGCTGGCGCCGCACCGCCGCCCGCACGTGGTGAGCGACGTGAACATCCACGAAGTCTGCGAGCGGGTGCGTTCTCTCATCCTGGCCGAATTTCCGCGCGGCCTGGCGGTGAAACGCGATTACGACATCTCGATCCCCGAATTCCGTGGCGACCGCGAGCAGTTGATTCAAGCTGTGCTCAACATCGCGCACAACGCTGCGCAAGCCCTGGTCGACCGTGTGGCGGTGGGAGATGCTGCCATCACGCTGCGCACCCGCATTGCCCGCCAGGTCACGCTAGGCAAGCAGCGCTATCTACTGGCACTGGAATTGCATATCGAGGACAACGGTCCGGGTGTGCCCGAAGCCATCAGGGAACGCATCTTCTACCCACTGGTGTCAGGGCGAGATGGCGGTTCCGGCCTGGGCCTGACATTGGCGCAGACGTTCGTGCAGCAACACCAGGGCACGGTCGAATGCGAAAGCGTTCCGGGCAAGACCCTTTTCAAGATCGTGATCCCGCTGCCCTAGATTGCACCGACACTGCGATCAGATTGCGCCGGGGCCACGGTTGCAGGCTGACTTTTAAGCAGACACAGGCAGTGCATGAAACCCATCTGGATCGTTGACGACGACCAATCCATCCGCTTCGTGCTTGAAAAAGCACTGGCGCGTGAAGAGTTCGCCGTGCGCAGCTTCACCAACCCGCGTGACGTGATCGCGGCGTTGGCCGACGATGAACCCCAGGTACTGGTCTCCGACATCCGCATGCCTGGCGGCTCGGGTGTCGATCTGCTGGCCCAGGTGAAGGAAATGCACCCGGGCCTGCCCGTCATCATCATGACGGCCTACTCCGACCTCGACAGCGCGGTCAGCGCCTTCCAGGGCGGCGCCTTCGAGTACCTGCCCAAACCCTTCGACGTGCCCAAGGCAGTGGAGCTGATCCGCCGTGCCGTCGAAGAGAGCCTGCGCGAAGCGGTGCGCGACGAAAAAGCCGCGCAGATGCCCGAGATGCTCGGCCAGGCGCCCGCGATGCAGGACGTGTTCCGTGCCATCGGTCGGTTGAGCCAGAGCATCGTCACTGTGCTCATCACCGGCGAGTCGGGCTCGGGCAAGGAACTCGTGGCCAATGCGCTGCACAAGCACAGCCCGCGTGCGAGCGGCCCCTTCGTTGCGATCAACACCGCGGCGATCCCGAAAGACCTGCTCGAATCCGAACTCTTCGGTCACGAGCGCGGCGCCTTCACCGGCGCGCAGACCACACGCCGCGGGCGTTTCGAACAAGCCGATGGTGGCACGCTCTTCCTGGACGAAATCGGCGACATGCCCTTCGACCTGCAGACACGTTTGCTGCGTGTGCTGAGCGACGGCCAGTTCTACCGTGTCGGCGGCCACAGCCCGATGCGCAGCAATGTGCGCGTCATTGCGGCCACGCACCAGAACCTGGAGGAGCGCGTCAAGCTCGGCGCCTTCCGCGAAGACCTGTTTCACCGCCTGAACGTGATCCGCCTGCGCTTGCCCGCCTTACGCGAACGCAGTGAAGACGTGCCCGCGCTCACGCGCTTCTTCCTGCAAAAGAGCGCGAAGGAGCTCGGCGTCGATGCCAAGCGCATCACCGATGCAGCACTCGCCAAGCTGATGCAGTTCGACTTCCCCGGCAACGTGCGCCAGTTGGAGAACATCTGCCACTGGATCACCGTGATGGCGCCGGCGCAGATGATCGAGGCGAAAGATCTCCCGCCCGAATTGCTCGGCGCCGCACTCGTCGCGCCGGTCAGTGCGCCGGTGTTGGTCGCGCCGCCCGAGGCCGCCGTCGCGGTTCCCGCGGTGGTCAGCAGTGCTGAGCCGCTCGCGCGGCAGGCGCTGCCGGAAACGTCGTCACCCTTGCCGAACGGTGCCATCGCGCCGGTGGACCGCAGCTGGCTCACCGACCTGGAAGCCGATGCACGTGGCCTGCTGCAAGCCGGCGTGCCCGACGTGTGGGACGCGCTCACGCGCAAGTTCGAAGCGCAACTTATCCACACCGCACTCGAAATCACCCGCGGGCGGCGCATCGAAGCCGCGCAGAAGCTCGGCATCGGGCGCAACACGATCACTCGGAAGATTCAGGAACTGGGGCTGGACGAATAGCCCGAGCGCTGCGCCTGGCCCCGCTCGGGTTCAGGTCAGCGTGATCAACACCGGCGCATGATCACTCGGCCGCTCGTTCTTGCGCGGCAGCTTGTCGATCACGCACGCGCTGACCTGGCCCTTGAGCGCCTCGCTCACCAGAATGTGGTCGATGCGCAGGCCCTGGTTGCGTCGGAAGGCGAGGTTGCGGTAGTCCCACCAGCTCCAGCTCTTGGGCGGCTGCTCGAACATCCGGAACGCATCGTGAAGCCCGAGTGACAGCAGGCCGGCGAAGTGCGCACGCTCCTGCGGCGTGCAGTGGATTTGCTCGAAGAAGGCGACCGGGTCGTACACGTCCCGGTCTTCCGGTGCGATGTTGTAGTCGCCCATCAGCACCAGCTTCGGGTGCTGTGCCAACTCGGTGGCGAGCCAGTCGTGCAATGCGGCCAGCCAGCGCATCTTGTATTGAAACTTGTCGCTGTCGGGCGCCTGACCGTTCGGGAAATAGGCGCCGATCACGCGCACGCCGTCCACGGTGCCGGCGATCACGCGGGCCTGTTCATCGCCGAAGCCGGGGATATTCCTGACGATGTCGGTGGCAGCGCTGCGCGTGAGCAGGGCGACGCCGTTGTAGGTCTTTTGGCCGAACCACTGCGCCACATAGCCCGCGGCGGCGAGTTCAGAGTGCGGGAACTTCTCGTCGGTGAGCTTGGTTTCCTGCAGCACGATCGCATCGACCGGGTTGGCGGCCAGCCAGTCCAGCAGTTGCGGCAGGCGCACGGCGAGGGAGTTGACGTTCCAGGTGGCAAGTCGCATGGTTCTGAAGGCCCTCTGTGAATCACTGACCTGCTGGTCCGGTATGCGGTCTGGCCGCGCGTCGGGCCACCCCTAACGTCGCTGCGTCTCTTGAATTGTGCCTCGCGCGGCGCGCCGCGCGAGGCGGCTCAGCCAGCGTTGGTTTCGGCGGTCGCTGGCGGCGCCGACGCAGCGGCCCGCTGCCAGAGCGTCACACGATTGCGCCCGGCCTTCTTCGAGGCATAGAGAGCCTGATCAGCCTGGTCGATCAGGGTCTCGATGGAGCGCGAGCCCGCATTCAGCGCAACGACGCCGAAACTCGCCGTGATCGGCACGACCTCGGTGCTGCGGATCGCGCGGTGGGCCGTGGCCTCGATGTCAACGCGGATGCGTTCGGCCACCGCCAACGCGTCGGCTACGGCAGCACCGGGCAGCACGATGCAGAATTCCTCGCCCCCGTAGCGTGCCAGCACATCGACCTGGCGCAGGCCCGCCCCCAGCGCGCGCGCGACGACCTGGATCACCTGATCGCCCACGGCGTGGCCGTAACGGTCGTTGAATTGTTTGAAGTGGTCGATGTCGATCATCAGGCAGCACATCGGCGCCTGGGTGCGGCGCGACTGCACGAACAAGTCCTCGGCCATCTCGAAGAACGCGCGGCGGTTGAAACAACCGGTGAGCGCGTCGCGCGAAGCCAGGCGGCGCAGCTCGCCGTTCTGCTCCTCGATGAGCTGGCGCGAACGTTCAAGCTGGCTCAGCGTGCTGCGCAGTTCCTCGTTGGCGCGGTGCACGGCGGTGACATTGTCGAAGGTGACCAGGCAGCCGCGTGTGCGCCCCTGGTTGTCGGTGATCGCGGCGCTGCCGACCAGCAGCCGGGTCTGGGCCCCGTCGGGCAAGCTCAGCTCGAGCGGCTGGGCGGACACGGTGGCGCCCGATTCGAGCGTCGTGCGCCACGGCCCGGCGGGGGCGGCGGCGCCGTTCTCGCCGTGGGCCAGCCACTCGAGGCTGTCGATCGGGCGGCCGCTCAGCTCGCCGGCGGCGGCCGGGTTCAGCCGCCGAAACGCCTTGTTGGCCAGCACGACGCGACCCTTCAGGTCGAGGATCAGCAGGCCTTCGGCGATCGAGTCGAAGGCGGTGCGCACCCGATCCGGCACGCTCGCCGAGGGGTTGAGGTACTGCATCGCGCGGCGCAGGTAGGCATAGCACATCAGGAAGCCGCCTGCGCCCAGCACCAGCAGCAACTGCAGGAAGGGCTGCGCCAGCCAGCCGGTCAGCGTGTTCGGCTCGGTCGGCGCGAAACGCACGTCGATCTCGCCCCAGGTTCGGCGGCCCGCGAGGATCGGCACACGCAGCCGGTTCGCGGTCGACGCGGCCTGCGGCTGTGCCAGGTCGCTCTCCGCCAGCTGGCCATGCTGCAGCAGCGCCGAACCGTCGCTGCGGCGCACGGTGATCGCGCGGATGTCGGTGTCGCGCTCCAGCACCTGCCGCAAGGTCTTGCCCAGCGTGGCGGTGTCGCCCGCTTCGAGCAGCGCGGTGATCTGCGTCGCCAGGTTCTCGGTGACGCGCTGGCGCACCTCGCGCTGCCGCTCGGCGCGACCCGGCACGACGCCGAGCAGCATGTCCGCCAGCAGCACCAGGCTCACGATCATCGCCACCAGCCCGAGGCTGATGCGGGCGATCGGGCCGACGCGGAAGGGGCTCGCGCGGCTCATCGCGGATCCCCGTCGCCGGCCGGGTCGAGCAGTTCGCCCACGGCCTCTTCGTCGCGCGCGGCCTGCTCGTCTTCGTTCAGGTCCCAGTCGTCGTCGTCCTCGTCGTCCGGCAGCACCGCCAACAGGTCGGCGTGGCGCCAGGCCGGCATCGAGACCAGCAGGCTCGTCAACAAGCCGCCGGCGCGCAAAGCCCACCACACCGTGCCGGCGGTCAGCACCAGACCCGAGGCTACGGCTGTCTCGGCCAGGCTCAGGCCGAGCGGGGACGTCTCGTCGGCGGGCGTGGCGGTGCCCGGGCCGGCGGCATCGCGCCTGGACGGTGCGCCGGCGTGGCCCGGTGCCGCTCCGATGAGCGACAGGTCCTGGAACGCCAGCATCGCGTTCGATCCTTCCTCGGCAGCGAAGCGTGCCTCCAGGTCGAAGGCGTTGCCGCTGGCCGCGCCGCGCGATCCCGCGCCGGAGGCGCCGTGGCTGCGCGCCGCCGCAGCTGCCGCAGTGGTACGCCCGGCAACCGACGAGGCCTCACGGGTCGATGCATCGGCGGCGGGTGCGTCGAGCCCGTCGGCGGTCGGTGCCACGGTCTCACGGCGCGTGCCGGCGATCGACAAGTCCACGGCAGGCGCGGCGGCGGCCGAGGCGGCGGGGGGCTCGACAGTGGCCCTCGGATCGTGCATGGCCGGCCCGGTCGCGCCTTCGTCGGCGGGTGCTGTCGTCATGTCGCCCGTTGGAGACTGGTCGGTCACCGGGACGCTTGTCGGTGGCTTGTCGACACCGGCCACCCCAGCGGTCGGTGCGCTTGCCAGGCTCTCGCTCGTGCCCTGGGCATCGACATAACTCACGCGCACGCTGATCTGCGCTCCCACGTCGGCGACACCGAGTCCGTAGCTCGCGCCGGTCGCGCCTCCGATAACCACGCCGTTGCGCAGCCATTGCGTGCTGAACGTTCCGAGACCGTCGGCATCGGCGATGGCCGCCACATCGACCGCGAGGGTCTGGTCTTGGGTGGCCGTGCCGACGATGACCGGCACACCCGTCGGCGCATCGTTGACCGGGGTCACCGTCACGGCCACGAGCTGCGATGCCGTTCGTGGCCCGCCGCTGCCCTGGTTGCCGAGATCGTCGATGACGATCTGGAGCGAAGTCACGCCGTTGAAATCGGCCGGCGCTGTGAAGCGCAGACCGTCAAGCGCGGCGTTGATGTCGGCGAGCAGACCGCTGAAGACAAGCGTCGCATCGGCGCTGCCGTCGCCCACGCTGAAGGCGAGGCCGGTGGTCGTGCTGAGGCTCAGCACACCGGCGGCGGCGTGCAGGCTGACTTGCACTGGCGCACCCGCTGCGTCGGCGTCCTGCACCGTGATGGCGCCCGTGCTGAACACCAGGGTGCCGTCTTCGGCGACGCTGGCGGCGGCGGGCGCGGCGATCGTGGGCGCGTCGTTGACGGGCGCCACGGTGATGCTCGCGGTGGCGGGCGTCGGGTCCGGCATGCCGGCCGCGTCGCGCGCAACGAACTGGAAGGCGGTGCTGCCGTACCAGGTGGTGGTGGGCACGAAGTACAGCGTCAGGGCCTGGCCCGTGGCGGCGTAGTCGGTGCCGGACACGGCCACGGTGGTGAGTGCTGCGTCGGTGTACAGCGTGCCGTTCGCCGGCAAGTCGATGAGGTGGAAGCGGTCCACGGTTCCATCGACGTCGCTGCCGGTGAGCGTGACGGCGATCGACACGGCGTCTTCGGCGCCGCTCGCGCTCGTGTCGTTCGTCACCGGTGCGTCGTCGATGCTCACGACCTGAACCTGGCGTGTCGCCAAGTTACTGGCGGCGTTGCCATCGTCGACCATGAACTCGACCGTGCGCATCGCGACGCTCGGGTTGTCGCTTGTGTTCTGGTAGCTCACGCTGCGCAGCGCCGCCTGGTAGTTCGCCACGCTGGCGGTTCCGCTGAGCGTCAAGGCGCCGGTGGCCGCGTTCCAGTTGCCGCTGATGCCGAACTGGTCGGTGAAGGCGAGCAGGTCTTCGCCGTTCGCGTAGGCACTGGCGATGCGCACGATCGCACCGACGAGGTTGGCGCTGTCGACCTCGGTGATGCTCAGACTGGCGTCGATCGCGCCGGGCGCGGCGTTCTCGTTGAAGGTCAGTGCGCCTGCCGTGGTGGTGAGTACCGGCGCGTCGTTCACTGCATTGGCCGTGATCGTCTTGCTGCCGGTGACCGGTGCGGCGAGGCCATCGCTGACGCTGGTCGCAATCGTGAAGCTGCTGTTGAAGTTGGCGGTCGGGTTGAAGGTCAGGCCGGCGAGCAAGGTGTTCACGTCGGCCA
>JANYJL010000274.1 GCA_025361845.1 Rhizobacter sp.
AGAATACCTGCCGTCTTCGCTTGCCGAGCGCTCGCCCGGCGAGCTCACGCCCCGCGTCAAGCCGGAGAAGCAGCCGCTCTACCGGCTCGGCTTGAAGAGCTTTTTCGAAGAGGGCCGCTCGCTCGCACAGATCAGCCACCCGAGCGTGGTTTCGGTGCTGAACTTCTTCCGCGAGAACGAAACCGTCTACATGGTGATGAACTACCTGCAGGGTGACACCTTGCAGGATTTCATCGTGACGGCGCGCGACCTCAAGCGTGACAAGGTGTTTCGCGAGTCGACCATCCGCAGCCTGTTTGACGAAATCCTGCGCGGCTTGCGCATCGTGCACCAGCACAAGATGCTGCACCTGGACATCAAGCCGGCCAACATCTTCATCACCAACGACAACAAGGCGGTGCTGCTCGACTTCGGCGCGGCGCGCGAAGTGCTGAGCAAGGAAGGCAACTTCATCCGCCCGATGTACACCCCCGGCTTCGCCGCACCCGAGATGTACCGGCGCGACGGCACGCTCGGCCCCTGGACCGACATCTACGCCATCGGTGCCTGCATCTACGCCTGCATGCAGGGTTACCCGCCGAACGATTCGCCGCAGCGCATCGACAAGGACCGGCTGGCGCTGAGCCTCTCGCGCCTGCGCAATGTGTACTCGGACAACCTGATCGAAGTGACCGAGTGGTGCATGTCGCTCGACCCGCTGTCGCGCCCGCAGAGTGTGTTTGCGTTGCAAAAGGAATTGTCGCGCGAGACCGAGAGGCGCTATACCAAGCTGAGCTTCAGCGAGCGGCTGAAGCTACAGCTCGAAAACCTGGCCACTGGCGCAAAAGCCTAGGCCCCAAGGATCCACATGCGCTTTTCCGTCTACCAAGTCAGCCGCAAGGGTGGCCGCGAAAAGAACGAAGACCGCATGGGCTATTGCTACACGCGCGATTCGGGCTTGTTCGCCTTGGCCGATGGCATGGGCGGCCACCCGGAGGGCGAAGTCGCCTCGCAGCTCGCCTTGCAGACGCTCGCGGCAATGTTCCAGCGCGATGCCAAGCCGACACTGCCCGACCCGATGCGCTTTCTGCACGAGTCCATCATCGCGGGCCACCACCAGTTGCTGCGCTACGCCACGCAGAAGGCGCTGATCGATACGCCGCGTACAACGATAGTCGCCTGCCTGCTGCAAGGCAATGCGGCCTACTGGGCGCACTGCGGCGATTCGCGGCTCTACATGGTGCGTGCCGGCAAGCTGATCGCCCGCACCCGCGACCACTCCTACTCCGAGTTGCAGGAAACGATGAGCCAGGTCGTCCCGATGGGCGAACGTTTCAACCGCAACGTGCTCTTCACCTGCCTGGGCAGCCCCGGCAAGCCGGTGGTCGACACGGTCGGCCCGCTCTTGATGCAACCGGGCGACCGCCTGCTGCTGTGCTCCGACGGCCTCTGGGGCACGGTCGCCGATTCGGTGATCACCGAACAGCTAGCCCGCCATGCGATCTCCGATGCGGTGCCCGAACTCGTCGAACAAGCCCTGCGAAATGGCGGCCCGAAGAGCGACAACGTCTCCGTGCTCGCCATGGAATGGGAAAGCGCCGAAGACAGCCCCACCGCTGCCGGCGTATCGACCGATTCGCTCGGTGATGAAGTGTTCGCCTCCACCATCCAGGCCAGCGTGCTCGGCCAGGATGTGCCCGACGAGCTGGACGACGCCGAGATCGAACGTTCGATCCGCGAGATCAACGACGCGATCAAGCGCTCGTCCCAGCACAAAAAATCCTGAAGGAAAACTCATGACGTTCGTTCGCACGCAAGGCCGTGCCGCCGATGCATTGCGCCCGCTGAAGATCACGCGCGCTTACACCCGCTATGCCGAGGGCTCGGTGCTGGTCGAGTTCGGCCACACCCAGGTTCTCTGTACCGCCTCGGTCGAAGAGAAGGTGCCGCCGCACAAACGTGGCAGCGGCGAGGGCTGGGTCACGGCCGAATACGGCATGCTGCCGCGCGCCACCCACACGCGTGGCGACCGCGAAGCGGCACGCGGCAAGCAGAGCGGGCGCACGCAGGAAATCCAGCGTCTCATCGGCCGTTCGTTGCGCTGTGTCTTCGACTTGAAGGCACTCGGTGAACGCACCATTTCGCTCGACTGCGACGTGATCCAGGCCGACGGCGGCACGCGCACCGCGGCGATCACGGGCGCGTTCGTGGCCGCGCACGATGCGGTCACCTGGCTCATCCAGCAAGACAAGTTGAAGGCTTCGCCGATTCGCGAATTCGTCGCGGCCGTGTCGGTCGGCATCGTCGAAGGCACGCCCTTGCTCGACCTCGAATACACCGAGGACTCGGCCTGCGACACCGACATGAACGTCGTGATGACCGGCGCTGGCGGCTTTGTCGAAGTGCAGGGCACGGCCGAAGGCGCAGCCTTCTCGCGCGACGAGATGAGCCAGTTGTTGGCGCTGGCCGACAAGGGCATCCGCGAGCTGGTGGCCGCGCAGCGCGCCGCGTTGGCCGCTTGAGTGGGGCAGGGTGCGGCGTGCAACTCGTGCTCGCGTCCAACAACGCGAAGAAGCTGCGCGAGCTGGGCGTGATGCTGGCGCCGCTCGGCGTGCAACTCGTGGCGCAAGGCGCACTCGGTGTCAGTGAGTCGGAGGAGCCGCACCACACTTTCATCGAGAACGCCTTGCTCAAGGCGCGCCACGCGGCGCGGCACACGAACGGCGCGGCGATCGCCGACGACTCGGGCCTGTGTGTCGATGCACTCGGTGGTGCGCCGGGGGTCATATCGGCGCACTACGCGGCCATCGACTTGCCCGATGCAGAACGTGAATCGCAGCGCGAAGTGCAGGACGCTGCGAACAACCGCCTGCTGCTCGAACGGCTGCACGGTGTGGCCGATCGGCGCGCGCGTTTCATCAGCACGCTGGTGGCGATCCGCTCGGCCGACGACCCCGAACCGCTCGTTGCTGTGGGCCGCTGGGAAGGCGAGATCCTGCACGCACCGCGCGGGGAGGGCGGCTTCGGCTACGACCCGCTGATGTTCATTCCCGCGCTGAATTCGAGCGCCGCCGAACTCGACGCTGCTGTGAAGAACCAGCACAGCCATCGTGCCCTCGCGTCGCGCCAGATGCTGGTGCTGATGCGCGAGGTCTGGCGCATTGGCTGACATCCCCATCGTCGCGGCCGACGCTGAAAGCGCGCCCGCCGAGACCGTGGCCGAGCGCCTGGCGCGCTGCATGCGGCCGGGCACGCTGAGTCTCGCCGCGCTGCCGCCGCTGTCGGTCTACGTGCATTTGCCGTGGTGCCTGAAGAAGTGCCCGTACTGCGATTTCAATTCTCATGAGTGGAAAGATGGCGCGCCGCCCGAAGCGCGCTACCTCGACGCCCTTTGCGCCGACCTCGAAGCCGCGCTGCCCTTCATCTGGGGCCGGCGCATCCACAGCATCTTCATCGGCGGCGGCACACCGAGCCTGTTTGCGCCGGCCAGCATCGACCGCCTGATCGGCGACCTGCGCGCCCGCCTGCCACTGGAGCCGGGCTGCGAGATCACGCTCGAAGCGAACCCCGGCACCTTCGAACGCGATCGCTTTCGCGACTTTCACGCGGCAGGCGTCACGCGCCTGTCGATCGGCGTGCAGAGCTTCGACGACGCGAAGCTGCGCGCCCTCGGCCGCGTGCACGACGGTGCGCAGGCCCGCGCTGCGATCGAAGAAGCGCGCGCGGTGTTCGACACCTTCAACCTCGACCTGATGTACGCGTTGCCCGGCCAGACCCTCGCCGAGTTCGATGCCGACCTGCGCAGCGCGCTCGCCCTCGCGCCACCGCATCTCTCGGTCTACCACCTGACCATCGAGCCGAACACCTTCTTCGCCCAGCACCCGCCCAGCGTGCCCGACGACGATGCGGCCTTCGACATGCTCGATCGCATCACCGAGCTGACCGCAGCGAACGGCCTCGAACGCTACGAGGTCTCGGCCTTCGCGAAGCCCGGCCACCGCTGCGAGCACAACCTGAACTACTGGCAGTACGGCGACTACCTCGGGATCGGCGCCGGTGCGCACAGCAAACTTTCGTTCCCGCATCGCGTGGTGCGCCAGGTGCGCTTTCGCGACCCGGTGCGCTACATGGCACAGGCGCTCGCCGGCGCGGCCGTCACGCAGCACGAAGAAGTGCCGCGCGCGCAGTTGCCGTTCGAGTTCATGCTGAACGCCTTGCGCTTGCGCGAAGGTTTCGAGCTGGCGCGCTTCAGTGAACGCACCGGCCTGCCGCTGACGGCGATCAACCAGGCGCTGGCCACCGCGCAGCAACGCGGCCTGATCGAGCGCGACCTGCAACGGGTGTGGCCGACCGAGCGTGGTTTCGACCTGCTGAACGACGTGCAACAACTCTTTCTGCCGGAAGGCTGAAGCTTCCGGCCGAAAGGCCGATAAGGGCTGATATGGGCCGTCATTCCGCTGCATTCGTCGGCTTGACCGGCACACCCCACTGCTAGACTGAATTTCAAACGCCTGCCACCCACGTGTCCGCCCGCCCCCAGCCCGCCAAGACCTCCGCCCCCTCGTTGCGGCTGGACGCGGCCTTGCAGTTGCTGGAACAGTCCGGCCACGCCTTGCCCGAGCTGGCCGAGGTGGGCAAGCAGGCGTGGTTGCAGGCGGTCGTCGACGGCCTGTGTGAAATCTCGAGCCGCGATGCGCTCACCGGCCTGGCCAACCGCCGCCAGTTCGAACTGGCCCTGGCGCGCGAGATCGACCGTGTCGCCCGCGCCGGTGAGCCCGCCCTGGTGCTGATGATCGACATCGACCACTTCAAGAAGGTCAACGACACACACGGCCACCCGGCCGGTGACCTCGTGCTGAAAGCCGTGGCGCGTGCGCTGCACGACTGCATCCGCCCGATGGACACGGTGGCGCGTTTCGGTGGTGAAGAGTTCGCGATGATCCTGCCGAACTGCCCGCCGTCCTTCGGTCAGCAGGTGGCCGAGCGGGTGCGCACGAAAGTTCAGGGCCGCAGCACGACGATCGCGCCGGGGCAAGAGGTGAGCGTGACCGTGAGCATCGGCGGTGCCTTCGCGCCGCAGTGGGTGCGCTCCTCCGCGCCGCTGTGGATCGAGCGGGCCGACCAGCAGCTCTACCGCGCTAAGAGCGAAGGCCGCAACCGCGCTTGCCTTGAACAGCCCACCGTTTCGCTCGTCAGCGCCGAAGAGAAGAGTTTGTTGTTCGGCACCTCACAGCTTCAGGATTTCGAATGACTTCGCGCAGCCCGTCCACCGACACGGCCAGCCCGCCCACGGGAGCGGACAAGAGCGTGGCCAAGCGCGGCCGCATCATGGCCATCACCAGCGGCAAGGGCGGCGTGGGCAAGACCTTCATGTCGGCCAACCTCGCCGCCGCACTCACCCGCCAGGGCGAACGGGTGCTGGTGCTCGACGCCGACCTGGGCCTGGCCAATCTCGACGTGGTGCTGAACCTCTTCCCCAAGGTCACGCTGCACGATGTGTTCACCGGCAAGTGCACGCTCGAAGAGGCCATCCTGCCCGCGCCGGGCGGCTTCTCGGTGCTGCTCGCGGGGTCGGGCCTGGTCGAGTATTCGCGCCTCACACCCGAGGTGCGCGAGCAACTGCTCAAGGTCATCGAGACGGTGGCGCCGCACTTCGACCGCATCCTGCTCGACACCGGCGCCGGCATCTCCGACGTGGTGCTGTTCGCCGTCTCGCTGGCCGACGAAGTGCTGGTCGTCGCCACCCCCGAACCCACCTCGCTGACCGATGCGTACGCCACCATCAAGGTGTTGGCCACTCAGCAGCAACGCCGCGCGATCCGTCTCGTCGTCAACCAGGTCAGCCGGGCCGGCGAGGGCCGGGTGATACGCGGCCAGTTGCAGCAGGTGGTCGATCGTTTTGTCACGCCGCTGATCGAAGGGCCGGACAACGCGGTCAAGCTCGACCTGCTCGGCGAAGTGCCGAGCGATCTGGCCGTGCGTGAGGCGGTGCAGCGGCGGCGTTTGCTGCTTGAACTGCTGCCCGGCAGCCCGGCGGCCAAGGCCATAGGCGCGGTGGCGACCAAGCTGCTGGCTTGAGATCGTGGAGATCAAAGAGCCGAACGCTCCCACGCCCTTCGAGACGATCGGCGGCGAAGCACAGGTGCGAGCACTCGCCGATCGCTTCTATGACCTGATGGATCTGGAGCCCGCCTATCGCCTGCTGCGCCATGTGCATGGCGAGAGCCTCGACAAGGCGCGCGACAAGCTGTTCTGGTTCCTCTGCGGCTGGCTCGGTGGGCCGCAGCATTACGTCGAGCGCTTCGGCCACCCGCGGTTGCGCGCACGGCATCTGCCCTTCGTCATCGGCATCAAGGAACGTGACCAGTGGCTGGCCTGCATGGCGCAGGCGATGCGGGAGCAGCAGGTCGATGAAACCTTGGCTCAGCGGCTCGCCGAGTCGTTTTTCAATACGGCCGACTGGATGCGCAACGCACCCGGCAGCTGAAGGCCCGCGGTCAGCGCAAGTTGCCCGTGTGCCCGAGTGAATAACGCCCCGGCTGCGGCCACACCGTGAGGCCGTGCGGCTCGCGCCCGACCTTGATCTTGTCGACTGTGCCGCTGCGCGTGTCGAAGCGGTAGACCACATCGTCGAAGCGACCCGAGAGCCACAGGTACTCGCCGTCCGCGCTCACGTTGCCCATGTCCGGGCTGCCGCCGCCCGGGACCGGCCAGGTCTTCACGACGGCACGGGTGCCGAAATCGATCACCGACACACTGCCCTTGCCACCCGGTTTGCCGCGGATCAGGTTGGTGCCGCGGTTGGCCACGTAGAGCTGCTTGCCGTCACGGCTCGGGTAGAGGCCGTGCGCGCCGATGCCGGTGGGGATGAAGCCGATCTGCTTGAACGTGTCCAGGTCGACCACGTGCACACCGTCGGCCATCATGTCGGCGACGTAGTAGGTCTTGCCGTCGGGCGAAGCGCGCACGTCCTGCGGCATGCCCTTGGTGAAGCACAGCTCGGCGATGCTTTGCGAGGCCTTCGTCGACGGCGGTTTCGCGCGCGCGTAGGGCTTGCCGGAAGCGACCGCGCTGGCGGTGGCCGCGGCAAACTCGGGCCGGTCGAAGTATTTGCTGACGGTCAGCGTGGCCAGCACGCGGCGGTTCACCAGATCGACCTTGGTCACCGCGCCGTTGAACTCGCAGGTGAAGACCGCGATGCGGCCGTCGATCGAGAAGTCGGCGTGGTTGATGCCGTCGCAATCGGGTGTGGCGATCGAGTAGCGCAGCGCCATGCTCTGCGGGTCGCGGAAATCCAGGCGCTTGTAGGCCTCGGCCACGATGATGGCCAGCGTGCCATCGGGTGTGAAATAGATGTTGTACGGGTCGTCCACTGCGATCGACGCACCCGACAGTCCGGTCAGCGGATCGATCGGCGTGAGGCTGCCGTCGGTGCGCCCTTCGGCATTGTTCGCGACCCACAAGGTCTTGAGGTTCCAGGCCGGCACGATGTGCTGCGGGTTCACGCCGACCTTGAACTTGCCCAGCACCTTCAGCGTGGCGGGGTCGATCACCGACACGCTGTTCTCGGCCCGGTTCGGCACATACACGCGCGGCAGGGCGCCCGCCACCGCGGCGCTGAACTTGCCGGCGCCGGTTTCGCTGTAGAGGTTGCTCGCATCGCGCACTTCGGGCATGCCGGGTACGGTTTGCACCCCGCGGGCGGCCAAGGCAGCGGGAGCCGAAGCCTGGCCACTGACGAGCGTGGGGAACACCACCACGGCGGACAGCAGCGTGGCAAGGCTCAGGACTTGTTTTCGATTCATCTGGGGATTTTCGACCATCTGGGAGGGCGGGCGTTTCGAGCCGTGACGAGGCGGCTTGACGATGCTCAATGCTTGGCGTTCAGCTCGGCCCGGATGGCGGCGACCGTGGCGTTCACGACGCCATCGGTGCCGAGCCGGCCGAGCGCGGCGGTGGCCGCGCGCGGGTCGCCGGCCACGCCGTTGGCGGGTGCGCCCTTGGCCGCGTCGGCATATTCATCCGGGTTCACGAGGGCGGGGTCGGTCGCCAGCATCAGCGCGGTGTCGGCGGTGCCGGCATGCGTGCCGATCTGCGCCTCGCCCACGCCCGCGGCACGCAGGGCCTGGATGAAGGCGCTCTGCGTGGCCAAGTAGTAGGCGGCGATGAAGTGCGCACGCGCCGGCGTGCCGGCCCAGTCGCGGTTCAGCTTGGCGGCCACCGCGGCGAGCTGGCCCTGGTAGCCGCCGTGGTCGCCGATCAGCACGATGTCGGTGAAGCCATGCTGGCGGAAACTGCGTGCCGCGCCGTCGAGCACAGCCTTGAAGGCTTCGTCCGGGATGCTGATGGTGCCGGCCCAGCGCATGTGCAGGCGCGGCGGCGTGATGCTGCCTTCGGGCACGTAGGGCAGCACCGGCGCGACGATCGTCTTGCCGAGCGCGGTCGCGATGCGCCCGGCGAGTACCTTGACCCGCACGTTGTGTTTGCCCAGCGCCATGTGCGGGCCGTTCTGCTCGGTGCCGCCGACCGGGATGATGATCGTGGTGGCGCCCTGGCGCAGCGCGTCCTGCAGCTCCGGCGAGCTCATGTCTTCGAGGAAGACACGGGCCGGCGTTGCGCTCGCAGCGTGGGCAAGCGGCGAGAACGAAATCGCAAAGGCGGCGGCAAAAAGGGTCAGCAGTCGGCGCATAGGCTGGTCCAAGTCAGGGAGCGAAACTGTACGCGATGGGCCTGGCGTGCAAGCGCCGCACGCTCACTCGGCGTGGCGCCGCTCACGCGGCGTTGTCGTACCCGAGCGCAGCAGCACCATCAACGCGCCATTGCCGCCATCGCTTGCACGCGCCTGCACGAAGGCGATGACCTCTTCCTTCTGCACCAGCCAGCTCTTGACCTTGGCCTTGAGCACCGGCTCGCGCCCCGGCGAGCCATTGCCCTTGCCGTGGATCACGCGGACGCAGCGCAGCCCGCCGCGCGTGGCTTCGCGCAGGAAGGCGGCCAGCTGCTCGCGCGCTTCGTCGCGCCGCAGGCCGTGCAGATCGAGCTGCGCCTGCAAGGCCCAGACACCGCGGCGCAGCTTGCGCACGACCTCGGGGCCGATGTCGGGGCGGCGGAAGGACAGGCTCTCGTCGGTGTCGAGCAGGGACTCGACATCGAACTCGTCCGAGATCGATTCGAGCAGCACCGCCGCTTCGTCCTTGATGCGCTGGCGCGGCACCGCGCGCGGGCGCGGTCGGTGCGCCGCTGCGTGCGCGGTCTTGCGCAGCGGCTGCACCGTGCCCACGCTCAGCGCGAACAGGTTGCGCTCTGCGGCCTCTTGCGCCAGCCGCTCGCGTTCGCGCGCCTCGGCCTCGGCCGCCTCGCGCTGCGCGCGTTGCAGGGCTTTCTTCAGCGTGGCCAGTTCGCCGAGGCTCTTGACGTTCGCCTTCATCGGCTACATCAGCCCGCGTTCGGCGAAGGACACCACCTCGCCATGGCCGACGACCATGTGGTCGAGCACGGTCACGTCGATGAGCTTCAGTGCGCTGATGAGCGTCTGCGTCAGGTACTCGTCGGCACGCGAGGGTTCGGCTGCGCCCGAAGGGTGGTTGTGCGCCAGCACACAGCGGAGGCCCGCAGTTCCAGCGCGCGCTTGACGATCTCGCGCGGGTAGACGCTCGTCTGCGTGAGCGAGCCGCGGAACATCTCTTCGAGCTTCAGCAGGTGGTGGTGCGCGTCCAGGAAGAGCACGGCAAACACTTCATGTTCATGGCTGCCGAGTTGCAGCTTCAGGAAGGCCTTCACCTGGCTCGGGTCGGCCAGCACCGGCCGCTGCGCCAGCTCGCGCGTGAGGGAGCGGCGTGCCAGTTCGATCACCGCCGCCATCTCGGCGCGTTTGGCGGGGCCCAGGCCCTTGATGCGTTTCAGGTCGGTCGGCTGCGCGTTCAGCAGGCCCGTGAGGCCGCCGAAGGCATCGAGCATCTGCTGCGCGAGTTGCAGCACCGACACGCCCTTGAAGCCGGTGCGCAGCAGCAGCGCGATCAACTCTGCATCGGCCAGCGCGGCGGGGCCGAGCGCCAGAAGTTTTTCGCGCGGGCGGGCGTCGGGCGGGATGTCTTTGAGCACCATGGATGTGTGAAGACGGTCTATGCCCGCCACCTCGTAAAATCAGCCCCAGTCTATCGAACAGGGCATTCCCTTGAACCAAGTGCACGCCGGGTCTTTCCTGACCCTGCATTACCGGCTGTCGGGCCCCGACGGTGTGGACCTCATCAACACCTTCGCCGACAAGCCCGCCACGCTCTCGCTGGGCACGGGCGAGCTGGCGCCGGCGGTGGAGGCGCGCCTGCTCGGCCTGGCCGAAGGCGCGCATGCCTCGTTCGAACTCGCTGCGGGCGAGGCCTTCGGCGAGCGCAATGCCGAACTCGTGCAGCGCGTGAAGCGCTCGCTGCTGAACGAGCTGGGCGACCCGGACGAGCAATACAACGTCGGCGACGTCGTGCAATTCCCGACGCCCGACGGGCAGGGCGCCTACGCCGGTGTGGTGCGCGAGGTGGCCGCCGATTCGCTGCTGTTCGACTTCAACCACCCGCTGGCCGGCCGGCCCGTGAACTTCGAAGTCCATCTGATCGGAGTGCTGTGATGACTCAGCTGAAAGTGGGCGTCGAAGAGGTGCTGCTCGCCGAACCGCGCGGCTTCTGCGCCGGCGTCGACCGCGCGATCGAGATCGTCGAACGTGCGCTCGCCAGGTTCGGCGCGCCGATCTACGTGCGCCACGAGATCGTGCACAACACCTACGTGGTCAACGACCTGAAGGCGAAGGGCGCGATCTTCATCGAAGACCTCGCCGACGTGCCGCCCGGCGCCACCCTGGTTTTCAGCGCCCACGGCGTGAGCCAGGCGGTGCGGCGCGAGGCCGACGAGCGTGGCTTCTCGGTGTTCGACGCCACTTGCCCGCTCGTCAGCAAGGTGCATGTGGAAGTGGCCAAGCTGCACAAGCTGGGCTACGACTTCATCATGATCGGCCACAAGGGCCACCCCGAAGTCGAAGGCACGATGGGGCAGCTGGACCAGGGCATCTACCTCGTCGAAGACGTCGCCGATGTCGAGCGTGTGCAGGTCGTGCAGAGCGACAAACTCGCCGTCGTGACCCAGACCACGCTGTCGGTGGACGACGCGGCCGAGATCCTGGCCGCCGTGAAGAAGCGCTTCCCCCTCGTGCGCGAGCCCAAGCAGCAGGACATCTGCTACGCCACGCAGAACCGGCAGGACGCGGTGAAGGTGCTGGCGCCGGGGGTGGATGTGGTGATCGTCGTCGGCAGCCCGACCAGCTCGAACAGCAACCGCCTGCGTGAACTGGCGCAGCGCCTGGGCACCGATTCGTACATGGTCGATGCGCCGGACGATCTGAAGCCCGAGTGGTTCGAAGGCAAGCGCCGTGTGGGCCTCACGGCGGGCGCCTCTGCGCCCGACATCCTGGTGCAACAGGTCATCGAGCGGCTGCGCGCGCTCGGTGCCGTGTCGGTGCGCAACCTGCCGGGTGTGCAGGAGACGATCAATTTCCCGCTGCCGATGGGGCTGGGGGACAAGTCGATGGGGACGGTCGGCGGTTCCTGAAGCCGGCTCGCCGGCTGGCTGACGAACCGTCGCGGTACGATCGGTCGACGATGCCGGTCAAGGTTCAAGAACTGCTTTCTCGACTTCAATCCGACGGGTGGGTGTTGGCGCGCCAGAGGGGCAGCCATCGTCAGTATCACCACCCGACCAAGGCAGGCACGGTGACCGTTGCCGGCGAGCCTAGTGTGGAGATTCCCCCAGGCACGCTGAGCAGCATCCTCAAGCAAGCCGGGCTCAAGAAGTGAGGCCAATCATGCAATACCTCGTCGTCATCGAACAGGGCTCGAACAGCTTTGGTGCCTATGTACCGGACCTGCCAGGGTGTGTCGCTGTGGGCGAAACCCGAGAAGAAGTCACCAAGCTCATTCACGAGGCCATCGAGTTCCACATTGAAGGCCTGAGGGCCGATGGGCATCGCGTTCCGCAGCCGAGCTCGACCAGTGAACTGGTCGAAGTTCATAACTGATCTTCCATTCAGCGGGCGGCCACCGGCGCGTCGGTGGCCATCCGGACGTCAAACAGAATCACCATGCTCGACATCACCCTGCTCCGCAAAGACCTCGCTGCCGCCATCGCCCGGCTCGAACGCCGCAAGACGCCGCAGCCTTTCCTCGACGTCGAGCGCTTCAGCGCGCTCGAAGCCGAACGCAAGGCGATCCAGAGCCGCACCGAAGACTTGCAGGCGCGCCGCAATGCGCTGAGCAAGCAGATCGGCCTGCTCAAGGCCAAGGGCGAAGACACCGCTGCGGTGATGCGCGAGGTCGCCGGCCTGGCCGATGGGCTGAAGGCCTCGGCCGAGCGGCTGGAGGTGCTTCAGGTCGAACTCGGCGACATGTTGATGGCCGTGCCCAACCTGCCCGACGACAGCGTGCCCGTGGGCGCCGACGAGGCCGCCAATGTCGAACTGCGGCGCTGGGGCACCGCGCCCAGGTTCGCGTTCACGCCGAAAGACCACGTCGATCTGGGCGCCCCGCTGGGCCTGGATTTCGACACCGGCGCCAAGCTCTCGGGTTCGCGCTTCAGCTTCCTGCGCGGGCCGGTGGCGCGGCTGCACCGCGCGCTCGCGCAGTTCATGCTCGACTTGCAGACCGGCGAGCACGGCTACACCGAGTGCTACACGCCCTACATCGTCAACCGCGAGGTGCTCGAAGGCACCGGGCAGCTGCCCAAGTTCAAGGAAGACATGTTCTGGGTCAGCCGGGGAGGGGATGAAACCCAGCCCGAGCAGTACCTCATCTCGACCTCGGAAATCTCGCTGACGAACAGCGTGCGCGAACAGGTGCTGAGCCTGGACGCACTGCCGATCAAACTGACCGCGCACAGCCCGTGTTTTCGCAGTGAAGCCGGCAGCGCCGGGCGCGACACGCGCGGCATGATCCGCCAGCACCAGTTCGACAAGGTCGAGATGGTGCAAATCGTCCACCCCGAGCAGAGCGCCGCCGCGCTCGAGCAGATGGCCGGCCATGCCGAAGCCGTGCTGCAAAAGCTCGGCCTGGCCTACCGCGTGCTGCTGCTGTGCACCGGCGACATGGGCTTCGGCGCGAGCAAGACCTATGACCTCGAAGTCTGGTTGCCGGCGCAGAACACCTACCGCGAGATCAGCTCGGTCTCGAACTGCGATGCCTTCCAGGCGCGCCGCATGCAAACGCGTTTCAAGAACGCGC
Organism: Rhizobacter sp.; assembly: GCA_025361845.1. Lineage (GTDB taxonomy): Bacteria > Pseudomonadota > Gammaproteobacteria > Burkholderiales > Burkholderiaceae_C > JANYJL01. The sequence goes on from JANYJL010000274.1 coordinate 13,236, forward strand.
AAGGCAAGAACGAATTCGTGCACACGCTCAATGGCTCGGGCCTCGCGGTCGGCCGCGCCCTGGTGGCCGTACTCGAGAACTACCAGAACGCTGATGGCTCGGTCACCGTGCCCGAGGCGCTGCGGCCCTACATGGGTGGTCTGGCGCTGTTGAAGGCTTGAAGGCATGAACGCCGCCACGCTGGCCTCGACCTTCCTCGCGGCGCGTGATGCGGCCGGGCGCCTGCCCTTGCCGACGGCGCTGATGCCGGGCTTCAGCCTTGAGGATGCCTACGCCGTGGCCGAGGCCGCCCGCACGCTGCGCATCGCCCGTGGGGAGCGCCCGCGCGGCTACAAGATCGGTTTCACCAACCGCAGCATCTGGCCCAAGTACGGTGTGCATGCGCCGATCTGGGGGCCGGTGTGGGACAGCAGTTTGACGATGCTGGGCGGCACCGAGGCCACGCTCTCGCTCGCCGGCCTGGTGCAGCCGCGCCTGGAGCCGGAGATCGTGTTCGGCTTTGCACGTGCGCCGCGTGCGGGCATGAACGAGGCGGCGTTGACGGCCTGCATCGGCTGGGTGGCGCATGGCTTCGAGATCGTGCACACCCACTTCGACGACTGGCGCTTCCAGGCGCCCGACACGATCGCCGATTTCGCGCTGCACGGCCGCCTGCTCGTCGGCCCGCGTGTGCCCTTGAGCGCGTTTGGCGACTTGCCCGACGAGCTGGCGGCGGTGAACCTCGAACTGTTTTGCGGTGAATCGAAAGTGGACGAAGGCGCCGGCCGTGTCGTGCTCGACGGCCCGCTGACCGCGCTGCACCTTTGGGTGGACGCGATGGCCGCACAAGTGCCGCGGTGGCCGATCGAAGCGGGTGACGTCGTCACCACCGGCACCTTGACCGATGCCTGGCCGCTGGCCGCTGGCCAGCAGTGGTCGACGCGCCTGAGTGATGCCCGCCTGCCGGGCTTGCGCTTGCGCGTTGAAGCCTGAGTTCTGCGGCCAGTGCGCTAGAATCCGCGCCTCGGCAGCAGCCCGCCGAAGCCCCGCGAACACAGGAGAGGTGGCAGAGTGGCCGAATGTACCTGACTCGAAATCAGGCGTACCGCAAGGTACCGTGGGTTCGAATCCCACCCTCTCCGCCAAGGATAGATTCGGCAAGGTCCGAAGAGCACCACCAGAAGTCTCGCAAACCCAGTGTTTACGGGGCTTTTTTGTTCGTGGAGCACCGCCAACGTCCTTTGACAGCCGGAACGAAGAAGGGGACTATCTAGGGGACGTGAACGGCATTTTTGCCTTCCGACCGCCGAAAGTCCCCTAAATGCCTCTCACAGACGCCGCCTGCAAGAACGCCCGCTGCCCCGAGGGCCGCCCGCGCGAGCGCTATAGCGACAGCGGCGGCCTGTACCTCGAAGTGCAGCCACCGGCAGCCAGTGGTCGGAGCGCGAAGCACTGGCGCTGGAAGTACTACCTCGGAGGGAAAGAGAAGCGCCTGTCACTCGGCGTCTACCCAGATGTCACGCTGGCCGAGGCCCGCAAGGCCCGCGACAAGGCGCGCGAACTGCTCAAGTCCGGCACAGACCCCGTGCAGGCCCGAGCCGACGCTCGCCTTGCCAAGCTGGCGACGCTGGAGACCAACTTCGAGGCGGTCGGCAGGGCTTGGTTTGAGCACTGGCGTGGCCCACGCTCGAAACGGCACGCCGACTACGTTCTGCGGCGCTTGGAGCTTGATGTGTTTCCGGTCATCGGAAAGAAGCCGGTGGTCGACATCACGGCGCCGATCCTGCTCGCGATGGCGAAGAAGATCGAGGCCCGCGGTGCGCTCGACATCGCGCGGCGCGCCTGGCAGACCTGTGGGCAAGTGTTCGAGTACGCCCTGGCGCATGGCCAGATCGAACGCAACCCGTCGAAAGACGTTCGGCCAGGGTCGGCACTCAAGGCGCGAACCAAGACGCACTACGCGCGGCTCGACGCGAAGGAACTGCCCGAGTTGCTGCGCAAGACGGAGGCTTACCAAGGGGCTGCCCACACCCGGTTTGCCATGCAGTTGATGGCCCTCACCTTCGTGCGGACGACCGAACTGATCGGTGCCCGTTGGGGCGAATTCGACCTTGACGCTGCTGAATGGCGTCTGCCCGCTGAGCGCATGAAGATGAAGGCGCCGCACATCGTGCCGCTGTCGACCCAAGCCGTGGAAGTGCTCAGGTGCCTGCTTGAGATCCGCGGCACTGGCGACCTGTTGTTTCCCGGTGAGCGGCTCCACGACCGGCCGATGTCGAACGGCACGATCCTGGCGGCGCTGCGGCGCATGGGCTACGCCGGGCGCATGACTGGACACGGGTACCGCGGCATTGCGTCGACTGTCTTGCACGAGCAGGGCTTCGAGCATGCCCACATCGAGTTGCAACTCGCCCACATGGAGCGGGATGCTGTCTCGGCCGCGTACAACTTCGCAACCTACTTGCCGCAGCGTCGCAAGATGATGCAGTGGTGGGCCGACCACTTAGACCAGCTGCGCCGCGGCGCGAAAGTGATATCCCTCAGGTCTGCATGACCTAGGCGGCATGAATCTCAACTTAGTCGCGGTTGCTCTGGGCTTCATTCATTGAGCTTGGCCGTCAGGCTGACGCGCGGACACTTGTGGAATCGTCAATGCACCCCATGCAAAAGTGGCACCTGACGTTGCTGCGAGACACCGACATGATGAGTGCAGCCGAAGTTGTCGCGGTTGAGGCTGACAACATGAAGGCCATGTCCCTCTGGAACTCCGATCACAAGTTGTCCGCCAGCGATTCATACCCCAAGAACGCCCGCGCTTTGACATATGAAACCTCGTTCAATCAGGCGCTGAGACATATGACATCGAGCGACGGGCTCAAGGTTCACAGATGGCTTGCAAAGCAAAGAGTGCGGGCACGCAGTGGGGATACGCAAGGCCGTGCTCATCCGTACTTGTTTGACGACCTCCTGGGCCTACTACACCATATTGCGGCTTGGCGACCAATCGATCAGTGGCAATCGGCACCGTCGAAGGTAAGGCAGAAATATGCAAGTCGCGTTTCCGAGCTTGCCCGCGACCTGGCCAAGGCACTCGACGAAAGTAAGCGACCTTCCTGGCCGAGCGCCTTCCACTTGTTTGATCCAGATGTTCTCCACCATGCGCTAAACGTTGACCCCTCATACAAGCGCCCCTTCCGCGCAGTCATAGACTCAAAGGCAAATGGTGGAGTGTTCGAGATCGCTGCCACTAGCGATCCGCACTGGCCCCGCCAGCTTGAGCGGCAGCAGTTGGTTCCATTGCTCTTGAGATTGGCTGAGCACGTCGAGCGGGCCAGGCACTCTAGGGTCCCCGATGCGAGACCCGGCACTGGGATCCCGAACCAACGCACGCTCTCCAGGCACCTCGCAGAATGGTTCGCTGAGCACTACGACGGCAAAGTTCCCCACGATCAGGTCGCCAATCTGGTGAACGCCATGGTGCCATCGGAAGACTCTCCGGCGACCCGCGTCACTGTTAGGCAATGGGTCAGGTGAATCTGATGCTGTTTTGGTGTTGACCAAGGACAGAACGCGCCTATTCGTATCTCTCGGATCGTCCGAAGCTACTCCGCATACCCCGCAATCGTGCGGTGAGGAGAAGTCCAATGAGAGCGATGTTGCGAATTCCGGCTGCCGGGGCACAAATGGGCGTCCGGCGCACAGCCATGTACGAACAAATCAAGAATGGCTTGCTGCCGCCCTTGGTCAAGATTGGCAGGCGCGCGGTCGCATGGCCAGCAAACGAGATTGAGGCCGTGATAGCCGCACGAATCGCCGGCCAGACAGACACGCAGATTAGGGCTTTGGTGCAGCGACTTGTCGCCGATCGCTCGGCACGCTTGGCTTCCATCCTGTCGGCTACGCCGGCCCAGAGGTGAGGCGCCGCCATGAGCACCAACAGAAGCGCCCACCGCGCGGGCCTGGCCGCACCTGACGCGGCACGGAAAGACGAAACCCACGGGTTCGAGGCCGTTGGTTTCACAAGAATGGGAATAGCAGACGAAGTGAATTGTCCCGGCGTGGCAAGCGACATGCAGCCCGACAAGATCTTCGCCACCCTGCGTGCTCGACTCGCACTTGCCGGCTACGTTCTGGCTCGTAAAGATGACCGCGACGGCCCACTGGCTTACATCGTCATGCGCTGGAACATGGTGCGTGAGCTTCCCGACCTAACCGCCGTCGATGCGTTCGCGGTGCGCGTAGGAGTTCGGGCATGAGTGCGCACGGCTTCCGAATCGCGATGCTGGCCACGTTGGGCCGTGCTCCCGACGTGATCGAGCCCGGCCGATTCCATCGTTTCGCCACCAGCGACCGCCGCGGCGACGATGCCGGATGGTGCAAGCTCTTCGATGACATGCGCGGCGGCGTGTTCGGCTGCTACCGGCAAGGGATCAGCGAGACGTGGAGCACGGCCGACCGGCCCTCAATGCCGCGAGAGCAACCGACCAAGTTGGCGCGACATGTGCTGGCCGCGACAGCGGAGCGCGAGAACAAGCAGCGCCAGCAGTGGGCCGAGAACGCCCAACGTATCGCCCGGGTGTGGGCACAATGTGTGGTTTTGGTCCCCGGCGACCCCTGCACCCTGTATCTCAAAGGGCGGGCCCTCGGTGGCGTTTGGCCGCTGCCGGCAGCGCTGCGCTTGCACCGGGCTCTCCCATACTGGCACGGCGCGGAGAAGCTGGGCGAATTTCCAGCCATGGTGGCGCCCATCGTTTCGGTCGATGGCCGCACGGTGGCCCTACATCGCACTTACCTGACACGCGACGGCAGGAAGGCCAACGTGCCCTCGGTCAAGAAGGTGACCGGTGCGGCAGGGCCACTCGCCGGAGCCTGCATCCCACTGCATCAGTCGGTGCGCGGCTGCATCGGGATCGCCGAGGGCATTGAGACGGCGCTCGCTGCATGGTGTGCGTCTGCAATACCGACCGTGGCAGGCTACTGTGCCGGCAACCTGGCCGCTTGGCGTTGGCCGGTGAGCGCAAGGCGTCTCGTGATTTTCGCCGACGCCGACCACGCCGGCGCCGCCGCCGCCGACAAGCTGCGCCAGCGCGCCCGCATTGCTGGCCTTAGCGTCGAAGTGATGGCGCCAACCACGCCCGGCACTGACTGGTGCGACGTGTGGGCCAACCGTGAGTCGAAGGCGGCGGTATGAGCGCCGTAGATCAAGACCTTGTCCGCGCTGCCGCGCTGGTCGCCGCTGGCCCGGCCGTGCGCCTGGTTCGTGGCGATACCGTCACCCTTGAGCCGGTGCGCTGGCTGTGGCCGGGGTTCCTTCCTGCGGCGATGCTGACCATTCTGGGCGGCGCGCCCGGGTGCGGAAAGACCACCATCGCTCTGTCGTTGGCGGCAATCGTGACCAGCGGCGGCGCTTGGCCCGGCGGCACAGGCCGCTCCACCCCCGGCGATGTGTTGATCTGGAGCGGCGAGGATGCCCACCCAGTCCTAGCCGCGCGCCTTTCGGCAATGGGCGCCGACATGCGGCGCGTGCATTTCATCGACGGCATTTCAGGCAGCGAGGGCGAGGCATTCGACCCGGGCCGGGACATGCCGCTACTTGAGGCGACCGCCGAGCGCCTGACAGCACCACGGTTGCTGATCCTCGACCCAATCGTCTCGGCGGTGGCTGGCGACAGCCACAAGGGCGCAGAGGTACGCCGGTCCTTGCAACCTGTTGTTGCCCTTGCGCAGCGCCTTGGTTGCGCCGTGTTGGGCGTGACGCACTTTAGCAAGGGCACGGCCGGCCGCGATCCTGCCGAGCGAATCATCGGAAGCATTGCCTTCGCGGCGCTGGCCCGAGTGGTGCTGGTGGCCGCCAAAGTGCAGGCCGACGAGGGTGACGATCCGAGGCGCGTGCTGGTCCTGGCGAAGTCCAACATTGGCCCGGATGAGGGTGGCTTCGCATACTCACTCGACCGTGTGGAGGTAGCGCCCGAGATTGAAGGACAGCGCGTAGTTTGGCTTGAGGCATTGCAAGGATCGGCGCGCGACGTTCTGGCTGAGGCCGAGGCCAACCCCGACGCCTACGATGAATCGTCCGCGCGCGACGAAGCGGTGCAGTTCCTCCGCTCCGAGCTGCGCGATGGCCCGAAAGCGGCGAAGGCGATATTTCGGGAAGCATGCGACGCTGGTCATAGCGATCGCACCATCAAGCGTGCGAAATCCGATCTGCACGTCGAGTCGATCAAGGAAAAGTCGTGCTGGATGTGGGTCTTGCCGGTCAAGGGGGCCAAGGGTGCCAACGGTGCCAATAGTTGCGAGGGTCACACAGTCGGTACCCTTGCTGAAGCGGCCAAGCGTGCCATCGGTTCACAACCTGGATACCTTGGCACCCTTGGCACTGTTGGCACCCTTGCCGCCGCTGACGAGGTGCTGTGACGGACCTACTCCAACACCTGCAAGCTCACGGCGTGCACGTTCGAATCGACGGCCCGAACCTGGTCGTCAGCCCCCGCGAACTACTGACCGACGACATTCGCGCCGCGATCCGGGCTTACAAGCCGAAGCTGCTCCGCCTGCCGGCGGAACTGATCGACGCGATCAATCGCTGCTGTGATGAACGAGGCGATGACGGCGCGAACCGCGCCGCACTGATCCGCGAGGGCGCCGCTTTGCCGGCCTGGGAACAACGCGAGCTGCGCGAGCACTTCATCGAAGAGGCTGCGCGGTGGAAGGTTGCGAATCGAGCGGCCGACCGTGAGGGGCTTTACCAAACGCAGCAATGGCGAGACCGGCGCGCGTGAAGGCGTCGGCCTGCTCTGCGACCTGCTCAGATTCGCTCGGATTCGAGGTGAGGCATCGCGTCAGCCAGCGCGACGGCGACTGTGACGTCGAGGGCATTCCCGGCTGGTCGATCGAGTGCAAGCGGCACCGCAGTGCCACACGCGGCAACCTCGCAGCATGGTGGCGGCAGGCGGTAGCGCAGGCCACACGCGCGAACGCGATGCCGGTGCTGTTCTACCGGACCGACCGCGCCGAGTGGCGTGCAGCGTGGCCGCGGGCTGTCGTGCTCGCCGATCAACGCGCCGACTACTGGCGGGGCCACGAATGGACCGCCGGCACGTCGGTGCAGGCATGGGCCGCAATCGTCATCAACTGCCCGGATCGCGGTTGATTCCGAGAATTCACGCCCTACGCTCCCCTGCATGCATTCCGAACTCCTGCCCACCCAAGACCGAGTGCCGGCACCCGCCGGCCTGTCAAGGTTTGTCAAGGTTTGTCAAGGTTCACGAACCCGAAACTGCCCTGCGCGAAGTGCTGGCCAACGGCCCGATGAACAGCCAGACCGCGGTCTACGAGATGGCGTCGAGAGGCTTCTCTGAGAAGCAGACCCGATGCCCACGCGAGAAGCTGGTGGTCGCAGTGAAGCGCGCCGGATGCGGCAAGTTGATGCACAGCATGTGGGCACTTCCGGGCATATATGACACCGCGCAACCAGGTGACACTCCTGCCCCGTTGGCGCTGCCCGCGGCCGACGCCACAGTGTTGAAGGTTGTCAAGGTGCAGCCCGATGCAGGCACGCGGCGCCGAAGCGTCGAGTCGCGGCAGCTGGCACCCGGTGATACGGCTCCGGATACTTGTATTCCGTGAGCGTCCTGCCATCCCACCTTGCTTACCGGCGATAGTCGAATGAGGATGGTGTCCACCTATTTCGTAAGTGGACACCTATGCATCCCAATTCCGGTCTTCGGCGCCGCCACAGTGACGAGCTCAAGGCCAAGGTTCTGGCCGCCTGTGATGAGCCGGGCGCGTCAATCTCCGGGGTCGCCCTTGCGCACGGTCTGAACACCAATCTCGTGCGCAAGTGGCGATCCGGTCGCGGCATCAAGCGTGCCGGCAGAGCGATCACGCCAGCGGCAGCGAGCACGACACCAGCAGCGCCGAGCGCCGCCGCCGAGTTCGTCGCGATCGAGATGCCCGCACCCCCCAAGCTTGCGGCGCGTGCGGCGACCGAGGCCAAGTTCGCTGC
>JANYJL010000279.1 GCA_025361845.1 Rhizobacter sp.
GCCGCTGCCGGGCCGGGCGAGTTGGGCTGGGCCGGGGCGCTGGCGCGCGAGCGCAGCAGGTTCGCCGCCGTCGCGACCTCGGCCGACGATGCGGCCGTATTGATTTACACCAGCGGCACCACCGGCGCGCCGAAGGGCGCCTTGATCCCGCACCGCGCGCTGATCGGCAACCTGAGCGGCTTCGTGTGCAGCCAGAACTTCTACCCGCAGCCCGACGCGGTGTTCTGGAGCCCCGCCGACTGGGCCTGGACCGGCGGGCTGATGGATGCCTTGCTGCCCACGCTCTATTTCGGCCGGCCGATCGTCGGCCACGCCGGCCGCTTCGACCCCGAGGGCGCGTTCGCGCTGATGCAGCGGCACCGCGTGACGCACACCTTCCTGTTCCCGACCGCGCTGAAGGCGATGATGAAGGCGGTGCCGCAACCGCGCGAGCGCTACACGCTGGCCCTGCGCGCGATCATGAGCGCGGGCGAGGCGGTCGGCGATGCGGTGTTCGGTTACTGCCGCGACGAGCTGGGCGTCGTCGTCAACGAGATGTTCGGCCAGACCGAGATCAACTACATCGTCGGCAACTCGGCCGGCCGCTGGCCGGCGCGCGCCGGCAGCATGGGCCGGCCTTACCCCGGCCACCGTGTCGCGGTGCTCGACGACGCGGGCAACGAGTGCCCGCGTGGCACCGCAGGCGACGTGGCGCTGCACCGCCGCGATGTGCATGGCCACCCCGACCCGGTGTTCTTCCTCGGCTACTGGAAAAACGCCGAGGCCACCGCCGCCAAGTACACCGGCGACCCGGCCGACTCCTGGTGCCGCACCGGCGACATGGCGACGATGGATGCCGACGGCTACCTCTGGTACCAGGGCCGCAGCGACGACATGTTCAAGGCCGCGGGCTACCGCATCGGCCCGAGCGAGATCGAGAACTGCCTCGTCAAGCACCCGGCGGTCGCGAACGCCGCGGTCGTGCCCAAGCCCGACGCCGAACGGGGCGCGCTGGTCAAGGCCTATGTCGTGCTGTCCGTCGGCTGGATCGGCGATGCGGCCCTGGTGGCTGAACTGCAAGGCCATGTGCGTGGCCAGCTCGCGCCTTACGAATACCCGAAGGAGATCGAGTTCATCGACGCGCTGCCGATGACGACGACCGGCAAGGTCCAGCGCCGTGTGCTGCGCCTGCGCGAGGAAGAACGCGCCCGGCTCGGCGTTTAGGCGCCGCCCATCGGGGGCTGGTTCAGCAGCATCCAGTACAGGCCCAGGTCGGCCACGGCCTGCACGAAACTCTCGAAGTTCACCGGCTTCACCACGTAGCTGTTGACACCCAGCGCGTAGCTCTCGATCAGGTCGCTCTGTTCGGTCGACGAGGTCATCATCACCACCGGGATCGAGCGCGTGCGCGGGTCGGCCTTCATGCGGGTGAGCACTTCGAGGCCGTCCACCTTGGGCAGCTTCAGGTCGAGCATCACCACGCGCGGCCGGTCGTCGATGTTGCGGCCGGCTTGGGCGCCTTCGCAGAAGATGAACTCGAGCGCCTCTTCGCCGTCACGTGCGACATGGATGTTGTTGACCAGGCGCGCCTTCTGCAGGCCGCGCATCGTCATCTCCAGATCGTAGGGGTTGTCTTCGACGATCAGGATGTCGACTGCGATGGACGTGCTCATGGTTCAGCCGTGCGACCGAGTTGAAAAGTGAAGGTGGCGCCGCGCCCGAGTTCGCCCTCGGCGCGGATGCTGCCGCCGTGCCGCTGCACGATGCGCTGCACGATCGCCAGGCCCACGCCGGTGCCTTCGAAATCTTCGCTGCGGTGCAGGCGCTCGAACACACCGAAGAGTTTGTGCGCGTAACGCATGTCGAAGCCGGTGCCGTTGTCGCGCACGAAATACTCTGGCCCGTCAGGCCCGGGCAGGGCGCCGACCTCGACCACCGCGGCCGCGGTGTTGCGGCTGTACTTCAGCGCGTTCGAGAGCAGGTTCACCCAGACCTGCTGAAGCATCGCCGGGTCGCCTCGGCCGGGCGGCAGCGCGCCGATACGCAGCTCGATCTGGCGGCCTTGTGTCATCGGGGCGAGTTGCTGCAACGCGCTGCGCACCAGCATCGCGTGGTCCACCGCGCGCAGCTTCGGTTGCTGGCGCCCGACGCGGGAGAACGCGAGCAGGTCGTCGATCAGCTGGCCCATCTTCTGGGCGCTTTCGCGAATGATCTTCAGGTAGCGCTGGCCGGTTTCGGGCACCTGGGCGCTGTAGTCCTGCAGCAGGGCCTGCGAAAAACCGTCGAGCGCGCGCAGCGGCGCCCGCAGGTCGTGCGAGACGGAGTAGCTGAAGGCTTCCAGCTCTCGCACCGCCTCGCGCAACTCGGCGGTGCGTTCCTGCACCCGTTGTTCGAGCTGGGTGTTCAAGGCGTGGATCTCGGCCTCGGCGCGCTTGCGCTCGGTGATGTCGCTCATGTGCATCACGGCGAAGCGCGGCTGGCCGTCGGCGTCGCGCACCAGCGCGCCGCCGTAGTTGAAGACGCGGTGCCAGCCCTTGACGACGTTGTGCACATGCGCTTCGTGGTTCATCAGCAGCTCGCCGCGCAGGATGCGTGCGAGCGCCCAGTCGCTCTCGGGCACGGGTGCGCCGCTGGCGTCGTGCACTTCGAACTGCGGGTCGAACTGGTGCCCGCTCGGCATGTCCGCCGGGGCTTCGATGTCGTGCATCTGGTAGGCGGCCCGGTTCCAGTGGGTGAGTTGCCCTTCCGGCGTGCACACGGCCACACCTTCGCCGAGGTTGGCGAACACGGCCTCGAACTGCGCCTCGCTCTGCGCCAGCGCCTGCTCGGCGTGTTTGCGTTCGGTGATGTCGGTGCAGGTGCCGAACCAGCGCATCACGCGGCCGGCTTCGTCGCGCTGCGGCAGCGCACGGGTCATGAACCAGCGGTGCTCGCCGTCGTGCCGGCGCAGGCGCAGCTCGGCATCGAATGCAGCACCGGTCTGCACGGTGTGCAACCACCGCCTGGTGATGCCGCTGCGGTCGTCCGGGTGCAACAGGTCGAGCCAGCCGAAGCCGAGTTGCGTGGACACCGGCTGCCCGGTGTAGGTGGCCCACTGCGGGCCAAGGTAGTCGAAGGCGCCGGTGGCGTCGCTCGCCCACACCAGTTGCGGCAGGCTTTCGGCGAGCACGCGGAACTGTTGCTGCATCTCCTGCGCATGCGCCTCGGCGCGTTTGCGCGCGGTGATGTCTTCGGCCACGCCGGTGGCGCGGTAGACCCGGTTCTCGGCATCCCGGGCGAGCTGGCCGCGGTCGGAGATCCAGCGCACTTCGCCATCGGGGCGCACGATGCGGTACTCGACCGCGTAGCCGCAGTGGTCCGGGTCGTGCAGCCAGCGTTCGAAGGCGGCGCCGACGGTGGTGCGGTCCTCGGGGTGGATGTATTGCACCCACAGGCGTGCATCGGCATACAGCGCTTCGGCGGTGCGGCCCCAGATGCGTTCGAAGGCCGGGCTCACGTAGCTCACGCATTCCACCGGGCGCAGCTCGGTGACCCAGAACACGTGGTCGATGGCTTCGGCGATCTGGCGGAAGCGCTGTTCGCTGTCGCGCAGCGCGGCGTTGTCGGCCGGCGCTGCGCCGCCGCCCTGGCTCCCCTGCGAGTCGTGCTCGAAATCGGTGCTCTGCGAATCGCGAGGGTTCATGGCGCTGCGGTGTCGTACTGCCAAGCGAGCAGCGGGTTCGGGATCGGGCCGATGCATCGTCCAACGAAAGCGTTTGTATACATCATGGCATAGCCGCCTGGGGCCGCCTGGGGCCGCCTTGAGCGGCTTCCAGCACGCCCGCGCGCGAGCCCGTAGACTTTGCGCATGAACGCACTCGACCCCATTTCCCTCGGCCGCAGCGCGCTGCGTGTGACCCCCATCTGCCTCGGCACCATGACCTTCGGCCAGCAGGTCGATGAGGCCACGGCCCACACGATCCTGGACCACGCGGTGGCGCGCGGCATCAACTTCATCGACACCGCCGAGATGTACGCCGTGCCGCCGCGGCGCGAGACCTTCGGCGCGACCGAGGCCATCCTCGGCAGCTGGTTCGCGGCGCGCCCTGGCATGCGCCAGAACGTGGTGCTGGCGACCAAGGTGGCTGGCCCGTCGCGCGGCATGGACTGGATCCGCGGTGGCAGCACCAACCTGACGCCGGCCGACATCGCGCAAGCCTGCGACGACAGCCTGAAGCGCCTGCGCACCGACGTGATCGACCTCTACCAGATCCACTGGCCGAACCGCAATGCGCCGGCCTTCGGAGCGGTGTATTTCGACCCGGCGAAGGACGCCGAGTACAGCTCCATCCACGAGCAGTTGACGGCCCTGACGGCACTGGTGAAGGCCGGCAAGGTGCGCCACATCGGCCTCTCGAACGAAACGCCCTGGGGCGTGAACGAGTTCGTGCGCGTGGCCGAGCAGCATGGCCTGGCGCGCATCGTCAGCGTGCAGAACCCGTACGCGCTGAACAACCGCACGCTCGACAACGGGCTCGATGAAACCCTGCACCGGCAAGGTGTGTCGATGCTGGCGTATTCGCCGCTGGCCTTCGGCGCGCTGACCGGCAAGTACGACGAGGTGGGCCTGACCTCTCCAGAGAAACCCGGCCGCATGGCGATCTTCGATCCGATGAAGGCGCAGCGCTGGGCGCGGCCGGAATCGCTGGCCGCGGCGCGCCTGTACAACTCGCTGGCGCGTGACCATGGCCTGACGCCGACGGCCATGGCGCTGGCCTTCTGCTACACGAGCTGGCGCGTGGCCAGCACCATCATCGGCGTGACGACGAAGGCCCAGCTCGACGACAACCTCGATGCCTGGGGCACGACGCTCTCGCCCGAGTTGCTCGCCGAGATCGACAAGATCCGCTGGCTGCACCGCGACCCGGCGCAGTGACAGCGTGGCGAAGAAGGACAAACACGTCAGCGAGACGCCGGCCACGGCCTTCCTGCGCCACCACGGAGTCGCGTTCACTGAACACGTCTACGAGTACGTGGAGCACGGCGGCACGGCCGAGTCGGCGCGCCAGCTGGGCGTCGAAGAGCACGCCGTCGTGAAGACATTGGTGATGCAAGACGAGCGCGCCCAGCCGCTCATCACGCTGATGCACGGGGACAAGCAGGTGAGCACGAAGAACCTGGCGCGCGCCATCGGTGTGAAGGCTGTGCAGGCCTGCACGCCCGAAGTAGCGCAGCGCCACAGCGGCTACCAGGTCGGCGGCACCTCGCCCTTCGGGCTGAAGAAGGCGATGCCGGTGTTCGTGGAAGAGACGGTGCTGGCGTTGCCCGCCATCTGCATCAACGGTGGGCGGCGCGGGTTTCTGGTCGGCATCGTGCCCGAGGTGTTGACGCGGCTGCTCGATGCGAAGGCCGTGTCGTGCGCGCTCTGATGGCAGCCGCAGCGCCGGGCGCAAAATAGCCGCCAACAACGATACGGACGCACGAACGCCCATGGAGACTTTTCAACCTGTGCTGGCCACGCTGGCCGCGTACCTGATCGGCTCGCTGTCCTTCGCCGTCATCGTGAGCCGCGCGCTCGGCATGGCCGACCCGCGCACCTATGGCTCGGGCAACCCCGGCGCCACCAATGTGCTGCGCTCGGGCAACAAGCTGGCAGCCATCCTGACCTTGCTGCTCGATGCCTTGAAGGGCTTCATCCCGGTGTTTTGGGTGCAGCAGTTCGGCGCGGCCTACGGCCTGCACGAAGGCACCGCCGCTCTGGTCGGGCTCGCGGCGTTTCTTGGTCACCTGTGGCCGGTGTTCTTCAAGTTCAAGGGCGGCAAGGGTGTGGCCACGGCGGCCGGTGTGCTGCTAGGCATCAACCCCTGGCTGGGCCTGGCGACGCTGGCCACCTGGCTCATCATCGCGGTGTTCTTTCGCTACTCGTCGCTCGCCGCGATCGTGGCCGCGGTGTTCGCGCCTTTCTACCAATTGCTGATCTGGGGCGGTGGGCCGCTGGCGATCACGGTCACGCTGATGGGGCTGCTGCTGGTGTGGCGCCACATGGCGAACATCCAGAAGCTGATGAAGGGCACGGAGAGCAAGCTCGGGCAGAAAGCGCCCGCGCCTGCGACCGGCGCGACGCCCAAACATCCGCACGGCCCACCTCATTCACCCGGCCACAAAAACAGCCACCGCCACGGAGCCAAACCATGAACCTGAGCCACGGCCTGCACCGCTTTCACGTCGGTGACCGACTCTCGGAAATGACCGTCTACAACGGCACCATCTACCTCGCCGGCCAGGTGGCCAGCGACGCCACCCAGGACATCCGCGGCCAGACCGCCCAGGTGCTGCGCATGGTCGACAAGCTGCTGGCCGAGGCGGGCAGCGACAACGCGCACATCCTGATGTGCCAGATCTACCTCGCCGACATGGCCGATTTCGCCGGCATGAACGAAGTCTGGGAAGACTGGCTCGCGCCCGGCGACGCACCCTGCCGCGCGACCGTGCAGGCCACGCTGGCGAAGCCGGGCTGGAAGGTCGAAGTGGTGGTGACCGCCGCGCTGCCCTGATCTGCTGGTGCAGAGACAATAGCGGGCATGACACGACGCGTACTCACAGGCATCACCACCACCGGCACGCCCCACCTGGGCAACTACGTCGGCGCCATCCGCCCGGCCATTGCGGCCAGCCGCGAGGCGGGTGCGGAAAGCTTCTTCTTCCTGGCCGACTACCACGCGCTGATCAAGTGCGATGAGCCGGCGCGCATCGAGCGCTCGCGCCTCGAGATCGCGGCGACCTGGCTGGCGGCGGGGCTCGACACCTCGCGGGTCACCTTCTATCGCCAGAGCGACATCCCCGAAGTGCCCGAGCTCACGTGGCTGCTGACCTGCGTGACGCCCAAGGGTTTGATGAACCGCTCGCACGCCTACAAGGCCTCGACCGATGTGAACACGGCATCTGGCGAAGACATCGACGCCGGCATCACGATGGGGCTGTTCAGCTACCCGATCCTGATGGCGGTGACATCTTGATGTTCAACGCCCACACCGTGCCGGTCGGGCGCGACCAGGTGCAGCACATCGAGATGACACGCGACATCGCCCAGCGTTTCAACCACCTGTTCGGCCAGGGGCGCGAGCTGTTCGTGCTGCCCGAAGCGAGCATCGACGACGAGGTGGCGACGCTGCCGGGGCTGGACGGCCGCAAGATGTCGAAGAGCTACGACAACACGATCCCGCTGTTCGAAGGCGGCGCGAAGGGTTTGAAGGACGCGGTGGCGCGCATCGTCAC
>JANYJL010000324.1 GCA_025361845.1 Rhizobacter sp.
GCAGCCTGGGTCGAGGCCGCCAACACGGAGGCGAACGACCCCGGCGTGAAATCGGTGGCGCAGATCTACGCGTACTACAAGAAGTTCGATGTCGACACCGAGGTGATGGGTGCCAGCTTCCGCAATGTCGGCCAGATCACCGCACTCGCCGGCTGCGACCTGCTGACCATCAGCCCTGACCTGCTGGCCGCGTTGCAGGCGAGCGAGGCGCCGATGAAGCGTGCGCTCGATCCGCAGGCCTCGAAACAATCCGCCATCCACGCCGTCACCTACAACGAAGCGAGCTTCCGCTACGCCTTGAACGAGGACGCGATGGCGACCGAAAAACTCGCCGAAGGCATCCGTGGTTTTGCCGTCGACGCCGTGAAACTCGACAAGATGATCGGAGAACTGAAATGACCCCCACGCTCACTTCGTTCGCTGCCCCCAGGGACCGGCACGGGCCCCTTGGTGGCCCTTGGGGCGCGGCAGTACCTTCGGACGGCCGGGCGGTGCTGCCATGAAGTTTCCCCGCTGTGACCAGACCGATGCCTGGGCCGCGCTGAAAGGCCATTTCGAGGCCCACGGCCGCGACTTCGATCTGCGCGAAGCCTTCGCCCGCGACCCCGACCGCTTCGACGCGATGGGCGTGCAGGCACCCGAAGTCTTCGCCGACCTGTCGAAGAACAAGCTCGACACCGCGACGATGCAGTTCCTGCTCGACCTGGCGCGTCAATGCCAGATCGAGCCACGCCGCGACGCGCTGCTGCGCGGCGACCCAATCAACTTCACCGAGGGCCGCGCGGTGCTGCACACCGCGCTGCGCGCCCCGCGTGGCAAGGCCCCTTTCAGCGACGACGTGCACGGCGTGCTCGACGCCATGCTCACGTACGTGGAAACGGTGCGCGACACCGCGGCCAGCGGCATCAGGCACATCGTCAACATCGGCATCGGCGGCTCGGACCTCGGGCCGCAGATGGTGGTGCCGGCGCTCGACGCCTTCGCCCACCCCGGCATCAAGATGCATTTCGTGTCGAACGTCGATGGCCACGACATCACGCCGGTGCTGCGCGGGCTGAAGGCGAGCGAAACGCTCTTCATCATCGCCAGCAAGACCTTCACGACGCAGGAGACGATGGCCAACGCGATGGTCGCGAAGGCCTGGTTCCAGGCGCAGGGCGGCACCGACACGGCCAAGCACTTCGTCGCGACCACCACCAACGTGAAAGCCGCGGCAGAGTTCGGCATCACCACCACCTTCGGCTTCTGGGATTGGGTGGGCGGCCGCTACTCGCTGTGGTCGGCGATCGGTTTGCCGATCGCCCTGGCGATCGGCGCCGACAACTTCCGCGCGATGCTGGCCGGCGCGTACGCGATGGACCAGCACTTCGCGACCGCACCGCTGGCGAAGAACCTGCCGATCCTGCTCGGCCTGATCGACGTCTGGTACCGCAACTTCCACGGTTACGGCAGCCGCAGTGTGGCGCTGTATCACCAGGGCCTGAAGCGCCTGCCGGCCTACCTGCAACAGCTGGAGATGGAGAGCAATGGCAAGTGTGTCGACCTCGACGGCGCATCGGTGCCCTTCGGCACCAGCCCGGTCGTCTGGGGCGAGCCGGGCACGAACGGCCAGCATGCCTACTTCCAGATGCTGCACCAGGGCACGGACGCGATTCCGGTCGAGTTCATCCTCGTCAAGCACCCGACCCACACCCTCACCGACCTGCACACCAAGTTGCTGGCCAACGGCCTGGCGCAATCGCAGGCGCTGATGCTGGGCAAGACGACGGCGCAGGCGCAGGCCGAGAAGGCCCCGCCGACAGCCTCGAAGGAACTCGACGCACCGACGCTCGCCAGGCACCGCACCTTCCCCGGCAACCGGCCGAGCACCACGCTCGTGCTCGACAAGCTCACACCGAGCAGCCTGGGCGCGCTGATCGCGCTCTACGAACACCGCGTCTTCACGAGCGGCGCGCTGTGGGGCATCAACAGCTTCGATCAGTGGGGAGTCGAACTGGGCAAGGCCCTGTGCAACGACCTGCTGCCGCGCCTGACTTCGGGGGATGTGACCGGGCTCGATGCCTCGACCGCGGGGCTGCTCACGCGCCTGCGCAGTTGAAACTGTCGTCGAAGTCGAAACGATGAACCTCGTCTTCGACTTCGGCGGCGTGCTGTTCCGATGGGAGCCGCAGGCCGTGCTGGCGCACCTGCTGCCGCACCGTGCGCCCACACCCGAAGCGGCGCGCGCCCTGGTCGCCGATGTCTTCCAGGGGTACGGCGGCGAGTGGGGAGAGTTCGACCGCGGCGTTGTCGAGCCCGGGGCCCTGGTCGAGCGCATGGCCCGGCGCACCGGCATCGGCGAGCACGAATTGCACGGCGTGATCGCCGGCATCCCGAACGAGCTGACCCCGATCGCGGGCAGCGTGGCCCTGCTGCACCGCCTGCACGGGCGTGGCTGGCCGCTGTTCTACCTGTCGAACATGCCCGAGCCATTCGCGCAGCACCTGGAGCGTCACCACGACTTTCTGGCCTTGTTCCGCCGCGGCGTGTTCTCGTCCCGCGTGCAGCTCATCAAGCCGGAACGAGCTATCTTCGATCACGCCGCACGCGACTTCGCGGTCGACCCGGCGCACACCCTGTTCATCGACGACCACGAAGCGAATGTCGAGGCCGCACGCGCCGCCGGCTGGCAGGCGCTGCATTTCGAGAGCCCGGCGCAGTGCGAGGCAGCGCTGGTCGCGCGAGGCTTGTTGTGACCCGCGCCTCACCCGGGCTGGTTCAGCCCGCTGCGGCCGGCCCGCTCTCTGCGCCGCCGCTCGGAACGTCATCCGAACGCGAACGCAGCTGCATCCGCAGCCCCACCGGCGTCATCGTGAACGACATCTTCTCCGCCGCTCCCAACCCGTCCGGCGTGTCCACCGCCTCGATGTCGAAGCGCCCGAGCAGTACAGCCATCGCAACCTTCATTTCGAGCAGCGCCAGGTAACGCCCCGGGCAGATGCGCGGCCCGGCGCCGAAGGGCATCGAGGTGCGGCGCGCGGCGCTGGCCTGCGCCGCCGGCCCACCCTCGCCGAGCCAGCGCTCAGGCTCGAAGGCCGAGGCACGGCTCAGGTGCGATTCACTCACGCTGTCGCGGCGCATCAGGTTGATGACGATGGTGCCGGCCGGCACCCGCACGTCACCCAGGGTCACGTCGCGCAGGGCTTGCAGCGGCAGGATCGGCGCCACGGGCTTCAGGCGCATGGTCTCGTGGGCGCAGGCTTCGATGTAGTCGAGCTGGGCGATCTGCGCCAGCGTCGGGGCGGCGAAATCGCCGGTCACACGCCGCACTTCTTCGGTCGCGCGTGCCAGTGCCGCCGGGTGCAGCCACAGCAAATGAATCATCCAGGCGATCGAGTTGGCGGTCGTGTCCTCGCCGGCGAGCAGCATGCCGAGCACGTTGCCAGCGACCTGCGCATCGTCGATGCCGCTGCCTTCCTGTTCGGCCGCGACGAGCATCGCTTCGAGCAGATTGCGCGGCCGCTCGCGCAGGCCCGGCTCGGCCTGCAAGCGCTCGCGCGCCTGCGCGATGAAGCCGGCCACCGCACGCTTCACCTCGGCGATGCTGTGCGCCAGCCGCCGCTCCGCCGGCCCGCGCACCCAGCGCCAGGTGGGCAGCGGCGACAGGATGCGTTTGAAGAGCGCCGGGAACAGCTTGTCCAGGTGCTGCTGGATCACGTCGCCATCGGACTCCAGCGTGTTCACCTCGGCACCGAAGGCCAGGCCCGCGATGGTATCGACGGTGTAGCGCATCAGATCGGCTTGCAGGTCGATGGCCGTGCCCTGCTGCGCGGCCTTCTGCCAGCGGCCGGCCAGGCGCCGCGCCACCGTCACCAAGGCCGGGAAGTAGCCCTTCACGTGCGCCGGGTCGAAGCCTGCCATCACCATGCGCCGCTGGCGCTTCCACTCGTCGCCGTTGGCGGTGAAGACGAAGGGCGGCATGCCCATCTCGTGCGCAATCTCGTTCAGGCGCGAGGTGCGCCGAAAGCCGTCCGGCCGGTCGCGCAGCACCGCAGCCACGAGTTCGTGATCGCCCACCACCACGATCTTGCGGCGCACCAGCTGCAGCCGGTAGAGCGGCCCGAACTCGCGCGCCCACTGCTCCAGTTGCAGATGCATGCGCGCCGGCTCGATCTGCAAGGCGTTGCCGAACACCGGCAGACCGCGCGGGCCGGGCAACTGGTCGGCATGGCGCAGCGCGCGGGGCTTTGCCGTCGGAACGTTCTGGAAGGCGTCTGTTTCCATCGTTGACCCGGTGCGGTGTGAAGTGTTGCTCAGTGGGGTGGCCCAATCGCCGCAGTGTGCACTGACGTTCTGCCCTGCGGGGGCGCAGATTGGCGGATGATTTGGGCCCATGGACAAGCCCGACGCCGACCTCGAAGCGCTGCGCCGCTCGGAGCAGCGTTTTCGCGCGGCCTTCGCGCAGCAATTCCAGTTCATGGCGATCCTGGCGCCCGACGGCCGGGTGCTCGAATTCAACCAGCAACTCGCGGCCGACGGCCTGGCCGTGCCGCGCGAGGACGTCATCGGCCAGCTCTTCTGGTGCACCGTGTGGTGGCGCGACCGCGCCGAGATGCAGACCGCCTGGCCCGAGCGCCTGCGTGAGGCCGCAGCCTCGGCCACGCCGGTGCTGAGCGAAGACTCGTACACCTCGTCGGGGGGCGAGCTGCGCCATGCCGCGGCCGCCGTCAGCGCGGTGCGCAACGAGGCGGGCGAGATCGACTGCTACATCGTGCAGGCCACCGACATCACCCAACGCCGCCACGCCGAAGCCTTGCAGCACGGCATGGAAGCGCAGTTGCGCGAGACGCAGAAGCTCGAAGCCATCGGCACCCTGGCGGGCGGCATCGCGCACGACTTCAACAACATCCTCGGCGCGATCCTCGGCAACGTGGCGCTGGCCGTCGACACGCTCGATGCCGGCCACCCGGCGCTTGCGCCGCTGAAACAGATCAAACAAGCCGGCCGGCGCGCCCGCACGATGGTGCAGCAGATTCTGGCCTTCAGCCGGCGCCAGCCGCACGAACTGGTGGCGCAGCCACTGCGCCCGGTGGTCGACGAAACCCTGGCCTTGCTGCGCTCGACCCTGCCGTCATCCGTGCAGCTCGACGCGGTGCTGAGCGACGAGGTGCTGTGGGTGAAGGCCGACGCCACCCAGATCCAGCAAGTGCTGGTGAACCTGTGCACCAACGCCTGGCACGCGCTGAAGGACGGCCGCGGGCGCATCGAACTGGGCCTGGCCGCCGCGCCCGAGCACCAGGCCCGGCTGTGGGTCAGCGACGACGGGGCAGGCATGGACCCGGCCACCCGCGCGCGCATCTTCGAGCCCTTCTTCACCACCAAGCCGGTCGATGCGGGCACGGGCCTTGGCCTCTCGGTCGTCCACGGCATCGTGACCGAACACGGCGGCCGCATCGAGGTGGAGACCGAGCCCGGCCGCGGCAGCCGCTTCACGCTGACCTTGCCGCTCGCCGACGCCGGCATCGACAGCCGGCCGGGCGGCCACAGCGGCCTGATGCCACTCGACGGCGGCGGGCGGCGCGTGCTGTACGCGGACGACGATGAGAGCATGTCGATCGTCGTCGACGGCCTGCTGTGCCGTGCTGGCTACGAGGTGACGCTGTTCCAGGACGCGCGCGCCGCGCTGGCGGCACTGCGCGCCTGGCCCGAGGACTTCGACCTCGTCATCACCGACTACAACATGCCGCACTGTTCGGGCATCGAGCTGGCACGCGAGGTGGCGCGGCTGCGGCCCGGCCTGCCGGTGGTGATCAGCTCGGGCTACATCACCGATGCGATGCGGGCGGAAGCGGCCGATGCCGGCGTGCGCCACGTGATGCACAAGGAAAACACGCTCGAAGAGCTCGGTGCACTGGCGCGACGCGTGCTCGACGGCGATCCGGCTGGCTGATACCGCGTCAGCGTGGTTTGGCCAGCCAGGCCTCCGCCAGCCGCACCCACAGCGAAGCCCCGAGCGGAATCAACTCGTCGTTGAAGTCGTAGCTCGGGTTGTGCAGCATGCAGGGCCCGAGGCCGTGGCCGCCTTCGCGGTGGCTGCCGTCGCCATTGCCGATCAGGAAATAACAACCCGGTTTGTCGAGCAGAAAGTAGCTGAAGTCCTCGGCGCCCATCGTCGGCTCGAACTCCTGCACGTTGGCAGCGCCGACCATCTCGGCCATCACACCGCGCACGAACTCGGTCTCCAACGGGTGGTTGATGGTCGGCGGGTAGTTGCGCAC
>JANYJL010000331.1 GCA_025361845.1 Rhizobacter sp.
GTCGAGCCCGGTGCACCCACGTCGATGCGCGCCACCGGCGTCCACGCATACGAACCGTAGACCTCCCAGGCCTTGCTCAGGCGACCCGTGATGTCGAGCTCGATGCCGGCCGAATGGCGTTTGCCGGACAGCAGGTTCGCCGTCGCCGCCGAGTCCGGGTCGCGGTTGCGTTCGTGCAGCTTGGTCGATCGGAACAGCGCCAAGCGCGTCGTGAAGTTGCCGTCGGCCGAATCGATCTTGGCGCCCAATTCCAGGTTCACGCTGCCTTCGGGCGGGGTGTTCTCGGTCTGGTTGTCGTATTGGTAGGTGTCGCCCGAGGTATTGAACGAAGTACCCCATGACGCGTGGAACGAGGCCGCCGCAGTCGGCTGGTAGAGCAGGCCGACGCGTTTGCTCCACAGACCATCGCTGCGCTGGCGCGTGACGGCTGCCGTGGCCCCGGCGGCGGGCGCGAAGTACTCGCCCTTGAAACGGTCGTAGCGCAAGCCGGCCAACACCTTCCAGCTCGGCGCGACCTGCAACAGGTCTTGCGCATACACGCCCAGACCCTGCGCTTCGAAGCTGCGCGCGAGCGATTTCTGGCGCAGGCTTTCGTCGACAGTGGCGCCGTCGTTCGGGCTGCCGATCGTCGTCAGCGGTTTGGTCAACGTGACACCGGTGGGCAGCACCATGTTGTAGTTGTTGAAGTCTTCCTTGGCAAAGTCCACACCGCTTTGCAGTTCATGCTTCAGGCCGAAGGCGCTGAACTTGCCGCTGTAGTCGCTCTGCGCGTAAGTCGTGTCCATGTCCTGCACCTTGTTGTTGGTGCCGCGGCAGAGCTGGGTCGCGTCGGTGATCGGCGCGTAGATGGCCGCCACGCGCGGGCCCGCGGCACCGGCGACGAAGGGTGTCTGGCACACGCCCGGCAGCGCATTCGTCGGGCGGATGCGCACGGTGCTGGCGCGCTGGTCGCGGTCGTAGCTGCCATGGCGAACGATGGTGCGCAGTTCGCCGCCATCGCCGAAGCGGTGGGTGTGGCTCAGCGTGCCGTAGCTCGCGCTGCCAGCGTTGTAATCGCTGCCCATGCCGTAGTAGGCGCTCTGCGACACATCGAGCAGGCGGTCGCCGCGTGTATCGATGCTCACGGGCACCCAGGGCATGCCGTAGTTGATGCCGTTCCTGTTGTCGAGCACGTAGAGGCCGACCGAGAACTCGTCGGCGAGGCCGATGCCCCAACGGAAGGTCGGTGCGAGGCCGTACTTCTCGATCTTGTTGCCGTGGTTGTCAGCCACCGTGTTCATCACGTTCAGGCGGAAGGCCGCGTCTTCGCCGGTCTGGGCGTTGAAGTCGGCCGTGGCGCGGGCGTAGCCGGCGTTGCCCAGCGTCACCGCCACCTCGTTGCGGTTCAAGCTCAGCGGCTGCTTGCTGACCTGGTTGACGGCGCCGCCGGTGGAGCCGCGGCCGAACAGCATCGAGGCCGAACCGCGCAGCAGTTCGACGCTGTCGTTGTTGAAGGTGTCGCGGTCGTAGAAGGCCGGGTCGCGCATGCCGTCGACGAAGATGTCGCCGGTGGCGGCGAGCGAGAAACCGCGCAGGCGGATGTCTTCCTCGCCGCCTTCGGCCGCCATGAAGGTGATGCCCGCGGTGTTGTGCAACGCGTCTTTCAAGGTGTCGAGGTTGCGATCGTCCATCAGGCGCTCGGTCACGACGGTGATCGATTGCGGAATGTCACGCAGCTCCTGGTTGCCCTTGCCGATGCGCGTTTGCGTGGTCTGGTACGACTCCTTGGTCGGCGGCTCCTTGTCGGCCGCGGCCTTCACCTTGATGGCAGGCAGCGTGGCCGCGCCCGACTCGCCGGGTGCCGCAGCGGACGCCGCGGAGGCAGGCGCCGCAGGTGCTGTGGCGGTCTGCGCAAAGGCCGGTGCGGCGAAGAGGCCGAAGCCGGCGGCGAGTGCGCCCAAGGGCAGGAGCGCAGGGCGGTACGGGTGGGACATGGCTGTTCCTCGAATGTTGAAACGGAGTCGATGGGGCTCGGCGCCATCGGCGCCGAGTGAATGGAGTGCGACCTCAGGGCCGCTCGGGCTCGCTGATGAAACCGACCTTGGTGAGGCCGGCGCCGGACGCATCGGCCAAGGTCTGCGCCACGAAGCGGTAGACCACGTTCTGGTCGGCGCGCAGGTGCACTTCAGGTTGCGGCTGCAAGCGGCCGGCGGCGGCAAAACGCTGCGTGGCATCGGCCCGCGAGAGGCGCTCGCCGTTCCAATACAGCGCGCCGGTTGCGTCGATGGCGAACTCGATCTTGTCGGCCTTGGCCACGTTCGGCTGCGCACTGGCGCGTGGCAGCTCGAGCTTCACCGCATTGGTGAGCAGGGGCGCAGTGATGATGAAGATCACCAGCAGCACGAGCATCACGTCGATGAGCGGCACCATGTTGATGTCGGCCATCGGCGCGCTGGCGCTCTTGGAATCAAAACTGGCGAAGGCCATGGTCCGTTCCTCAAGCTGCCGAGCGGGCGGGCAGGCTGCGCAGCTGCCCGGCGGGCTGCGTGTCGTTCGGCATCGACTGCGCCGAGCTCAGTGGCTGGCCCATCGACACGAAGGTGTGCAGTTCGTAGGCGAAGGCATCGAGCTTGGACACCATCACGCGGTTGGCACGTGTGAGCCAGTTGTAGCCCATCACGCCCGGGATCGCGACGGCCAGGCCGAGGCCCGTCATGATGAGCGCCTCGCCCACCGGGCCGGCCACCTTGTCGAGCGTGCCGGCGCCGCTCATGCCGATGGCGACGAGCGCGTGGTAGACGCCCCAAACGGTGCCGAACAGGCCGACGAAGGGCGCGGTGGCGCCGACTGTCGCCAGCACCGACAGGCCGTTTTCGAGCCGCGTGGTTTCTTCGTCGAGCACCTTCTTGATGGTGCGCGTGACGAACTCGCTGGCGCTGCCCGCCTCTTCGAGTTTGGCCGCACCGTACTTGGCGTGATGCGCCTGCGCGTGCATCGCGTGGCTGGTGAGGTGCGAGAACGGATCACGCGCGCCATGCGTGCTGATCTCGGCGGCGACCGCATCGAGCGAGGTCGCGTTCCAGAAGAAGTTCAGGAAGGCATCGCTGCGGCGCTTGCGCGCCAGCAGGGTCAGGCCCTTGATCGCGATGATGGCCCAGGACACCACCGACATCAGCACCAGAATCGCCAGCAGGGTCTGGCCAAGACCATCGCTTTGCGCGATGAAATGGCCGAAGCCCAAGGCCGTGTCGTTGTTCATCGCTCATTTCTCCAAGTCGAAGTCGATCGGTGTGTAGGCCCAGCCCGCGGTGGGCTGGCCGTTTTCCGTGTAGGGCTTGAAGCGCGCCTTCTGCACGGCGGCGACGGCCGCTTCGTCCAGCCGCACATGGCCGGACGATTGGCTGATCTGCACGCTGCGCGGCAGGCCCGCTTCGTCGATGTAGACCCGCACCATCACGCGGCCCTGTTCGTTCGCGCGGCGCGACAGGCGCGGGTACTCGACCGCCGGCGCCACGAGGTACTGCACGGCCGAGGCGGGAATCGTCTTCGGCGCAGGCGGCGGGGGCGGAGGCGGTGCGGGAGGCGCCTGCACGTCGACCACGACGGGCGGGGCCGGCGCTTCGGGAACCGGCGGCAACTCGGGCGGCGGCGGTGCGACGAAGGCCGCGGGTACAGGTACCGGCAAAGGCGGCGCGGTGATCACCGGCGCCGGCGGCGGTGGCAACTTCGGCATCGGCCGCGGCGGCTCCGGGCGCGGCGGGGCTGGTTCGGGTGGCTTCGGTGGTACTTCAGGCGCGATCAGGCTGACGAAGATCGGCGCCACGTCGGCCAGCGCTTCGCGCACCGCAGGCAGCTGCAACACGGCCCAGCCCGCGACACCATGCAAAGCCAGGATGGCGGCCACCACGGCGCGCCGCTGGCCGGCCGGCAAGGCATCGCTCGACGCCCCGAGTGCGGGCAGGTTGGGGGACGGGTTCACGACACAAAACTTTCGATGACAGCGATCAACAAAAGCAAAGCGTAACACGAACGATTCGCATTTGCGAAGAAACTTGTCCGTCATGTGTACGGCAATAACGCTGCGGACTCGCGCCTCGCGCGCGTGCTGCGTCAGCTGAGCGCCACGCGTCGGCAAGACCGCGTCCACCCGCAACGTGAGCACCCATCGCGGGTTATTCTTCCGCCATGAAAATCATCGTCCGCTGGCTTCTGCTCGCCGCTGCCTTGCTTCTGGTGGCGCACCTCTACCCCGGCGTGGTCGTCAAGAGCTTCGGCTCGGCGATGCTCGCGGCCTTCGTGCTCGGTTTGCTGAACACCTTGCTGCGGCCGATCCTCGTGTTGCTGACGCTGCCGGTCACGCTGATCACGCTCGGCCTGTTCCTGTTCGTCATCAACGCGCTGATGTTCTATTTCGCCGCCGAGTTGCTCGACGGTTTGCAGGTCGCCGGCTTCATGGCCGCGCTGATCGGCTCGCTGATCTACAGCCTGTGCGGCATGGTGATCGACGTGGCGATGGAGCGGCTGTTCGCGCGCAAGGGCTGAGGCTCAGCGTCGGGCGGTCTTGACGCCGGCGCCGCGCACTTCGAAGCGCACGCTCTGAATCGCCTGGCCGTCGCGGCCGAGCAAGACCAGGCGGTGCAGCCCCGGCCACGGTGACCAGGGCCAGCGCGTGGCGGTGCCAAGGCGTTTGCCGTCGAGCACCCACACACCGCGTTCGCCTTCGAACGTGATGCGCTGTGAGGACGGCGGGATGTCGGGGTCGAGCGCGAAGACGCTGCCATCGCGCGGGCTGGTGATGCCGGCGCCGGGCGCGTTCCCGCCCGCGACCACAGCGGCGCTCGCGCGCTGAATCGCTTGCTCGGTTCCGGCCATGAAAACTTCATCGCGCGCCGGCTCGCGCTGCGCATCGAAGGCCACCCGCACGCTGACGACGCCAGCCGGCGTCGCTGGTCGCAAGGACGGCCGGCCCGCATGCAGATGCCGCACCAGCGCCTGCCACACCGGCGCCGCGCCACTCACACCGCTGACGCTGTGCATCGCATCGCCATTCGCATTGCCGACCCACACGCCGACGGTGTAGCGGTCGGTGAAACCGATGCACCAGTTGTCGCGCATGTCCTTGCTGGTGCCGGTTTTGACCGCTGCGAACCCGCGTGTGCCGAGGGCGCTGTCGAGGCCGAAGGTGCGGGCGCGCGCGTTGTTGTCGGCCAGGATGTCGGTGGTGAGGAAGACCGCGGCGGGGTCCGCCACACGAACGGGCGCGCGTGCCTTCACATCGTCACGCGGCACAAAAAGCGGCGCGCTGAACACACCACCGTTGGCCAGCGCGCGGTACGCATTCGTCAACGCCAGCAGGCTCACGTCCGCACTGCCGAGTGCGAGCGATTGGCCGTAGTAGCCGCCGCTTTCCGGCAGCGCGAGGCCGAAGGCATTGAGTCGTGCAAACAGCGCATCCGGCCCGAGCAGCATGCCGACGCGCACGGCGGGCACGTTCAGGCTCGCGCCGAGCGCGGTGCGCGCGCTGACCCAGCCCTTGAAATCGCGGTCGTAGTTCTGCGGCAGGTAAAGGCCGTTCGTGGTGGCGATCTGCGCGGGGGTATCGTCGATCAGGCTCGCCGGCGTGAGGAGGCGTTTCTCGAACGCGAGTTCGTAGACGAAGGGTTTGAGCGTCGAGCCGGGCTGGCGCCGCGCGAGCACGCCGTCCACCTGCGCCGCACCCGAGAGGCTGCCGCTGGAGCCGACCCAGGCGAGCACCTCGCCGCTCGTGTTGTCGAGCACGACGACCGCGCCGTCTTCGACATTGCGGCCGTCCAGTTCGGCGAGCTGGCGGCGCAGCGCAGCAATGGCCACGCGTTGCAAACCGGCGTCGAGCGTGCCGGCCTGCACCGCCGTGCCATCGGCACGAACCACCTGCCGCGCGAAGTGCGGCGCGAGCTGTTCGCCAAGCGGCATGCCGCCCGGCCGCGCGAGCGCAGTTTCGGTCAAGGCCATCACACCGTCGCACCCGAGCTGGCGCGCACGCAGCACCTGGCAAGCACGCTGCGCCACGAGCTCGGGCTTCGCATTCGGCCCGCGCACCAGGGCCGCAGCGATGGCCGCTTCATCGGCATCGAGCCCGCTCGGGTGTTTGCCGAAGAGGGTCTGCGACAAGGCCGCGATGCCGACCACCTCACCACGAAACGCGACCGAGTTCAGATACGCCTCCAGGATCTCGCTCTTCTTCCACTGCGCCTCGATGCGCGTGGCGGTCAGCGCCTGGCCAAGCTTCTGCACTGCGCTGCGGCCGCCGGCCGGGCGCGCCAGGCCTTCGTCGATCAGGCCGGCGAGCTGCATCGTCAGCGTCGATGCACCGCGGGTCTTCGTGTTCCAGGCATTCGCCCAGGCGCTGCGCGCGACCGCGCCCCAATCGACGCCGCTGTGTTCATAGAAATTCCGGTCCTCGCTGAGCACGATGGACTGCAACAGCGCGGGCGAGACATCGTTCAACGCGACCCAGGGCAGACGCCGCACACTCGCATCAGTGCGCAGGGTCTGGATCGGTACGCCGTGGCGGTCGAGCAGGGTGATGTCGGACGGCCGGTGCGCAGTCTTCAGCTCGTTGAAGCTCGGCGTGCCGAAGGCCGCAGCCGACGCACACATCAGCACACCGGCGAAGGCCCAACCGGTTTTCACGGCGCCACCTCCAGCGCCGCATTCGGCAACTCGCCGAAGGTCTCGGGCGCATACATCGCCTCCACACGTGTAGGCGGCAAACCGAAGCGGCCGGGGTTGTTGAGGCGCACGGTGTACTCGATCACATGCTTGCCGCGTGGCAGGTAATCGAAGTAGCTGCGGAAGGCCTCGAAGCTGCGTTCCTCATACGCGGGCCAGGCATGGCCGGACGGCTTCTCGGTGCGCGTGGCGATGGCCGAATCGCGGCCCAGGCCCGAGCCGAGGATGGTCGCACCCGCCGGCACCGGATCGCTGACGACGACCCAGGTCATGTCGCTCTGCGCATCGACTTCCACGCGCACACGCAGCACATCGCCGCGCGACCATTTCGACGGGTCTTTCTGCTCGACCGCGGTGATCGTGCGCGCCAGGCCGTAGCCCGCGCGGATCGGCGCCTTGAGCGGCACGGCCGCGAGGCTTTGCACCGTCAGCCAGGGTTTGCCGCTGCCTTCCTGCGTGACAGTCAACGCGCCCGCGGCGTCGGGCCACGGCAGCGTCACCGCGCCGCCTTCGGGCTGGCGTGCCCAGTCGATCGTTTGCGGCTTATCGCCCGCCGACGCCAACGTGCGGCCAGCCACTTTCACCGATTCGAACTTGGCCGAGAACTTGTCGAGTGCGAGCGAGCCCCACAGGTTCGCCGTCGTCGTGAGCCAGGCGCCGCGGCGTTGGCGCGCGAGGCTGCCGACGACCATGCGCGGCAGGTCTTCGCGCCAAGTCGGGTCGTCGAGCACGGCGAGGATGAGGCGCGCCGCGTTCGCATCCGCACTGTCCATCAGCCACCACCAGAAGTCGTCCTCCTCGTTGCTGAATTTGAGCGTGGTGCCCGCGTAGGTGAGGCGGCCGCGCAGGATCTGCTGCACTTCGTCGAGCCGCTTCGTTTGCTCGGGCACATCCTTCAAACGCTTAAGGATGTTGAGCCAGTCGATCACTGCCGCGGTGGGCCACAGGTTCGGCGTGAGGTTGATCGAGCCCAGCAACTTCGGCGTGGCGCTGCCGTAGCGCGACAGCGCTTCGATGGCGGCGAGCTTGCGCACATCGAGGTCCCGTGTCTTCGCAAAATCGGGCGACCAGAAGTCGCGCTGGATCTCGCCCTTCACGAAACGTTGCAGGCCGGCCAGCATGCGGTCACGCGCCGGCGCCGGCAACTCGAAGCCGGCCTCGTGCGTGGCCGCGAGCACGTAGGCGGTGAGGCGGTCGCTGCCGTGCGGGCGTTCGTCGCTGCCGGGCGGGAAGTAGCTGGCCAGGCCATCGCTGTCCAGATACGTGGGCAATGCATTCGCGACGGCCGACCACAGCTTGGCATCGCGCAGGCCGACCGACTTCGAGGTCTTCTGCTCCAGGCAGATGAAGGGATAGGTCTCGAAGTAGCGCCGCATGCCGGGCAGCGCGCCGCTCAACTTCGCTTGCACGCCAACGTTCAGGCCGCCGCGCTTGATGCCGGCTTCGGGCAGCGCATCGACGGGCGCGGCGACCGGCAGCGTGTAGCGGCCATCGAGCTGCACGAGCGTCGCTTGCATCACGCGGATCGGCACGGCGGCGCTGACGAGTTGCAGCAGCTTCAAGCGATCTTTCGCGTAGCCCTTCGATGCATCGTTGCCCTGCTCTTCGGCGGCCGCTTCCCAGGCGATGCTGAAGGCATCGGCCGGAACGTTCACCGGCCACACCAGTTCCTGCGCGGCACCGGCTGCGAGCACCAGGTCTTGTGCTGGAAAAGCCATCGGCGTGCGCGTGATGTCCGGGCCGCTGTTCGCCACACCCGCCAGCGTGGCATGCACCTTCATCTCGCGCGCGGTCGTGTTGCGCAGCGTCAGCATCGCCGCGAACTGGTCGCCCTCACGCACCAGCGGCGGCAGGCCGGCGAGCACCTGCAAATCCTGCGTCACGCGGATGCTGGTGGCTCCGGTGCCGAACTGCTGCGTGCCCGCATCGGCCACGGCGACGAGCTTGAAGCTCGTCAACGAATCGTTCAGCGGCACCTCGATCACGGCCTCGCCGTTCGCGTCGAGCGCGACCACCGCCTTCCACACCAGCAGCGTGTCGAACAGCTCGCGCGTGCCGCCGTGCCCACCGCCGCCGCCGGCCGCCGCCGCCTTGCGGCCGTAGTGGCGGCGGCCGATGATCTCGCCCTGCGCGGTGCTGGTGGCCACGCTCCAGGCGCGCTCGCGGATCATCGCGGCGAGCAGCTCCCACGAATCGTTGGCACGCAGCGCGAGCAGGCCTTCGTCCACCGCCGCGAAAACGACCTCGGCACCGGCCACCGGCTTGCCGCCCTGCGTGACCTTGATGCGCGCCATCGCCTTCTGGCGCACCGTGTACTGCGGCTTGTCGCTCGTCACGCTGACTTGCAGCTCGTGTTCCTGAATGCCGACCTTGAGCGCTGCCACACCGAGCTTGAACGCGGGCTTCGACAGATCGACCATCGCCGTAGGCGCCTGGTATTCCTTGCCTTCGTACCAGAAGGAGCGCAGCCAGTTCAGCGGCTCCTTCCAGCCCCAGGTGAAGAGCGAGTACCAGGGCACCTCGCGGATGCGCCCGCGCAGCGCGAGCACGCTCACGTAGACGTTCGGGCCCCAGGCCTTCTCGATCCTCAGTTCGAGGGTCGGGTCGTCGCCGCGCAGCGTGATCACGCGCGTGTCGATGACGCCTTCGCGCTCCACGCTGACGAGCGCGGTCGCTTCGCGGAAGGGCATGCGCACTTGCAGGCGCGCCGTTTCGCCGGGTTCGTAGCGCTTCTTTTCGGGCAGCACGTCGATGCGGTCGTCGTTGTCTTGTGCGAACCAGATTTCGCCTTGTTTGGTGATCCACACACTCGTCGCGGCCTGCGCGGCGTGGCCCGCGCCGTCCTTCGCATTCGCGATCAGGTCCACCTGGCCGGCGGATTCGATCGCGGCTTCGCACAGCAGCAAGCCACGATCGTCGGTAGTGCCGCTGCACAGCGATCCCAGGTCCTTCACCTCGGTGCGGTTGTCGTAGGCGTAGAAGCCGCCGACCAAACGTTTGCGCGTGCTGATGACTTGCGCGACACGGCCGCGCACCTCGATGGCCTGGCCTTTCAACGCCTTGCCCGAGGTGTCGAGCGCGAGTGCGGTGAACTTCACCTTGCCGCGGTTGCTGGCCCATGAACCGGCCTTGATGCCGAGCACCACCGCGCTCGGCCACAGCGCGATGCGCGTGGCGGCGGTCTGCACTTCGCCGTTCGGGTCGTTGAAGGTCACTTCGGCGAGCAGCTCGCTCGCGCGGGTGATCGGCGGCAGGTCTTTCAGGGCGAGCGTGGCGGCGCCGGCCTTGTCGGTCGTCAGCGGCAGCTTGTCGGCGACAAGCTTCGCGTCGTCATGCTCTTCACTGCCCTCGCCGCCCTCTTCGGTCGACCCGGCCGCGCGCGGCGGCTCGAACGAGAATTCGTCGTAGCCGGCAAAGCCCGGCGAGCGGCTCTTCAACAAGGCCGAACCACGCGCCGCGGCCTGCACCATCGGGCCGCCGGAGAAGTAGTTGAGCTGCAAGGCGACGGCCAGTTCTTTCGGTGCGATCGGCACGAGCTTCGGCCCGCTCACACGCGCATCGACCAAGGGCAACCGGAACTCCTCGACGCGGAAGTTGCCGCTGTCCCAGCTGTGGCGCAGGCGCCGATCGGCGCCGTCGTTTTCGAGCACCACGTTGTAGACACCGAGCTTGGCAGCCGCCGGGATGTTCCATGTCGAAGAAGCGCTGCGTGTGCCGCGCCAAACGAGCGGCTGCACGAATTCCTGGCCAGTACCTTCGTGAACGATCTTCACGCGCGTCGGCAGTGCTTCGGCCTTCGGCGCGGCCAGGCCGGCCGAGGTTTCGAGCCGCAGAAAGTGCTTCATCGACACGGTTTCGCCAGCGCGCAGCAGCGTGCGGTCGAACACCGTGTGGGCGCGCGCCTCGGGCGTGCTGCCGCTGGCGGTGGGCACGTTGAAACGCCAGGGCTCGATGCCCTTGTTCCAGCCGCCGAAGACGAAGGCGATGTCGGTGATGCCTTTGTCATCGGCCTTGCGCGCAGTGACGAACAGGCCTTCGTCGACGAGGCATCGCGCGCGCTCTTCGTCGAGCGCCTGCGGCACCCGCGCCAGGCCCTGCGCGTCGGTGCGGCCGGTCCACAGCGGCTTGCCATTGCAATCGTTCACCACCACATCGGCGTTCTCGACCGGCTTGCCCTTGTCGAGCGTCGTGACCCACACCAGGCTGTTTTCGCGGCCGTGCTTGAAGTGCACGCCGAGGTTGGTGACAAGCACGCCGGTGCGCACGAACATCGGCGCCTGCTTGTCGAGCAGCGATTCGCCGAGGCGCCGCGAGGCCACTTCGATAACGTGATAACCCGGCTCAGCGAGCGGGATGCCGATCACCTCGAAAGGGCGCGGATCACCGCCTTGCAGTTGCGGCAGGTCGAGGCGTTGGGCCGCGCTGTCCTTGTCGAGCAAGGACACTTCGCGCGTGGCCACGCTGCGTTCGTAGCGGTGCTTGACGGTGCGGCCGCGTGCGTCCTTGCTCGTCTCGAAGCTGTACCACTCCGACTCCGGCAATCCCAGTTCACGCGCCGGCAGGCTGCTCTCGTGGTAGTGCTTCAGCCGCGCGTACCAGGCGAGGATGTCGGCATCGCTTTGCAGGCGCTTCACGCGCACCTGGCCGCTGGATGCGGCCGGCCGCAGGTCGCCCTGCACATGGCGCAGCGTGATCGGCAACATCGGCGGCGAGCTCGCATCGCCCTTCAGTTCGACGATGCCGAAGGGTGCGGCCGCGAACTTGGCGAGCGGCGGCGCATCGCCGGTCGCGACCTTGAGCGGGAAACTCGCAGCGTTGGCGAGCACGCGGCCCGCGGCATCTTTCAGCTCGCGCGGCAGCGTGATGCTGAAGCTGCTGTTCTCGGGCAGCGGCACCGCGAATTGGACGTCGCTGAACTCTTCAGATTTGTCGTCCTTGTCGAACTTCGGCGCCAGCGCGGCACCACTGGCGGGTTGCAGCCGCACTTGCTCGGCCAGTGCGCGTGCAATCGGTTCGCTGAAGTGCAGGCTCATCGGGCGGATCGGCAGGCAGGGCGCGCTGGCCTTCTCACGCTCGCACGAGAACTCGGCGGTGAAAGCCAAACGCACACGGAAATCGAAGCGCTGTTCGATGCTCGTCTTCACCTTCGGATTCGCACGCGCCGCGATGCCCTGGCCCCAGACGAGCGCGAGCTTCACGTCATTGGGCAACGGTCGCTGGCAACCGAGCACGAGCACACGCTCGGCCACGTTCTCGAGCTTGCGCGCGGTGATCAGCGCATCACGCGGCGCGCCGGTGACGATGCGCACGGCCAAGCGCTCGCCGATGCCTTCGACCTCGCAACGCGCCTGCGTGGCCACGGTGGCATCGACCGCCGGGCCGTTGAGTTGCAACAGGAAGAGTTGCTCTTCCTCGACGCGACGGCCCGCGCCCGGGGCCATGCTCACGACAGCCGGGCCGCCGGTGTTGAAGGCATACGGGCCGGCGCCATCGAGCGTTCCGTTCAGCGGCTTCCACTCGGCACGTGTCTTCAGCGTGCAGCGCGTGCCGGGTGGCAAAGGCTCGCGAAAGTCGTAGAGCCACACACGCTCGTTGGCCCAGCGGCCGGCGCCGGCCGGTGTGCTGCCTTCGCAGGCCACGGCCATCGGGTCGGGCAGGCGCAGGTCGCCGAAGGGCACCACCGCTTCGGAGAACTTGACGGTGACTTGCCGCACCTGGGCCACTTCGCCGAGCGGGCTGACGGCCGTGACGCTGGCCGCCTGCGCGCCGAGGAATGCCAGCGTGCCCAGAGCCGCGAACCCTGCCGTGATGAACCGCCGCATCGCCTGCCCCCTTGATTTTGTTGGGAGCGAGTCTAGTGGCGCGCCGCGCTACTTCTCGGCGCGCTCGTCGGCCTCGATCTGGCGGCGCTGGCCCTCGACATCGCGCAGCCGCGCATCGATGACCGAGGCCTCGATGAAGTCCACTGCGCCGCCCTCGCGCGCGCGGCGCTGGCCGGCACGCAGGCGGTCGGCCGCACCGCTGACATCGCCGAGCGCGAGGCGCGATTCGGCATCGGCACGCAAGGAGCGCAGCGGCTGGTTCAGGCGCGCCCAGGTCTGGCCGAGCAAGGCCCAGGCGGTCGAATCGTTCGGGTACAAAGCCACCCAGGTCTGCAAGACATCGGCGCTGCGTTGCAGGGTCGGGTCGATGGGCGCGGGCGCTGCATGGGCCGTGGGTGCAAGCACACCGGCCAACGCGATCTGTGCCTTCATCAGCGTGACCGGGCGCGCCTCGTCACCCGCGTAGGGCTGCAAGGCCGTCGCTGCCCGCAGCGGTTCACCGCGTTCGAGCAGGGACTGCGCAGTGAGCAGGCCCACATCCCGCGCGGCGCGTGCCGCCAACGCATCCTTGCCATTCGCACCGGCGCGCACCAGGTCTTGGGCGACGGCGAGCGCCGCATCGGCACGTGCCCAGTCGCGCAGCAGGGTCGAGGCGAGTGCGCTTTCATACGCGGCCGCCAGCCGGTCGGGCGCGTTGCCGCTTTGCAGCTGCGCATCCTGCGCCTGCCAGCGGCGCAAGGCATCGATGCGGGGGTCCATCAGCACCCGCGCGCGGGCTTGTGCCACGCTGTGTTCGAGGCCGCTGACCGGCGCCACCGCGGGTGCGGTGCCCATGCGCGAACGCGCTTCGCCGATGCGCTCGGTCGTCATCGGGTGGGTGCGCAGGTAGGGGTAGCCGCCGTTGTCGTTCAGGCGCGAGGACTGGTCGAGTTTCTCGAACATCGCGGCCATGCCGCCCGGCGCAAAGCCGGCGCTGGAAAACACCGCGAAACCGATGCGGTCGGCCTCGCGTTCGGTGTCGCGCGAGAAGTTCAACTGGCCCTGGATGGCCGCGGCCTGCGAGCCGGCGATGGCCGCGTTCGCACCATCCGCACTGCGCGCGCGGCTGGCCGCGAGCACACCGAGAATGAGCGCCGCAAGGCCGATCATCGACTGCTGCTTGCTGTTGGTAAAACGCCGTGCGATGTGGCGCTGGGTGATGTGCGACATCTCGTGCGCGAGCACCGAAGCCAGCTCGTCGCGCGTGGCGGTGATGGCGATG
>JANYJL010000343.1 GCA_025361845.1 Rhizobacter sp.
ATGAAGTTGCGCGCCTGGTGGTTGCGCACCCCGACCCAGGGCACGGTCTGCGCGGGCGCGGCAACGAGATCGTCGATGCTGCACTCCGACGGCTCGCTCTTCATCAACCAGTTCATGGGTGGCCCCAAAGTGAGCCTCAAGCGCGCGCACAGCGCTGTGTTGAGTTCGGGGAAAGGTGTCCGCCGCGAGCCGTGAGCCGCATTCCTGAACCCAGGGTTCAGGTGGGCGAGGTCAGCCAGGCTTTGGGTTCATCTGACGCGAGATGATCACGCCGGCGAGGCGATGTTCCAAGCCCTTGCTCAAAAGAGCATAGGTTCAAGGAAATATAAGACTCACGCGAACGCAACGGACGCAATCATCTTACGCCGAAGCGAATGCCATCGTCACAGCAATTGACCATCCGCACCGAGCAACAAATCGAGCTTTTCGATCAGGCCGTCGATGTCGACTTCGCCCGCCGCCACCGGCGCAGAAGGCCCGCGCACCGGGCCGCGTTCAGCCAGTGCATAAGCCAGGTTCAAGGCCGCCAGCACGGCGATGCGCTCACGCGCCTTGACCTTGCCCGCATCCCGGATCGCACCCATCTCGCGGTCGACATGGCTGACCGCTTCGAGCAGCGAGATTTCGCCGCCTTCGGGGCAGCCGAGGATGTAGCTCTGCCCCATGATCTGGACTTCCATCTGCTTCATGGCGCGGTCCCGGCGGGGGTGTTGTCGGTGTCGGGCGACGTGGCAACCGCGGCCGCCACGACTGGTTCGTTCGGCAGCCGTTCGAGCAACGCATCGATGCGGCTGCGCGCAGCGTTCAAGCGCGAGCGCAGGTTGTCGCGTTCGTGCGTCACGCTGGCGACTTGTTGCTCCAGCAAGGCCGCAGTGCGTTGCAGTTCTTCATGCCGCAGTAGCAGGCGTTCGACCCGATCTGCCAATTCCTCGATCTTCGACATGGCGCAACGCTGAAGTGGGGTACTCAATTGTAGGGTGGCCATTCCACCTGCTTACAATCGATCTCGTTGGTGCCCGTGCCGATGTTCAATCGGCACAGTTAAACGGGAAGCAGAAGGACACACGCCCCACGGCGTTGACCGAATCTGCGCTGCCCCCGCAACGGTACGGCGGACGAAGCCTCTTCGAAGCTTTGAGTCTTGCGCTCACACCACTGGAGACGTCACGTTTCTGGGAAGGTCGCAAGGCTTGTTCCGCCAGCCCGGATACCGGCCAACACGCGAGACGGGCTGTGCCCGTTTCATATCGCAGGCGCCCGCGGGGAAGCGGGTCGTTTGCCATCTGTCCGAGTGTCCTTTCATGATCTCCTTTGTTTCGGTGCCTCGCGCACCTCTGGCTGCATGCGGCCTGGGCTTGGCCCTGTTCGTTGCGCTTCCTGCCACCTTCGCTCCTGCTGCCGTTCTGGCGCAGACCACCTTGCCGCCAGTCGTCGTGACCGGAACCCGCGAGCCGGCACCGCTCTCGGGCATCACGGGCGACCTGACCGTCATCGACGCCGATCGCATTCGCGAGAGCACGGCCGATTCGGTCGAAGACCTGCTGCGCCGCGAAGCAGGCCTGCAGGTCTCGCGCACCGGCGGCCCCGGGCAACCCGCGGGCGTCTTCATCCGCGGCGCGAGTGCGAGCAGCACCGTGGTGTTGATCGACGGCGTGCGCATCGGCTCTGCAACGCTGGGCCAGGCTGAGCTGGAAGGCCTGTCGCTGTCGCAGATCGAACGCATCGAGGTGCTGCGCGGCCCGGGCTCCAGCCTTTACGGTGCCGATGCGGTTGGCGGCGTGGTGCAAATCTTCACGCGCCGCGGCGCGGGTGGCCTGCGCTTGATGGCCAACGTGGCAGTCGGCGGTTATGGCTCACGCCAGGGGGAGGTGGCCGTCAGCGGCGGCGCGGCGGGCTTCGACTATGCAGCGACGCTCGGTCATGAAAAAAGCGCAGGCACATCGGCCATCCGCCCGAACGATGTCAACGGCTACTACAACCCCGATCGCGACGGCTATGTTCGCAGCAGTGGTCAACTGAACCTCGGCCTGACGCCCGCCGCTGGCCATCGCATCGGCCTCACGGTGGTGAACAGCCGCATCAACACCCAGTACGACAGCGGCGTGTACGGCCCACCGACGGACTCCACGCCCGACTTCCGCAGCCACCTCGACACGCGCGTGACGGCACTCGACTACCGTGGCCAGATCGATCCGGCCTGGGTCACCAGCGTGCAGGCAGCGCACAACGAAGACGACTCGCTCAGCGGAGGCACGGCCTTGAGCCGCTACCTCACGCTGCGCGATCAACTGACCTGGCAGAACGCCCTCAAGTTCGAAGGCGACCAGCAACTCGTGCTGGCCTACGAAGGCGTCCGTGAACGGGCCCGTGCCGACAGCTACGTGGCGCCCGTTCAGCGCATCAACAACGCCTTGCTCGTGGGTTACTCGGGTGGTTTCGGTGGGCACGCCTTGCAAGCCGACCTGCGGCACGACAACAACTCGGTCTACGGCGCCAACACGACGGGCCGGCTCGGCTGGAGCCTCGAAGTACTGCCCGGATTGCGCGTGCGCGCACTGGCCGGCACCACCTTCCGCGCGCCGAGCTTCAACGACCTGTACTTCCCGTACTACGGTGTCGATACCGTTCGGCCGGAGCGCGGCCGCAGTGTCGAAGCGGGCCTCGCCTGGCAATCAGAAGGCGCCCTGGCCTCGGCCACGGTCTACCGCAATCAAGTGCGTAACCTGATCGGCTACCAGGCCGACCCCAGCCTCTGCCCCGCGGACTCGGCCTACGCGGGTGGCTGCGCCGGCAACATCAGCCGCGCGCGTTTGCAAGGCGCCACGCTGACTGGCTCGCAACGCTGGGCGGCCTTCAGGTTGCGCGGCAGCGTCGATTTTCTCGATGCGAAGGATGCGGACACCGGTGAGCGCCTGGCGCGCCGCGCCGCGCACCAGGAGAGCCTGACGGCGGACTACGATCTCGACGCCTGGGCCGTGGGCGCTTCAGCGCTGCGCGTCGGCTCGCGGCCGGACGGCGGCGTGCGGCTCGAAAGTTACACCACGCTCGACCTGAACGCCCGCTGGCGCTTTGCATCGCAATGGCAGCTCGAAGCCAAACTTCTCAATGCAACGGACCGCGATGTCGAACCGGCACGTGACTACCAGGGCCTGGGCCGACAAGCCTGGCTCGGCATCCGTTTCGACGGGATGGGCCTGTGATGCGAGCCCGGGCTGCGCTGGCGGAGGCGGCATGCACGAGCTGATCCTCGGTGGCCAGCGCAGCGGAAAGTCG
>JANYJL010000368.1 GCA_025361845.1 Rhizobacter sp.
CTTCTCGGCGGGCAAAACGGGATGTCCGGACATGGAGGAACCTCTCTTTCTCAAACCGATGTAAGGCTTGAGCGGTCGTTTGCAAGATGCCGCTGCAATGTGGCAGCCAGCGGCTCAACCCGGACTGACAGTAGAACTGACAAAAAAAAAGGGAACTTCAGGCGCTGGCCTTGGCCTGTTCGCGGTACACGAGCAGGGGCTTGGCTTCGTCTTCGATCGTGTGCTCGTCGAGCACAACCTTCGCCACGCCGTCGAGCGTGGGCAGTTCGAACATCGTGTCGATCAGGGACTGCTCCATGATCGAGCGCAGGCCGCGCGCGCCGGTCTTGCGCGCGAGCGCCTTGCGGGCGATGGCCGCGAGCGCGGACGGGCGAATCTCGAGGTCCACACCGTCCATCGCGAACAGCTTCTGGTACTGCTTGACCAGCGCGTTCTTCGGCTCGGTGAGGATCTGCACCAGCGCGTCTTCCGTCAGCTCGCCGAGTGTGGCAACCACCGGAAGGCGGCCAACCAGCTCAGGAATAAGGCCGAACTTGATCAGGTCTTCGGGCAGCACATCGCGGAACACTTTCGACACGCGCTTTTCGGTCTTGGTGTGCACCGAAGCCGAGAAGCCGATACCGGATTTTTCAGAACGGTTCTGGATGACCTTTTCCAGGCCATCGAACGCACCGCCGCAGATGAACAGGATGTTCGTCGTGTCGATCTGCAGGAAATCCTGGTTCGGGTGCTTGCGCCCGCCCTGCGGCGGCACCGAGGCCATCGTGCCTTCGACGAGTTTCAGCAGCGCCTGCTGCACACCCTCGCCCGACACATCGCGCGTGATCGAAGGGTTGTCGGACTTGCGCGAGATCTTGTCGATCTCGTCGATGTAGACGATGCCGCGCTGCGCCTTCTCGACGTCGTAGGCGCAGTTCTGCAAGAGCTTCTGGATGATGTTCTCGACGTCTTCGCCGACGTAACCGGCTTCGGTCAGCGTCGTCGCATCGGCGATCACGAAGGGCACGTTGAGTAATCGCGCGAGGGTCTGCGCCAGCAAGGTCTTGCCCGAGCCCGTGGGCCCGATCAGCATGATGTTGCTTTTGGAGAGTTCGATCTCGTCCTTCGTGCGGCTCATGTGCTTGAGCCGCTTGTAGTGGTTGTAGACCGCGACCGCCAGCGTGCGCTTGGCAGCGTCCTGGCCGATCACGTAGTTGTCGAGGCTGGCCTTGATCTCGCTCGGGATCGGCAGGTCGGACTTGGCCGCTTTCGGGTCCGCGCCTTCGGCGGGCACTTCATCGCGAATGATGTCGTTGCACAGCTCGATGCATTCGTCGCAGATAAAGACCGACGGTCCCGCGATCAGTTTCTTGACCTCATGCTGGCTCTTGCCGCAGAACGAGCAATACAGAACCTTCTCGCTGGAGGAGCCTTTTTTGTCGGCCATGGGGAGTTTGAGCGCGCGGCAGGGGTGAGTTGCGGCAATGATAGTTGAAAAGAATTCGGGGCCTTCCCGTCGAGAAAGACCCCGTTGACCGCCCTGTTTCGGCGCCCTGCGCGCCGTGAAATCAGGGGCGCTTTTCGAGCACCTGGTCGATCAGGCCGTAAGCCTTGGCTTCGATGGGGTCGAGGAAGAAGTCACGCTCCATGTCGTTCTGGATCTTCTCGAGCGTCTGGCCGGTGCGGTCGGCATAGATGCGGTTGAGCTGCTCGCGTGTCTTCAGGATCTCTCGCGCGTGGATCTCGATGTCGGTCGCCTGGCCTTGCGCGCCACCCGAAGGCTGGTGAATCATGATGCGCGAGTTCGGCAGCGCAAGGCGCTTGCCCTTGGCGCCCGCCATCAGCAGGAACGAGCCCATGCTTGCGGCCATGCCCATGCACATGGTCGAGACTTCGGGTTTGACGAACTGCATCGTGTCGTAGATCGACATGCCGGCGCTGACCGAGCCGCCCGGCGAGTTGATGTAGAAGTGGATGTCCTTGTCCGGGTTCTCGCTTTCGAGAAACAGCATCTGCGCCACCACCAGGTTGGCCGACTGGTCGTTCACCGGCCCGACCAGGAAAATGATGCGCTCGCGCAGCAGACGCGAATAGATGTCGTAGGCGCGTTCGCCGCGGCCCGAGGTCTCGATGACGATGGGCACCATGCCCAGGTTGTTTGTGTCCAGCGCGCTCATGGAAGTCCTTAAATTGGTGACGGGTCGAACGTTGGGACTGATTATGTCGCCACAAGTCCGGCGCCGCAGAAACAGCAAAGGCGCCGACCTTTCGGTGCGGCGCCTTCGTTCACGAAGCGCGGGGGATTGGCTTCAGATCAGCCCGTCATCAGTTCGTCGAATGCGACGACCTTGTCGGTGACCTTGGCCTTGCCCAGCACGAACTCGGCGACGTTGTTCTCGATCACCACCGCTTCCACCTCGGCCAGGCGCTGACGGTCGCCGAGGTACCAGCGCACCACTTCGGCGGGCTTCTCGTAGCTCTGGGCCATTTCCTCGATGTGCGCTTGCAGTTGATCCGGCCGGGCGTTCAGGTTGTTGCTGCGCACCAGTTCGCCGACCACCAGGCCCAGGCGCACGCGGCGCTCGGCTTGCTCCTGGAAGATCTCGGCAGGGATCGGCGCGGTATCCGCATCCTTCACGCCACGCTTCTTCAGGTCGGCGCGCGCCGCTTCGACCATGCGCTCGACTTCACCGCCCACCAGCGCCTTCGGCACTTCGAGCTCGGCCGACTTGACCAGCGCGTCCATCACGCTCGCCTTGTTGCGCGAGAGCACGCGGAACTTCACTTCGCGTTCCAGGTTGCGGCGCACGTCGGCGCGCAGACCCTCGACCGTGCCTTCCTTGATGCCCAGGCCCTTGGCGAAAGCTTCGTTCACTTCGGGCAGGTGCTGCGCTTCGATCTTCTTCAGCGTGACCATGAAGTCGGCTTCCTTGCCGGCCACGTCCTTGCCCTGGTAGTCGGCCGGGAACTGCAGCGGGAAGGTCTTGGAGTCGCCCGCCTTCATGCCGCGCACCGCCAAATCGAATTGTTCGAGCATCTGGCCTTCGCCGATCAGGAACTGGAAGCCGGTGGCGGCGCCGCCGTCGAAGGGCACGCCGTCGATCTTGCCTTCGAAGTCGATCGTCACGCGGTCACCTTCGAGCGCGCCTTCGGCGGCCGGGCGCTGCGCGAAGGTGCGGCGCTGCTTGCGCAGGATGTCGAGCGTCTTGTCGATCGCGGCATCGGTCACTTCGGTGGACACACGTTCCACCTCGGCCGCGCTCAGGTCACCGAGCTTCACCTCGGGGTAGACCTCGAAGGTCGCGTCGAAGGCGACCTGGCCTTCGGGCGCGCCTTCCTTCTCGGTGATCTTCGGTGCGCCGGCGACGCGCAGCTTGGCTTCGTTGACGGCTTCGGAGAACACCTGGCCGACCTTGTCGTTCATCACCTCGTAGTGCACCGAGTAGCCGTAGCGCTGCGCGACCACGCTCATCGGCACCTTGCCGGGGCGGAAGCCGTCGGCCTTGACGGTGCGCGAGAGCTTCTTCAGGCGCGTCTCGACTTCGGACGAAATGGTGGTGGCAGCCAACGTCAGCGTGATGCGGCGTTCGAGCTTCTCGAGGGTTTCAACTTGGACGGACATGATGTCTCGACTTTCTGGATTAATGGCTGGTGCGCGGGGCGGGACTCGAACCCGCACACCATCGCTGGCGTCAGGACCTAAACCTGGTGCGTCTACCAATTTCGCCACCCGCGCTCGGGACAGTGAGATTCGGTAAGCCCGACATTTTAGCTGGCAGCCGCCGCAAGCTCCTGTTCAGGAGGTTTGACGCGGAACCAGGCCGCGTACATCGCCGGCAGCGCCAACAGCGTGAGCACCGTCGCGACGATCAAACCGCCCATGATGGCCACCGCCATCGGGCCCCAGAACACGCTGCGCGAGAGCGGGATCATCGCCAGCACCGCGGCTGCGGCCGTCAGGATGATGGGCCGGAAACGCCGCACCGCCGCTTCGACGATCGCCGTCCAGGCAGGCACGCCGCGCTCGCGGTCCTGCTCGATCTGGTCGATCAGGATCACCGAGTTGCGCATGATCATGCCCATCAGCGCGATCACGCCGAGCAGCGCGACAAAGCCGAACGGCCGGTTCAGCAGCAGCAGCGCGCCCGCGACGCCGGCGATGCCCAGCGGCCCGGTCAGAAACACCAGCACAGCACGGCTGAAGCTGTGCAACTGAAGCATCAGCAGCGTGAACATGATGAAGAGCATCAGCGGCGCGCCGGCAGCGATCGAGCCGGTGCCCTTGCTGCTTTCTTCCACCGCGCCGGCCACGTCGATGCGGTAACCGGGCAGCAGCTTGGCGCGGATCGGTGCGAACAGCGGGTCGAGTTGCGCCGTCACCGTGGCACCTTGCAGGCCATCGATGATGTCGCCCTGCACAGTCGCCGCGTAGTCACGGCCTTCGCGCCACAGCACGCCGGGCTCCCAGTCGAACTTGGCCTTCGCGATCTGGGCCAGCGGGATGCTGCGGCCGGTGGTCGTCGGCACATAGGCGTTCGCCAGGTCGGTGATCGTGTTGCGCTCGTCGAGCGGTTGGCGCAGCACCATGTCGATCAGCTTGTCGCCTTCGCGGTACTGGCCGATGGTGGTGCCGTTGTTCACCGTGCGCGCCGCCTGTGCGATCGCCTGGCTGGATACACCGAGCGCGCGCGCCTTGTCCTGGTCGACATCAAGCCGCAGCACCTTCACCGATTCGTTCCAGTTGTCGTTCACGTTGCGCATGTTCGGGTTGTTGCGCATGATGGCTTTCACCTCGTCGGCGATGGCGCGCACCTTGGCCGGGTCGGCCCCGACGACGCGGAACTGCACCGGGTACGGCACCGGCGGGCCGCTGGGCAGCAGCTTGGCGCGGGCGCGCACTTCGGGAAACTCGGTGGCCAGGATCTCGGGCAGCGCCTTGCGAATCTTCTCGCGGCCGGCGATGTCCTTGGCCAGCACGATGAGCTGGCTGGCGTTGCTCTGCGGAAAGATCTGGTCGAGCGTCAACACGAAACGTTCGGCGCCGCTGCCGATCCAGGTGGTGACGCTGGCCACGCCATCGAGCTTCATCACACGCGCCTCGACCCGCTGGGTCACCGCTTCGTTCGCCGCAAACGAGCTGCCTTCGGGCATCCACAGATCCACCAGCACTTCGAGTCGCGTCGAGTCCGGGAAGAATTGCTGCTGCACCTTGCCCATGCCGACGAGGCCGAGCAGCAGCGTGCCGATGGTCAACCCGATCGTGATCCAGCGGTGCTGCACGCACCAGTTCACCGTGGCGCGGAAGCGCGCGTAGAACGGCGTGTCGAACAACTCGTGCGGCTCGCCGCCCGCGCCCAGCCCGTGCGGCTTGTTCTTCAGCAGCAAAGTGCCGAGGTAAGGCACGAAGTAGACGGAAACGAGCCACGAGATGACGAGCGCCGCGGCCGTCACCGCGAAGATCGCGAAGGTGTATTCACCGACCGTTGATTGCGCGATGCCGATCGGCAGAAAGCCCACTGCGGTGATCAGCGTGCCGGTGAGCATCGGCATCGCGGTGGCCTCATACGCGAAGGTCGCGGCACGCACCTTGTCGTACCCCTCTTCGAGTTTGCGCACCATCATCTCGACCGCGATGATCGCGTCGTCCACCAGCAGGCCGAGCGCAATGATGAGCGAGCCGAGCGAAATCTTGTGCAGGCCCACGCCCCAGTAGTACATCGTCACGAAGGTGATCGC
This sequence comes from Rhizobacter sp., assembly GCA_025361845.1. Lineage (GTDB taxonomy): Bacteria > Pseudomonadota > Gammaproteobacteria > Burkholderiales > Burkholderiaceae_C > JANYJL01. Next base: position 5,716 of record JANYJL010000368.1, read on the forward strand.
CATCACCAGCGGGATCGTGATGCCCACCACCAGGCCGGGCCGCCAGTCCAGCCGCAAGGGCTTGAAGTGCAGGCCCAGGCTGATGAAGCTCACCGCCAACACGATCAGCACCGCCTCGATCAGCGTGCCGACGAATTCATTCACCGAGCGCGAGACGACGATCGACTGGTTCTGGAACTGCTGCATCTCGATGCCGGCCGGCAGCTCGGCGCGAATGGCCTCGACCGCCACTTGCAGCGCCTTGCCCATGTCGATGATCTCGCCGCCCTTGGCCATCGAGATGCCGAGCGCGATGACCTCGCGGCCCTGGTGATGCACCTTCACTTGCGGCGGATCGACGTAGCCCCGCTTGATCTCGGCGATGTCGCCGAGCTTGATGGTGGCGCCGCCGGCCCGGATCGCAAACGCCTTCAGCTGATCGACGCTGTTGAACTGCCCGGCCACACGCACGACGATGTAGTCGGTCGGCGCCGTGATGGCGCCGGCCGATTCGACCGCGTTCTGCTGGCCGATCTGCGCCAGTACCTGGTTGAAATCGAGCCCGAGTTGCGCGAGGCGCTTTTGCGAGATCTCGATGTAGAGCTTTTCGTCCTGCGCGCCGAAGATCGCGACCTTGTTGACGTCTTTCACCTTCAGCAGGCGCTGGCGCACGCGGTCGGCTTCGTCCTTCAATTCGTCGTAGGTGAAGCCGTCGGCCGAGAGCGCGAACATCGAACCATAGACATCGCCGAACTCGTCGTTGAAGAAGGGCCCGATCACGCCGCCGGGCAGCGTGGCGCGCATGTCGCCGATCTTCTTGCGCACCGTGTACCAGATCTGCTGCATCTCCTTCGGCGGCGAGGAGTCGGCCACCTGGAAAATGATGAGCGCCTCACCCGGCTTCGCATAGCTTCTGATCTTGTCGGCGTGGGGCACTTCCTGGAGCGTCTTCTCCAGCTTGTCGAGCACCTGCTCGGAGACCTGCTGCGCGGTGGCACCCGGCCAGAACACCCGCAGCGCCATCGCGCGGAAGGTGAACGGCGGGTCTTCGTCCTGGCCGAGCTGGAAGTACGCGGCACTGCCCAGCAGCAGAAGCACGACGAGCAGGTAGCGCGTGAGCGCCGAATGCTCCAGCGCCCACTTCGAGATGTTGAAGGACGCGCGTTTCGCGTCGCCAACCGCGGGCGCGCTCACTTGACCGTCACCGGGCTGCCGGCGCTCGCCGAAGCCGCCGACGCGGGCGGCGCGCCCGGATCGACATAGAACTTCACCTTCTGCCCGGGGTTGAGCACGTGCACACCCGCGGTCACGACGACCTGCCCTGCTTCGAGCCCGGAGGTGATGACGGCTTCATTGCCATCGGCGCCCGCCACTTGAACCGCCTGCGGCCGCACCGTCATGCTCGCCCGATCAACCAGCCAGACGATGCTGCGGCCCTGCTCTTCCTTCAACGCCGAGAGCGGCAGCTTGGTCACGCCCGCGGTCTGCGGCAGTTCGACCATCACGGTCGCGGTCTGGCCCAGGCGCACGTCACCGGCGGCCTTGCCGATGTCGGCCTTGACGAGGAAGGTGCGTGTCACCGGGTCGGCGGCGGCAGCGATCTCGCGGATGCTCGCGGCCAGCGGCGCGCCGGTCGCACCCCACAAGCGCACCGTGAAGTGCCCCGGCTGCGCCGCCAGCGCCTTGATGAGACCGACCTTGTCTTCCGGCACCGCGAACACCACGTCGCGCGGGCCGTCGTGCGCCAGGCGCAGCACTGGCGTACCGGCCGCGACCACCATGCCGGGCTCGGCGTCCACGCCGGTGATGACACCCGAGGCATCGGACACCAGTGCCGCATAACGCGCCTGGTTGCCCTGCACACCGGACTGCGCCTTGGCCTGGTCGAGCTGCGCGTTGGCAGCCTTCAGCGCGGTGTCGCGGCGTTCGAGTTCGGCTGAGCTGATGAAACCCTGGTCACGCAGATCCTTGAAGCGTTTGTAGTCCGCCACGGCTTGATCGGCATTCGCCTGCGCGCCGGTGAAGGCCGCACGCGCGGCGTCTTGCCCGAGTTGCAGATCTTGAGGGTCGAGTTGCGCGAGCACCTGCCCGGCCTTCACTGCATCGCCGATGTCCGCCGAGCGCCGCGCGATCTTGCCGCCGACGCGAAAGCTCAGGCGTGACTCGGTGCGCGAGCGCACCTCGCCCGCGAACTCGTAGCTGCCACCGGCCGACTGCGCCGCCACGGTTTGCGTGCGCACCGCGCGCACCGGGTCGGGTGCGGTTTCGGGCTTCGAGCAGGCGGCCAGCGCGGCGGTGGCGAAGAGTGCGATGAACAGCGGGTGTCGCATGAAGATCCTCGGGGAAATCCTGGGAGCGCAAGCGCAGAAAGGAGCGCAGCGCGGGCCGCGAGATGCGGCAACTGACTGACTGGTCAGTAATATATTCGGGCGATCCGGCGCTGTCAAACCTTGATCGGTGGTGGCCAATGCGGGCCTCGAACCGGCTTCGACACAAGCCGTAGACAATCACGTCCTGTGAGTGTCGAACATTACGAGAACTTTCCTGTCGCGTCCCTGCTGTGCCCGCCCGCGCTGCGGCCCGCCATCGTCGCCATCTACGGCTTTGCGCGCACGGCCGACGACATTGCCGACGAAGGTGATGCCTCGCCCGCGCAGCGCCTCGCCGACCTCGCCGCATACCGCGCCGACCTGGCCGCAGTGGTGCGCGGTGATGCGGCGTCGGCGCGTTGGGCGCCGGTGTTCGAGCGACTGCGTGTTGCGATCAGCACGTTCAGGCTGCCCATCGTTTTGCTCACCGATCTGCTGAGCGCCTTCGAGCAAGACGTGGTGAAGAGCCGCTACACCGACCGCACCGAACTGCTGGACTATTGCCGCCGCTCGGCCAACCCGGTCGGGCGCTTGCTGTTGCACCTGTACGGCGTGAACGACGCGGCCTCGCTGCGCCAGTCCGACGCGATCTGCACGGCGCTGCAACTCGCCAACTTCTGGCAAGACCTCGGCGTCGATGTGGCACGCGGCCGGCTGTATGCGCCCGAAGCCGACTGCGCAGCCCATGCGGTGCCGGTGCCCCAGCTCTTGCGCGGCGAAGACAGCCCCACCGTGCACGCCCTCGTCGCCGACCTGGCCGCGTGGGCACGCGCATTGATGCTCGAAGGTGCACCGCTCGTGCACAGCATCGCCGGCCGCGGCGGCTGGGAGTTGCGGCTCGTGGTGCAAGGTGGCCTGCGCATTCTCGACAAGATCGAGGCGCTCGGCTTCGCCACCTTGAAGGCTCGCCCGACCATCGGCGCGGTCGATGCCCCCTTGATGCTGTGGCGCGCGCTCTGCATGCGCCGCGCGCAGCCCGCCATTGCGAGACAAGCCCGATGACGCCCGAGCAGTACGTGCAGGACAAGGCCGCCAAGAGCGGTTCGAGCTTCTACTACGCCTTCCTGTTCCTGCCGCCCCCGCGGCGTGCGGCGATCACGGCCTACTACGCTTTCTGCCGCGAGGTGGACGACGTGGTCGACGAAGTCGCCGACCCGACCCTCGCTGCCACCAAGCTCGCCTGGTGGCGCAAGGAAGTGGCCGAGGCCTTCAACGGCCAACCAAGCCACCCGGTGATGAAAGCGCTGCTGCCGCACAGCATCACCTACGGCATCACCGCGGCGCACCTGTTCTCCGTGATCGATGGTTGCCAGATGGACCTCGAACAAACGCGCTACCTCGACTACGCCGGCCTCACACGCTACTGCCATCTGGTGGCGGGCGTGGTCGGCGAGGTCGCTGCCAGCATTTTCGGTTGCACCGAGCCGGCGACGATCAGTTATGCCCACAAGCTGGGCCTGGCAATGCAGCTCACCAACATCATCCGCGACGTGGGCGACGACGCGCGGCGCGGCCGCATCTACCTGCCGATGTCGGAGATGAAACAGTTCGAGGTCACGGCACAGGAGATCCTGAACCGCGGCTACAGCGAACGTTTCAGCGCGCTGATGCGCTTCCAGGCCGAGCGTGCGCACCGGCTCTACGACGAAGCCTTCGCCTTGCTGCCCGCGGCCGATCGCGCAGCGCAGAAGCCCGGCGTGATGATGGCTAACATCTACCGCACCTTGTTGCGCGAGATCGAGGCCGACAACTTCCAGGTGCTGCACCAGCGCACCTCGCTCACGCCGCTGCGCAAGCTCTGGATCGCGATGCGCACGAACTGGCAGGGCCGTTAGTGCCGGCTGCCGGTGTGGTCGGCAGGCGCCTCGCGGTCATCGGCGCCGGCTGGGCGGGCCTCGCTGCCGCGGTGGAAGCGACGCAGCGCGGCGACACAGTCACGCTGTTCGAGATGGCGCCACAAGCCGGTGGCCGCGCACGCGAAGTGATGTGGGACGGCATCGCACTCGACAACGGCCAGCACATCCTGATCGGCGCCTACAGCGACACGCTGCGCCTGATGCGCACGGTGGGTGTGGACATCGCGCGGAGCTTCCTGCGCACGCCCTTGCGCATCACCTACCCCGAAGGTGCCGGCTTGCAGTTGCAAGCCGGTGCACCGGCGCTGGCCTTTGCGCGAGCGGTGCTGCGCTATCGCGGATGGACCTGGGGCGAACGTTTTGCGCTGCTGCGGGCGGCGGCCAGCTGGCAACTGCGCGGCTTCGAGTGCGACGCAGCGCGCACCGTCACCGAGTTCACTGCGAACTTGCCTGCGAAGGTGCGCGCCGAGCTGATCGACCCGCTGTGCGTGGCGGCGCTGAACACACCGGCCGCTGAAGCGAGCGCGAGCGTGTTCCTGCGCGTGCTGAAGGACGCCTTGCTCTCCGGCCCCGGTTCGGCTGATCTGCTGCTGCCGCGTGTGAGCCTGAGCGAGGCTTTCCCGGCGCCGGCGATGTGCTGGCTCGAACGCGCGGGTGCCAGCCAGCGCCTCTCGCAGCGGGTCGAGCAACTGGCGCGTGATGCGGGCACGTGGTCGGTCGATGGCGAGCCCTTCGACCAGGTCGTACTCGCCACACCGCCGGGCGAGGCGGCGCGCCTCACCCAGGCCATTGCGCCGGAATGGTCGCAGGCGGCGGCGGCACTGCACTACGAACCCATCGTCACCGTCTACCTGCGCAGTGCGGGCTGCGTGTTGCCGACGCCGATGCTCGCGCTTCATGCGCACGACGATCCGGGTGCGCAAGCGCCCGCGCAATTCGTGTTCGACCGCGGCCAGCTCGGCGGGCCCGAAGGCCTGCTCGCCTTCGTCATCAGCGGCGCGCAAGCCTGGGTCGATGCGGGCGCGCAAGCCACGCTGCAAGCCACGCTGAGCCAGGCGCAATCGACCCTGGCGGCGCAGCTGCGCGGGCCGCTGCAGCCACTGAAAGTACTGATCGAAAAGCGCGCCACCTTTCGCTGCACGCCGAACCTGCAGCGGCCCGGCGCGGCCATCGCACCGGGCTTGCGAGCCGCGGGCGACTACATCGCCGGCCCCTACCCCGCCACGCTGGAAGGGGCGGTGCGCAGCGGCCTGGCCGCGGTCACGAACCCGTAGGTCGGCTCACGGCCGCGCAAAGGGCGCCGCCAGCGGCTCCCCCACGAACACGCCTTGCTGTGGCCAGGCCACGCTGCGCCAGTAGGCTTCGAGCGCACTGCTGCCTTGCACGTAGTTGAGCAGCAGCAACTGCGGATGCGGAAACTTCTGCAAGTGCGAACAGGGCTCCGACACGGTGCCGTAACTTGCCGTTGCACCGGACGCAATCCAGGCGAGCGCCGACATCTGGCCGCCCTTCTCGTCGAGCTGGCCGCCGAACGAGGTGAGGTGGTCGGCGAGGGCACCCGGAACCCACTTCACGCTGTCCAGGTGGTCGACGCGCGAGAGGCCGGTCATGTAGAGCAGCACGCGGTCCGGGTCGATCAGCGCCGCCGTGGCTTCCACATGAACGTCGATGCCGGCACGTGCCACCAGCCCGACCGGTGGGAACAGCGCGGCGCGCACGCTGCGCACGCGGTCCGGCGTGGCAACGTAGTAGGCGCGCACCGGCGGCGCACCGCGCAGCCCCAGGCTGTGATCGGACGCCACACCGCGGCGGATCAGCGCCTTGGCCATCTCGACATCGCGCGCGGCAAGCATCATCGACGGCCGCATCTTCAGGTCCTTGAACGGCCGCGAGCTGGCCACGTTGAAGAACGGTGAGGGCCGCGAGGGAGCGCAGGTGTGCGCGCATAAGGCGTCGTCGTAACCGAGCGCGAGCGCACCGGTGATGGAGTTGCAGTTCACTGCGTAGGGCAGCGTCCAGGCCAGGGCCAGCGCTTCGGTGTTCGGGCCGAAGTACGCCTCGATGCGCTCGGCCAGGGCCTGGAACTCGGCCGGCGTGAGCGTGGCGCGCACGGGCAATTCGACGCGCAGAACCTGGGCCGGCA
>JANYJL010000019.1 GCA_025361845.1 Rhizobacter sp.
ATCGAGTTCAAGACGATCGAAAAGCGCACGCCAGGGGAGAAGCCTGACCACCCTGTCAACTCCGACAACGGTTGGATCGCAATGGTGCAGCACTACTTCGCCTCGGCTTGGCTGATCGACAAAGCTGATGGGGAGAAGCAACCGCGCGAATACTTCACCGATAAGCGCGACGTGATCAACCCAGCCACCAACGCGATGGCACACGTGTACTCGGTGGGCATGTTCGTGCCGCTAGGTGAAGTCGCGCCAGGCGCGAGCCGGGCCTTCGATGCGCGCCTGTTCGCCGGGCCGCAAGAAGAAACGAAGCTCGCTGCGCTCGCGCCAGGCCTCGAGCTCGTCAAGGACTACGGCATGTTCAAGATACTCGCTGAGCCGCTGTTCTGGTTGCTCACCCTGCTGCACAAAATTCTGGGCAACTGGGGCTGGTCGATCGTTGGCTTGGTGGTGCTGCTGAAGATCGCGTTCTATTGGCTCAACGCCAAGGCCTACGGTTCGATGGCCAAGATGAAGGCCATCAACCCCAAGATCACCGAGATACGCGAGCGGCTCAAGGACAAGCCCCAACAGATGCAGCAGGAAATGATGCGCATCTACCGCGAGGAGAAGGTCAACCCGCTGGGCGGCTGCCTGCCGATCGTCGCCCAGATGCCCTTCTTCATCTCGCTGTACTGGGTGCTGCTGTCAACTGTCGAGATGCGTGGCGCGCCCTGGATCGGCTGGATCAGCGACCTGTCGGCCAAAGATCCGTACTTCATCCTGCCGGTCCTGATGACGCTCACCAGCCTCTTGCAGACCTGGCTGAACCCGACGCCACCCGATCCGGTTCAGGCGAAGATGATGTGGTTCATGCCGCTGATTTTTTCAGTGATGTTCTTCGTGTTCCCGTCCGGCCTGGTGCTGTACTGGCTGACGAACAACATCCTGTCGATCGCGCAGCAGTACGTCATCAACAAGCGGCTCGGCGTGCTCGGCAAATAGCGCACCCGGCTCTGCGATAAACGCCCCGCTTCATGCGGGGCGTTTTGCTTGATGGTCCCGTTTTTTCGAGGCGGGGTGCGGCCGTGACACCTGCAACGGCACTATCACACGTGGGGGGTCCGTTCCCCCATTCGAGGTGTTGCGCGAGCGGGCTCCGACGCCGACTATTCACTCCAGGAAACGGCGCAACTCGCCGGTATCAAAACAGAAGAGACAGCCGCCGGCAACGGGCTGTCACTTCACGATCAATGCGGGGCAGACCCGTCGCAGTGATCGAACCGCAAGGCGGCCATCCTCTCCGCCCAAGCCGTTCGATTGCTGCGCCGGCTCGGGGGGTGCCAGGTCCAGTCCATGCGGGCTGGCGGGCCCTCCCCCCGCGCCATTCAAGCCAGCAGGCCGCGCCCCGTGAGATTCCGGGGCGTGCGCGAGAATCACGCGATGCTGCCGCGCCACCATGAACCCATCGTTGCCGTGGCCACCGCGCCCGGGCGCGGCGCCGTGGGCATCGTGCGCGTTTCCGGCCGCGATCTCACGGCGGTGATCGACGCGGTCTGTGGCAAGCCGCTCGCGCCGCGCCATGCGACCTACCTGCTCTTCGTCGGCGGCGATGCCGAGCCGATCGACCAGGGCCTCGCGATCTGGTTTCCGGCGCCGCATTCCTACACCGGTGAGGCCGTGCTCGAATTGCAGGCCCACGGTGGCCCGGTGGTGCTGCAACTGCTGCTGGCGCGCTGCTTGGAAGCCGGCCGCGGCATCGGCCTGCGGCTTGCCGAGCCGGGCGAATTCACCGAACGTGCGTTCTTGAACGACAAGCTCGACCTCGCGCAGGCCGAGGCCGTGAGCGACCTGATCGACGCGAGCACCGAAGCGGCCGCGCGCTCGGCGCGGCGCTCGCTGAGCGGTGCGTTCTCGACCCAGATCAACGCCCTGCGCGACCGCCTGATCGCACTGCGCATGCTGGTCGAGGCGACACTCGATTTTCCGGAAGAAGAGATCGACTTTCTCGAAAAAGCCAATGCCCGCGGCCGGCTCGATGGCGTGATCACCGACCTGGCTTCGGTGCTCGCCCGCGCGCGCCAGGGCGCCTTGCTGCGCGAAGGCATCAAGGTTGTTCTGGCAGGCCTGCCCAATGTCGGCAAGAGCTCGCTGCTCAACGCGCTGGCGGGGGCGGAGTTGGCCATCGTGACGCCGATTCCCGGCACCACGCGCGACAAGATCAGCGGCACGATCCAGATCGAAGGCGTGCCCATCCACGTGACCGATACCGCGGGCCTGCGTGACCCGCGCGACGCGCACGACGAAGTCGAGCGCATCGGCATCGCCCGCAGCTGGGCCGAGATCGAGACAGCCGACGCCGTCGTCTTTCTGCACGACCTCACCAGGGCCGGGCAGCCCGACTACGACGATGGCGAACGCCAGATCGCGGCGCAGCTGGCCGGCATGTCAGCGAACGGGGCGCGCCTGCTGCATGTCTTCAACAAGGCCGATGTGGCGCCGCGCTCGCCAGAAAGGCCGGGCCTGATGCTGTCGGCGCGCACCGGGCAGGGCCTGGCCGAACTGCGCCGCGCCTTGCTGGAACAGGCGGGCTGGCAGGCGCCGCCCGAAGGCCTGTTCATCGCCCGCGCACGCCATGTGCAGGCGCTCGGGCGCACGGAAGAGCACCTCGTACTCGCGCGCAGCCACGCCGCCCGCGCCGACGGCGCGCTCGACTTGCTGGCCGAAGAGCTGCGCCTTGCGCACGACGCGCTCGGCGACATCACCGGCGCCTTCACGGCCGACGATCTACTCGGCGAAATCTTCAGCCGCTTCTGTATCGGGAAATAGCACGGCTTCCGGTGTTGTCCACTGAAATCTAAAGAACCGCTGCAAACCCTTGCCACAGTAGCACTCGTTGTTCCTACAATGTCCAAGTGAACATCACAGCAGCCGATGGCTGGCGTGTCCAAGTTGAAGTCCAAGCGGCCACTTGGACACGGAACGGCGACCAACTTGGACACAAACGGGGGATGCATGGCACTGACCGACACGACGCTGAAGGCTCTGAAGCCGAGGGACAAGCCCTACACACTGGCCGACGAGCGCGGCCTGTATGTGGAGGTGTTCCCGACCGGCGGCGTGATCTGGCGGTTCCGATACCGCATCAACGGCAGGCAAGAGAAGCTCACGCTGGGTAGGTACCCGGCTCTGACGCTGAAGAACGCCCGCCTCAGGCGCCATGAAGCCGCACAGGCGGCCGCAATGGGCACGTCGCCTGCCCAGCAGAAGCAACTGGCGAAGGTGGCCGCGGCGGACGAAACCACGGTGGCTGACTTCGGCGAACGCTTCTTTCGCGAAATCGTGGCGAAAGACCGCCAGAACCTCACCAGCCCGCTGCGGTACTTCGATAAGTCCATCGTTCCCGCCATCGGCACGAAGGCCGTGCGGGACGTGACGACCGAAGACGTGCGCGCGATCATCTGGAAGAAGAAGGATGAAGGCTTCGACGCTGCCGCCGGCGAGATTCGCGGTCTTCTGAAGCGTCTGTTCGACTACGCGCTGACCGCCGGCCTGGCCACCACGAACCCCGTGCGGGCCCTGCCCATGCGCCATGTCCACAAGGCAAAGTCGCGCGAGCGGGCGCTGTCAGGCGATGAAATCCGCAAGTTCCTGACCGCAGCGTTCGAGTCCAATATCCGGCGCCAATTCAAGATCGGCCTGCATTTGATCTTGCTGACCATGGTGCGCAAGTCTGAATTGCTGTTGGCCCGCTGGGAACATGTGCACTTCGAGCAGGCCGAGTGGCACATCCCGGCCGAGCACTCGAAAACGGGCAAGCCGCACATCGTGTTCCTGTCTCGTCAGTCGATGTCGCTGTTCAAGGAACTGCAAGCCCTGGCTGGCGGTAGCGAGTTGGTGATGCCTGGGCGAGGTAGCCTGACCAAGCCATTCGCCCACAACGCCATCAACACGGCGCTGAAGACTGCACTGGCCGGCCAGCCGATACCCGCTTTCACCATTCACGACCTTCGGCGCACGGCCTCGACCCATCTGCATGAGAAGGGCTGGCCGTCGGATGTAGTTGAAAAGGCGCTGAATCACACCATTGGCGGCGTGCGTGGCGTTTACAACCGCGCCGAGTACGAACCGCAGCGACGCGAGATGTTGCAGTCTTGGGCAGACTACATCGAACAGCTGATGACCGCCGGGAAGGTGGTCCTCGGTCGTTTCAAGCAAGTGGCCTGACCGAGTAAGCCGCGCCTATCTCGACGGAGAGAAAACCGGGTTCCCTTGCCCGGCCGGCGCGGCCCCCAACAAGGAACGCACCGAAGGGCGCGCGATGATAATCAGCCGCAAGAGATTGGCTGCCTTAGATGAGCTCTTGAATGATCCGATTTGGATCGCAGAAGTGTTGCAGCGAGGCGAGGAAGCAAGAGCAGATCCGATCGGATACTCGATTTGGCCTACTGGTTGAAGTTGGACGCTTGGTCACGCGACGAAGGCCTCCTCGTACTAGCTGGACTGGACCCGCACAGCGTCATTCTCGGTGAGCCAGTGATGAGATTCCCAGGCCCCGAGCTCTGGGAGTTCGACACAGAACAACGCTTCAACCAGCCGCCCCACTTCACACTTGAACCATTCGGGCAACCCGATCGAGCGACCTATGCCGGCGACGATGCGAGCTTCGAGAGTTGGCTGGAGCGCGCTGAGGATGTGAACGCCATTCTCAATGCCCATCGCGAAACGATCCGGGTACTCAACCACGTTCTGAGTCGTAGCGCAGTGGGTCTCGGAGACCAGGTGCTGAGCGATCCGAATCGGTGGGGGAAGTCGCTGTACAGCCCCGCCCGCTTCATTGCCTGGGCGAACTCGATCAAGTATCGGATTCCATGGTTGGCATGAACAAGTGTTGGCGCGGCTTTCCGGCCGTTTTGCCGCTTCTGTATCGGTAGGCCCATTGGCGGCGCCTTGAATGCGAGCGCCCGCTTACATGAATGTTCGATGCTTCCGACCCTTCAAAGAAGGGGGTGGGCGGGGCTTTGCGGCGTGTCTTGGGGATGCGATAGTCGGGCAATACCGTGAATTTTTGCGTGGTTTGGGCTGCCTGTCCGTGACATAGGCCCTTGACTGTCGCCCCAAGACATCGAAATGGAGATCCCGCCCATGGCCCGCGAAACCAACCACCCCGACACTTCCCGCATCGCAGCGGACGTGCTGCTGGCGCAGAACACGGCAGCCAAGCGCCCGGTCACCGGCGCCCGAAAGACGGCCGCTGCGGTTGCCGCACCGGAAGTCGATGAACTGTCCGCTGCCTCGCTGCTGGTGAAAAGCAAAGCCGCCAGCAGCGCCAAGCCGGCAGTTGCCAAGGGCGCCCCGGCAGTCGGCGCGGACGATCTGCCGACGCCGACCGCCAACCCGAACGGGGCCGACTCGGCATTGAGCGAAGGCTTGCGCGTCGAACGCATCACCGAGGCACCGGACCTGGGCCGCGACGAGCGCAACTTTGCGCCGCCACCGTCGCAGGTGCCGGTCGAGCGCGCCGCCGCCGAGCAGCCTGCGGCATCACAAGTGCCCACGCCGGAAGCGATCGACGATGTGCCGGCCCGTCTCGGCCCGATCCCTCAGCGAGGCATCACCAACGACAACCAACCCGACATCCGTGGCCGTGACGCAACCCCGGGTGCCACGGTCACCGTGTTCGACAACGGCAAGCCGATTGAAAAGCCCGTCGTCGTGCGCCCGGACGGAACCTGGGAGCTGCCTGTCGTCAAACCCCTGGTCGACGGCCCGCACAGCATCACCGTGGTCGTGACCGCCCCGTCCGGCCAGCCCGGCAAACCCTCCGCCCCGCTCGACTTCACGGTCGACACCCACGCGCCGGCGGCCCCGGGCACGCCGATCGCGACCGACGACGTCGGCAGCACCACCGGCACCATCCCCAACAACGGCATCACCGACGACGCCAAGCCGACCGTCAGCGGCAAGGGTGCGACGCCGGGCGACACGATCACGATCTACGACACGAATTCGTCGACGCCGACCGTGCCGATCGCCACCACCACGGTCAAGCCTGATGGCACTTGGTCGGTCGACACGCCGGTGCTCGTCGACGGCCCGCACGTCATCACCACCACTGCGACCGACCCCGCTGGCAACACCAGCCTGCCGAGCCCGCCGCTCCACTTCACCGTCGACACCCAGCGCCCCGACATCGGCATCGCGCTCGACGCCAATGTCGCCGGCGACGGCATCGTCAACTCGACCGAAGCGGCGGCGGCCAGCGTGCCCGTCACGGGCAAGGTGAGCGGCAGCTTCAACCTGGGCGACCCGGTCACCATCACCGTCAACGACAAGCCCTACGTGGGCAGCGTGGCGGCCGACGGCACCTTCAGCATCAATGTGCCCGGCCCGGAGCTCAAGGCGGATGCCGACCGCCGCATTGAAGCCACCGTCACCACGACGGACACCGCCGGCAACGTCGCCAGCGCGAGCGACTCGGTCGACTACCGCCTCGACACCGACCCGCCGAAGGCGACCATCAAGCTCGACGCCAATTTCACCGGCGACGGCATCGTCAACCTCGCCGAATCGAAGCTGACGGCGGTGCCTGTCAGCGGCACCGTGGGCGGCGATGTGCAGGTAGGCGACCCGGTGACCGTCACGATCAACGGCGCGGACTTCCACACGACGGTGAAGGCCGGCAACGTGTTCACCGTGAACGTGCCCGGCAGCGACCTGGCCAACGACCCCGACAAGACCATCGACGCCAAGGTCGTGACGAGCGACAACGCCGGCAACACCGTGGCCGCGGCCACCCAGCTCACGTACGGCATCGACCTCGGTGCACCGGCTAAGCCGGCCATCACCGGCGTGGAAGACGACATCGGCACCAAGCAGGGCAACGTGCCGAGCGGCGGTGTCACCGACGACACGAAACCGGCCATCACCGGCACCGCCGAGCCCGGCGCCACCGTGACCGTGTTCGACGGCGGCAAGCCGATCGGCACGGCGACGGCCGACCCCGTCACCGGGGCCTGGACCCTCACGCCCGCAGCGCCGCTGCCGGAAGGCCCGCACACCCTCACCGCCACGGCCACCGACCCGGCCGGCAACCCCGGCCCGGCGAGCGACCCGTATCCGATCACGGTCGATACCGTGGCGCCGGCCAAGCCGCTCATCACCAACGTTGTCGACGATGTCGGCGACTTCAAGGGCGACGTGAAGAAGGGTGATGTCACCGACGACACCTTGCCGACCGTCCAGGGCAGCGCCGAACCGGGCGCCACGGTGACGGTGTACGACGGCAACCGCCCGCTCGGCACGACGACGGCCGATCCTGTCACCGGCATCTGGAGCCTCACGCCCACCACCCCGCTGCTCAACGGCCCGCGCAGCCTCACCGCCGTCGCCACCGACCCGGCCGGGAACCCGAGCGCGCTGAGCGACCCGTACCCGATCACGGTGGACGCGAACGGCCCGGTCGCACCTGCCATCACACGCATCGACGACGACGCCGGCAGCGTGACCGGCCCGATTCAGAAGAACGGCCCGACCGACGACACCACGCCTACGGTGGTCGGCACGGCCGGCCCCGGCCTGGCCATCAGGATCTTCGACAACGGCGTGCAGATCGGCACCGCCACGACCGACAACAAGGGCGACTGGAGCTTCACGCCCACCACGGCACTCGCCGAAGGCCCGCACACCATCACCGCCACGGCGGTGAGCGCCGCGGGCGTGCAGAGCGACCCGACCGGGCCGTTCCCGTTCACCATCGACACACACGCGCCGGCGCTGACCCTCGACACCGCCAATGACGACGTGGGCACCAGCCAGGGCGTCATCAAACCCGGCGGCAAGACCGACGACGCAACCCCCACGCTGAAGGGCACGGGCGAACCCGGCGCGACCGTCAAGGTGTTCGATGGCACCACGCTTATCGGCACCACCACCGTCGGCCCGGATGGCAAGTGGGCATTGACGCCCACCACCCCGCTGGCCGATGGCCCGCACAGCATCACCGCCACCGGCACCGATCCGGCCGGCAACGTGATCGCGCCGCCGGGGTCGATCGACTTCACGGTCGACACCAGCGCCGTCGTCGACCCGGTCATCACGCGTGCGCTCGACGATGCGGCGCCGCAGACCGGCGTGGTCGCCAATGGTGGCGCCACCAACGACAAGACGCCCACGCTCGAAGGCACGGCCCGCGCGGGCGACACGGTCGAGGTCTTCTACAAGGACGCGGCCGGCAAGAACGTGAGTCTCGGCACCACCACCGCCGACGCCGGCGGCCAGTGGAGCCTGACCCCGTCCGCGACCTCCGCGCTCGTCGACGGCGCCTACGGCTTCACCGCCAAGGCCACCAGCCCGACCGGCAACCTCAGCAAGGACAGCAACACCTACAGCCTGACGATCGACACCCTGGCGCCCGATGCGCCGGTGATCACCACCGTCAAGGACGATGTCGGCGCCAAGCAAGGCGCGGTCGCCGATGGCACCCCGACCGACGACACCACGCCCACCATCGAAGGCACCGGCGCGAAGCCGGGCGACACCATCCAGGTGTTCGACGGCAGCACCCTGCTCGGCATCACCTCCGTCAAGCCCGATGGCAGCTGGAGCCTGACGCCCGCCACGACGCTGGCCGACGGCAAGCACGACTTCACCGCGAAGGAGATCGACGCCGCGGGCAACGAGTCCAAGGCCTCCAATACCTACGCCGTCGTGATCGACACGCATGCGCCGGACAAGCCGCTCATCACCAGCGTCTTCGACGACGTGGGCGACTTCAAGGGCGAGCTGAAGAAGAACGACTTCACCGACGACACCCAGCCGAAGATCAGCGGCACGGCCGAGAAGGGCGCCACGATCGACGTGTACGACGGCACCAAGCTGATCGGCACGACCACCGCCAACGACTCCG
>JANYJL010000028.1 GCA_025361845.1 Rhizobacter sp.
CGGGCACGCTTTCGGCCAGGCTCTGCACCTCGCCGCTGCCCTGGATCGCGCGCAGGCCGTCACGCAGCCACTGCACGACGGCGCCGCCGATGAAGACGCTGCCTTCGAGGGCGAACTCGGGTTGTGCACTCAACTGGGCAGCGGACGTGGTGATGAGCCCGTTCGTCGAGGTGAGGAACTGCGCGCCGGTGTGCATCAGCATGAAGCAGCCGGTGCCGTAAGTGTTCTTCGCGAGTCCGGCCTTGAAGCAGGCCTGGCCGAACAGTGCGCTCTGCTGATCACCGGCGACACCGCCAATCGGCACCGAAGCGCCGAGCAGCTCCGCGCGGGTGTGGCCGTAAACATGGCTCGACGGGCGCACCTCGGGCAGCACCTCGCGCGGGATATCGAGCCAAGTCAGCAACTCGTCGTCCCACTGATTCGTGTGCACGTTCAGCATCAGCGTGCGGGAGGCATTGGTCACGTCGGTGGCATGCACCTGGCCGTTCGTCAGTTGCCACATCAGCCAGCTGTCGACCGTGCCGAAAGCGAGCTCACCACGCTGCGCCGCCGCGCGCGCGCCAGGCACCTGGTCGAGGATCCACTTCAGCTTGGTGCCTGAAAAGTAGGCGTCGATCACGAGCCCGGTCTTGGCGCGGAAGCTCGCTTCCAGCCCGCGTTCGCGCAGCGCAGCGCAAGTCGGCTCGGCGCGGCGGTCTTGCCAGACGATGGCGTTGTGGATCGGCACGCCGGTGGCGCGGTTCCACACCAGCGTGGTCTCGCGCTGGTTGGTGATGCCGATGGAGGCGATGTCCTTCGCGCTCAGCTTCGCTTTTGCGAGTGCTTCCTGCGCAGTGGCCAGTTGGGTGGTCCACAGCTCCATCGGGTCGTGCTCGACCCAGCCGGGCTGCGGGTAGATCTGGCGGAACTCGCGCTGCGCCATCGCGAAGATGCTGCCGGCCGCATCGAACACGATGCTGCGCGAACTGGAGGTGCCTTGATCGAGGGCGAGCAGATAGGTCATGTGTGCATCCTCAGTCCGCGATGACGCATTGGACGCCCGCCTCGGCGAGCAACGCCGGGAAAGGCGCGGGTGGCTCGGCATCGGTGAACAGCGTATCCACCTGCTCCAGCCGCCCCAGCTCCACCATCGCCGGGCGGTTGAACTTGCTGTGGTCCGCGGCCAGCCACACCTGGCGCGAGTGGCGGGTGATGGCCTGCGCCACCTTCACCTCGCGGTAATCGAAGTCGCGCAAGGTGCCGTCGGGCTCGATCGCGGAGATGCCGATCAGGCCGATGTCGACCTTGAACTGCTGGATGAAATCGACCGTGACCTCGCCGACGATGCCGCGGTCGCGCGAGCGCACCACGCCGCCGGCGACGATGACTTCGCAGTCCGGGTTGTCGGACAGGATCGCCGCGACGTTCAGGTTGTTGGTGATCACGCGCAGGCCCTTGTGCTGCATCAGCGCACGCGCGATCGCCTCGGTGGTCGTGCCGATGTTGATGATGAGCGAGCAGTTGTTCGGCACCGCTTTCGCGACGGCGCGGGCGATGCGCTGCTTGGCCGCTTCATTGAGCTGCTGGCGCTGGCGGTAGGCGATGTTCTCGGTGGTCGAACTCGGCACCCGCACGCCACCGTGAAAGCGGGCCAGCAGGCCGGCATCGGAGAGCAGCTTCACGTCGCGGCGCACGGTTTGCAGCGTCACGCCGAAGTGGTCCGCCAGCGTCTCCACCGAGACCGCACCCAGCCGCTGCACCTCATCGACGAGCTGGGTCTGGCGGGGGTTGGGATTCATGCGCGCCGAGGCTAAACGAAGCATTCCGAAAGGCCATGCGGGATTTCCATGCTACGAAACGAAAACAAAAAGGCTACAAACGAACATTAACGAACTTCGTCGAACCGTCCTTGAACGCTCCACTTCCCCACCCGCTCAGCGACGGCACCTCGGTGCCGACCAGCTGCGACGTGCTCGTCGTCGGCGGCGGCATCAATGGTGCCGGCATCGCCCGCGACCTGGCCGGGCGCGGGCTGAACGTGCTGCTCTGCGAGAAGGACGATCTGGCCTCGCACACTTCGTCCTCGTCAACCAAGCTGATCCACGGTGGCCTGCGCTACCTGGAGTACTACGAGTTCTCGCTCGTGCGCAAGGCGCTCGCCGAGCGCGAGGTGCTGCTGAAAAGCGCGCCGCACATCATGTGGCCGCTGCGCTTCGTGATGCCGCACGACCCCGGCATGCGGCCGGTGTGGATGATCCGCGCCGGCCTCTTCCTCTACGACCACCTCGCGCGCCGCGAAGTGCTGGCCGGCTCGCGCACCGTGGACCTGCGCAAGCACCCGGCGGGCGTGCCGCTGAAGCCCGGCTTCACCAAGGGCTTCGTCTATTCGGACGGCTGGGTGGACGACGCTCGCCTCGTGGTGCTCAACGCGATGGATGCCGTCGAGCATGGTGCGACCGTGCTGACCCGCTGGCGTTGCATTGATGCACAACGCGGCACCGCGAGCTGGCAGCTTCGCCTGCAAAACACCCGCGGCGAGATCCGCGAAGTGACGGCGCGCGCCCTCGTCAACGCCGCCGGCCCGTGGGCCGCGCAGTTCCTGGCCGAACATGCACACGCCGCGGAGCGCAAGTCGCTGCGGCTCGTGAAGGGCAGCCACATCGTTGTACCGCGGATCGAAGGCGCCACCGACGCCTATCTGCTGCAGAGCGGCGACGGCCGCGTCGTGTTTGCGCTCCCCTACGAGCAGCGTTTCACGCTGATCGGCACCACGGACGTGACGTTCACGGGTGACCCGGCGGCAGTCACGATCGATCCGGCGGA
>JANYJL010000080.1 GCA_025361845.1 Rhizobacter sp.
AGTCGATGGCCCATGTCTACCAAACGGAATTGACGACTCGATGAAAACCAGCCCTTTGCGCCGCTTGCTGTTGCAGGAAGACCTCAACTTCCTGCTCACGAACCGCGTGCCTCGCCTGATGCTGACCCGCTTCATGGGCTGGTTCAGCCAGATCCGCCACCCGCTCGTGTGCAGGGCATCGATTGCGGCGTGGCGCCTGTTCACCGAACTCGACCTGAGCGAGGCGCGCCAGCAGCGTTTCACGAGCCTGCACGAGTGCTTCACGCGGCAGCTCGTCGAAGGTGCCCGCCCGATCGACCCCGACCCCGCTGTCGTGACGAGCCCGTGCGACGGCATCGTCGGCGAGTGCGGCACGGTGCGCGACGGCCAGGTGTTTCAGGCCAAGGGCTTTCCGTATTCGATTGAGGAGCTGTTCGGGCCGTCGCAGGACACGACCGCGTTCCGCGACGGCGTCTACGTGACGATGCGGCTCACGTCGAGCATGTACCACCGCTTCCATGCGCCGCACGATTGCACGGTCGAGCACGTCACCTACTTGAGCGGGGACACCTGGAACGTCAACCCGATCGCGTTGAAACGGGTGGAGCGATTGTTCTGCCGCAACGAACGTGCGGTGCTGCGGGCGCGCCTGAAGGCCGGCGGGCAGCCCATCGCGATCGTGCCGGTGGCGGCGATCCTCGTGGCCAGCATCCGGCTGCACTTCCTGAATGTGCTGTTGCATCTGCGCTACCGCGGGCCGCACGAGATTCCCTGTTCGGCGACCTTCGGCAAGGGCGAAGAGATGGGCTGGTTCCAGCACGGTTCCACCATCCTCGTGTTCGCGCCGCGCGGATTCACCTTGTGCGATGGTGTCGCGACCGGCAGCCGTGTGAGCGTCGGACGGGCCTTGTTGCGTTTGCCGGACGTCGTGTAGAACCTTCCGTCTCGGCGGCATCGTCACACCATCGACTTCGGCGTGCCATGGTCCGGACACATGCGCGACGCACCATGCAGGGCATGCATAACGAAGCCCAGCTCTTCGCCGAATGGAGCGACAAAGGAGCGTTTGCCGACGACGCCGACGAAGCGCCCCATCACGTCAGGCGCCGCTACCGAACGCTGTGGATTTCCGATCTGCATCTCGGAACCCCCGGCTGCCAGGCGCAGGCCCTGCTCGACTTCCTCAAGCGCGTGGAGAGCGACACGCTGTTTTTGGTCGGCGACATCATCGACGGCTGGCAGCTGCGCCGCCAATGGCACTGGCCGCAGGCCCACAACGACGTCATCCAGAAGCTGCTGCGCAAGACGCGCAAGGGCACGAGAGTGATCTTCATTCCGGGCAACCACGACGAGTTCGCGCGCCGCTACCTCGGCCACAACTTCGGCGGCATCGAGGTCGCCAACGAGTGGCTCCACGAGACGGCTGACGGCCGCAAGCTATGGGTCACGCACGGTGACCTCTTCGACGGCGTGATCCAGTGCGCCAAGTGGCTGGCCTACGTGGGTGACTCGCTGTACGAGTTCACCTTGAAGGCCAACCGCCACCTCAACAGCCTGCGCGGACGCCTGGGCCTGCCCTATTGGTCACTGTCGAAGTACCTGAAGCACAAGGTCAAGCGGGCAGTCAGCTACGTGGGCGATTTCGAGGCTGCGGTGGCCCGTGAGGCACGCCAGCGCGGCGCGCACGGAGTCGTCTGCGGGCACATCCACCACGCAGAGTTGCGCGACATAGACGGCGTTCTCTATGCCAACGACGGCGACTGGGTCGAAAGCCTGACGGCGCTCGTGGAACACGCCGACGGTCGGCTGGAGATCATCGATTGGGCCGCGCAGATGCGGGAAGACGCCATCACCGCTCTCACGCCAATGGCTGGATTGACGACGGTCTCCTGACCGGCCACATCACTGAATCGTCGTGCGGCCTTAACGGCGGAGTCACGCGTCATCGCCACCATCGCTGGCTTTCGCCGCTTGATTTCACAGTTTCGTCACATGTTGCGCCTAGGCTCCGGCGACCCTGGCGACATGCGAGTGACACAGGCTCCCGCCTGTGAGCACTTAGGTTCTCGCGATGAAGATTTCAAGGTTCAAGCGCTGCCATCGCCTTCCCAGGAACACGGTCGGCCGTGACCTCGTCGTCGGGGATCTTCACGGTCATCGGTCTCTCTTCGAAAGCGAACTGGACCGCATCGGCTTCCGCCCGGGCCGTGACCGGGTTTTGTCGGTCGGAGACCTGATCGACCGCGGCCCCGACTCGCTCGGCACTCTGGCCTTGATCGAGGAACCTTGGTTCTTCGCCGTGCTGGGCAACCATGAGTTGGCTCTCTTGAAAATACTTGAGCAATTCGGCGCTCGGCGGCCGCCAGGGAAATTGGCCTGCGGGGGCAGCGATTGGGTCCTTGAGGCCCTCTCGAAGAATTACAAGACCGTCAGCCGGCTGGCCGACAGGATCGCGAGCCTGCCCGTCGCGCTCCACGTCGAGGGAGATGTCTCCTTCAATGTGACCCATGGTGATCTGTTCCCGGTCGGGCTCACTCAGAACAAGCTGTTCAGCGGCGAGTCGGTCGGCGTTCGCCAGGCCGAAGCAATTGCCACGTCCAAACGCAATGTGACGGCAGCGATGAAATCCGAGCTGATCGCGCTGCAGTTTTCCGGGCGCTCGGTTCATGTCAGCGCGATGCCCTTGGGCCGATTGCCGATGACCTACGTCGGTCACACACCCACCCGGCACGTCACGGTTCACAATTCGTATGTGCACATCGACCAGGGCGTGTGCGAGCAGGGGTCGAAGCGGCCCTCGGCAACGGCACCTACCGTTCTCGACCATCGGGAGTTCGCCTACTGGCTGGACGGCGTTGCCACTGCACGAAGGCACTCCACCAGCGCAAGTGCAAGTGCGTTCCGCGCCGCGGAACTCTCGCTTGAACCTCTTGCGATGGTCTGACGACGTGGTCCCTGCGCTGGCGCTGCCGTTGCAGCAAGCAGGTTGTAGGCTATGCCGTCGTCGAATCGCGATCGATCGACTTTCGGCTGAAAAATGACTCGGCCGCCAAGGCGATGTTCGGCACCCGCAGTGAAGAATCAGACCGAAATCGAACTGAAGTTTCTCGTGCCCCGCGCTGCACGTGCCAAGGTGTTGGCCGAGGTGTCCAGGGGGGCTGCGCCGCCCGAGCGGACATCGCTCGCGGCGATGTACCTCGACACCGATGACCGTCGTCTGGCCGAGGCAGGGCTGGCCTGGCGCCTGCGGCGCGAGGGTCGCCAATGGGTCCAGACCTTGAAGGGGCCCGGGGCCAAGCCGCTGGAGCGATTCGAGCATGAGGTGATGCGGCCCGACGCCACTCACGACGCAATGCAACACGCGGGTACCCTGCCGGGCAATCGCCTCGTCGCCGTCCTGGGCGAAGCGAGTTCGGAGGGCGTCGAGCTCGGGGTGCGATTCCGGACCGAAGTCCGGCGCACTGTCCGACGGATTCGCACACGCGCTGCAGTCGTCGAGATTGCATTCGACGAAGGTCGGCTGTTGGCGGCCGATTCGACCCAACGGATCCTGGAAATCGAGTTCGAGCTGTTCTCCGGCTCGACGACGGCGCTGCTGGCCCTCGCCGAGCGATGGCGCAAGCGGTTCGGCCTGATCTACGACCCGCGCAGCAAGGCGGAACGAGGCGATCTGCTCGCGCAAGGCGTGCCGTACGCCCCTCTGCGCAAGGCCGTCCGGCCCCAGTACTCCCGCCGCGCCGGTGCCCTCGAAGCGTTTGGCGTCGTCATCGACGAATGTCTGGAGCACATCACACGCAGCGCGATCGGCATCATCGATGGCGATGCAAACCTTCAGGTCGAACAGGTGCATCAACTCAGGGTCGGCATCCGCAGACTTCGCAGTGCCTTGCGCGGTTTCCGGGCCTGGGTGACGGCGCCCCCTGCCGACTTGGTGGATCGTTTGCGCGAGCTGTTCACGACACTCGGCAAGTCGCGCGAAAGTGATGTCCTGGGCAGCGGTGTGGCCACCGAACTGGCCAAGGTCGGCGCGCCGCCATTGGCACTGCCTGCGGACCGCACGGCCCCCGATCCGGCCGAGGTGCTCGGGGCAGGCGAAACCCAAAGAACGCTGCTCGACTGGATGGCCTGGCGAGCGGGACTGGCTGACGAAGCCGACGCTCGGCGCGATGCGCTGACAAGCGGGCAAGAGACGGCCGCGGTCGACCGGCCGACCCAGCCGACGGAGAAGCTCGGCGCCGGTCACGACGCGCCAGGGTTTCACCGCCTTGCCGAGCGGCGACTGCGACGCTGGCATCGACGCATCGTCGCCGACTGGACCGCGTTCGACGAACTCGACGAGGCCGGCCTTCATGCGCTGCGCAAGCGGATCAAGCGGCAGCGCTACGCGGTCGAGTTTTTTGCGGCGGCGCTTCGCGCTCGCCAGACCGGCCGCTATTTGAATGCCCTGGCCGCCGCACAGAATCGCATGGGCGAACTCAACGATCTTTTCGTGGCACGAGCGCAGTATCAGGCGCTGGTTCTGTCCGACCCGGCAGCGTGGTTTGCGCTCGGATGGCTCGCAGCGCGCATCGCCGAAGTCAGGGCCCTCGCCAAGCTTGAACTCGCGGGTCTTGCGAAGGTGGACCCGCCTTCACGTTGAGGCCCACTTTCCGACAGGATGCTGAAGTTCGCCGATCCAGCCGGCTTGTACATGGAGGGGGAATGGTCTCACCGGCAGGAATCGAACCTGCATCTGCCGCTTAGGAGGCGGCCGTTCTATCCATTGAACTACGGCGAGCGTGGCGCGGATTTTGGCATGGGGCTTTCGGGCGCACCGCGCGCGAGCCCGCTCACTGCCAGCGCCAGGTCCAGATCACGTCCAGCGAGTTGTCCAGGCCCGACTGCGCGCGCAGCGTGAAGCGTTGCGCGGCCCGGTAGATCAGCTGCCAGGTTCCGGTGGTCGCGTTCAGCCCACGTTCATAGCCGACATACCAGCGCCGCGAGAGCTGCTTGCCGAGGCTCACGACCGTCGCGCGCACATCGCCTTCGCTCTGCCGCAGCGACACGGCGTCCAGGCCGATCGCCCGGGTGAATTGATCGGTGAAACCTTCGCCCTCGCCCGAGAGCAGGGCCACTGCGGCCTGCTGCAAGAGGGCGGAGTCGGCGCCGCCCAGGCCGTCGCTCGCGCGGCCGAGCACGAGCCAGGAGAGTTTGTCGATGTCCGACACCTCGGGCTCGGAGAAGAGGCGGATGCGCGGCGCCTGCGCGGTGCCGGTGATGAGCACGCCGACGCGTGTGTCGATGTTCGGGCGCGTCGCTTCGATGTCCAGGCGCGGGTTCTCGGCCACGCCGCTGAAGGCGATCACGCCGCGGTCGATGCTGAGCTTCTGGCCGTAGGCCGCGTAGGTGCCGTCGGCCGTGTTGACGGTGCCGTTGACGACGAGGCGGCCGCCGGGTGCGGTGAGGCGAAGGTCGCCACGCAGGCCGGTGTCGATGCCGCGGCCGCGCAGGCGCAGTTTCTCGCCCAGGCCGAGCTTGAGGTTGAGGGCCACGGTGCGTGCCGGCGTGGCGGCCGCGCGCGGTGCGCTGGCTGCGGCTTCAACGGGTTTGGCGCGCACCACTTCCACGTCGTCGGCCAGGCCGGGGGCGTCGCTGCGGGTGAAATCGATCAGGCCTTCGTCGATGCCGAACTGGCCGTCGAGCGTGATGTTCGTTCGGTCGAGCTGTACCTGCGCGCTGCCACTCGTGACGATGCGGCGGTCGACACGGCCGAGCAGCTGGAACTTGTCGGCCACGAGCTTGAGTTGTGCGCGCGGCGTTTCGCCCAGGCTCGCGTCGCCGCTGAGCGTGATGGTGCCGGCGCCGGCGCGTGCGCTGAAGGTTTCGATGCGGGCGGTGCTGCCTTGCAGGGCGATGGTCACGTCGCCATCGCTCACGTTCACGCCTTGCAGGAAGTTGCGCACCGACATGCCCGTGCCGCGCACGGCGCCGGTGTATTCGGGCGCGCCGAAGCGCCCGCCGATGGTGGCGCTGGTGCGCAGCGCGCCACCCAGGCGCCAGCCCGCCGGCACCCAGGTGCCCCAGGTGCCGAGGTTGGCGACTTGCAGTTCGAGCACCCCTTCGATCGGGGTCTCGGCGGCCGGCCAGGTGACGATCGGCGAGGTGCGCGCCACCACTGCGCCGGCCACCTGGCCGAGTGTCTTGCCGGCGAGAGCCTGCGTGAAATTCCAGGTGCCGTTGTCGGCGTTCAGGGCGAGCCGCAGGTCGGTGAGTTCGAGCGCCTGTTTGCCGGTTTCATCGGTCACGCTCAGGTCGCCGCGGCTGCGTTCGAGCACGATGTCGGCGCTGAAGGTCGGCGCGCTTTTCACCTTGATGTGGCCGCCCACCGCGAGGTCGCCGCCCCAGCCGAAATCGGGTTGCAGGCGCACGAGCAGGGGCGCGACGGCGATGGGTTCCAGGTCCGCATCGACTTCCAGTCGCGCTGCTGTGCCCGCAACCCCGCCGGCACCCGTCGAGGCCTGCCAGTCGATGCGGCTCCAGCGCAGTGCGGCACCCAGCAACTCGGCGCGACCGGGCTGCACGGTGGCGTGGGCGGCGCCGGCCCATTGCAGCTCGATGCCCACGTCGCGTGTGCGCACCCAGGGGGCAGCGTTGGCGGCATTGCCGCGCAGCTCGAGTTGCGCGAGCGTGCCGCGCCAACCGGCGAAGGGCGAAGCGGCGGTGTCGATGATGCCGCCCTGGGCCTGGAGGGCGGCGACGGTGCGGGTGGCGGCAGGGGGTGGCGTCGGTGTTGCGGGTGCAGATGCAGATGCCGGTGCAGATGCCGACGAAGCCGCAGGCACCGGCCCCTGCACGCTGTCCGTCCAGGCCGGTGGCAGGCTCTTCGATTCGGCGCGCAGGTCGAGCTTGTGGGCGCGGCCGGTGCCCTTCAGATCGAGCCGAAGCGATTCGAGCGACACGCCCGAGTAGGCCGCCTGCGTGAGCGTGGCCTGGGCGTCGATGGCATCGGTGAGTGCGGTGCCCATCTGCCAGCGCGCGTCGGCCCGCTGCACGCTGACACCTGCGAGGCGCAGCGCGTTGGCGTCGAGCTTGCCCTGGCTTGTCACCGCGGGCCAGCGGCCCTTCAGTTGCGCGGTTGCGTTGAGGCTGCCGGCCGGTGCGTCACCGGCATTCGGGTTGCCTTGCACCAGCCGCCACAGCGGCGCCAGGCGTTCGAGCGCGCTGGCAGCGATGGCCAGGTCCCAGGCATCGTCGGCGCCGCTGCCGGTCGGGCTCAATCGGCCATCGGCATGCAGGGTGTTGCCGGCCGCATCGACATTCAGTGCGGCGACGACCGGGCCGCTCTCGCTGTTGCTGCTGCTGCGCAGCTTCACGTCGCCCTCGATCGGCACGCCGGCCAGCAGGCTCTTCGTGAACTTCAGGTCGGCCTGGCCGCGCAGCATCGCGAGTTGGGCCGCGAAGGCCTTGTCGGTGGCGCCGCGTGGCAGGGTGATGTCGAAATCGCCACTCGCGTTCAGCTTGTGCGGGCCCTTGCGCCAGGCCGCGCTGTCCGTGCCCGGCCACCAGGGCGCGGGGTCGAACTCGACCAAGGTGGTCTTGCCGACGACACGCCAGGGCGCATCGGTGGCCTGGCGTTGGGCGCTGCCACTCAGCGTGGCGCGCGCACCGGCGGCGCTGGCCTCGGCACGGCGCAGGGTGATGGCGCGCGCGCCGAGTGTCGCGTCCAGCGCTAACTGAACGGTACGCGCCGGGCCGCTTTCCGCGAGGCGGCCGGCGAGGGTGGTCTTCACATCGATCGCTGCCTCGTCCAGTGTCGCGCCGCCGAAGCCGCTGCCGGCC
>JANYJL010000092.1 GCA_025361845.1 Rhizobacter sp.
TACCAGTGTACCGATGTCGAAAACATTGGATGGCGTAATTGATAATCTAGGTGAAAATACTATTTCACTTTTGGGTGATCGGGCTACATTGCGGCCACCGAACAGGGCTTCTTGCGGGCACTACCGCCGGCCTCAATCCAAGCACCCCAACCTCCCCACGCCCCGATGTCCACGCTTCAGCTCGCCATCAGTCCCCTGACCTGGTCCAACGACGACATGCCTGCCCTGGGCGGCAACATTCCCCTCGACACCTGCCTCGCCGAGATGCGGTTGGCCGGCTTCACCGGCACCGAACTCGGTGCGAAGTATCCACGCGACCCCCAGCTTCTGCTGCCTCTGCTGCGCGCGCACGGGCTGAAGCTGGCCTCCGGATGGTGCAGTGGCCACCTGATGCGCGACGATGTCGACACCGAATGGCGCGCGATCGCGCCGCATGTGGCGCTGCTGCGGGCCGCCGGCGTCTCGGCGATGGTCTACGGAGAGGTGAGCAACACCGTGCACGGCAACATCGACGCCCCTTTGTCCACGCGTGTGGCGCTCACCCCGGACCAGCTCAAACGCTATGGCGAACGGCTGACGGAGTTGGCCGAACGGCTGCTGCGTGAGGAGGGCATCCGTCTGGCATTTCACCACCACGTCGGCACCATCATCGAAACGCCGGCCGACATCCTGGGCTTGCTCGCATGCACCAGCGATGCGGTGGGCCTGACCTTCGACACCGGGCACGCCAGCTTCGGCGGGGGCGACCCCGTGGCCCTGTTGCAGCAATGCGTTTCGCGCGTGGCCCATGTGCACCTGAAAGACGTTCGCTCGCCGGTGCTGCAAGCCACCCGCGCGCAAGACCGCTCCTTCCTGAGCGCGGTGCTGGACGGTGCCTTCACCGTACCCGGCGACGGCACGGTCGACTTTCCCGCCGTGCTGGCCTGCCTGCACAAGAGCGGCTACAGAGGCTGGGCCGTGGTCGAGGCCGAACAGGACCCGGCCAAGGCCCATCCGCTGACTTACGCCCGCATGGCGCATGACTACATTGCCCAGCAAGTGACAGCCACAGGCTACACAGTCGATGGCGGCGTCTGGTACGGCTGAACGTTCATCACAAACCCCGACATGAAGACCGTCACGCTCACCGTTGCCGAGGCCCTGATGCGCTTCCTCGGGGCGCAGCAGATCGAGATCGATGCTCGCGCCGAGTCATTGTTCGGCTGCGTGTTCGCGATCTTCGGCCACGGCAACGTCACCTGCCTCTCGCAACCGCTGCACGACGGTCGCGACAGCCTGCCGGTCTGGCGTGGCCAGAACGAGCAGTCGATGGCACTGGCCGCCGTGGCATATGCGAAGGCTCACCAGCGTCGGCGCATCGGCATCGCGCTGGCCTCGATCGGACCGGGAGCCACCAACATGGTCACCGCCGCCGGCGTGGCACACACCAACCGCCTGCCCTTGCTGCTGCTGGCCGGCGACGTGCACGTCGGCCGCCTGCCTGACCCGGTGCTGCAGCAGGCCGAGCACTTTCACGATCCGTCGATCACGGTCAATGACGCCTTCAAGCCGGTGGTGCGCTACTGGGACCGCGTGGTCACGCCTTCGCAGCTGCTGCAGACGCTGCCGCAGATGGTCAGCACCCTGATCGACCCCGAAACCTGCGGCCCGGTGTTCATCGGCCTACCGCAGGACGTGCAAGGGCAGGTGTACGACTACCCCGAGGCCTTCTTTGCCACCCGCATCCATCGGATCGCCCGCCCCGAGCCCGAGCCCCGGGCGATCGACGAAGTGGCCGCGCTGCTGCGCCGCGCCAAGCGTCCGCTCATCGTCAGCGGCGGCGGTGTGCACCACGCGCTCGCCACGCAAAGCCTGGAGCGATTTGCCCGCACGCACGGAGTGCCGGTGGTCGAAACCATCGCCGGGCGCGCCGCGTTGCTTCAGTCGCACCCGCTGAATGCCGGGCCGATCGGCGTGACCGGCTCCGACTCGGCCAACCAGATGGCCGGCGATGCCGACGTGGTGCTGGCCATCGGCACACGGCTGCAGGATTTTTCGACCGGATCGTGGACCGTGTTCCGCAACCCCGAGCTCACGCTGGTGAGCATCAATGTCTGCCGCCACGATGCCGTCAAGCACTTCGCCGTGCCGGTGCGTGCCGATGCCGGCGCGGCGCTCGACCGACTGCACGCCACGCTCGGCACCTGGCGCGCCGATGACAGCTGGCAGGCGCTGGCGCTGGCGCGCAGTGTGGTGTGGAAGGCCACCGTCGCCGAGCGCACGCGGCCTGCCCCAGGCCTGCCGTCGTACGCGCAGGTCGTCGGCGCGGTGAACCGGGACATCCAGCCGGGCGACACCGTCATCACGGCCGCCGGCGGCTTGCCGGCCGAGCTGAACATGAACTGGCTGAGCCCACAGATCGGCTGCTTCGACATCGAGTTCGGTTACTCCTGCATGGGCTATGAGGTCGCAGCCGGCTGGGGCGTGAAGATCGCCCGGCCGGCGCACGAGGCCATGGTGCTAGTAGGCGACGGCTCCTACCTGATGCAGAACGCCGACCTGTACAGCGCGGTGCTGGGCGGGCAGAAGATCACCGTGGTCTTGTGCGACAACGGCGGCTACGCGGTCATCGACAAGCTTCAACGCAACGTCGGCAACGACTCCTTCAACAACCTGCTCACCGATTGCCGCCGCGCGGGGCCGGAGGTGCCGCGGGTCGACTTCGTGAAACACGCGCAGGCCCTGGGCGCGAGCGCCGAGAAGGTCGATACGGTGGCCGGGCTCGAGCAGGCTTTGGCACGGGCGCGGCGCGCCACCGGATGTGTCGTGATCGTGGTCGACACCGACCCGGGCCGCTGGTCCGAGTGCGATTGCTGGTGGGATGTCGGGCTGCCGGCCCAGCCCCATTCAGCCGAACATCAGCGTGCGGTGGACGACTGGAACCAGGGCCGCGCGTTGCAGCGGCGCGGTGTCTGAGTGTTCTCCATCACCCGCTCTGCACTCCCTGTCGAAAGCATGAACCATGTTCGTTGAAACGCGTCTGCTGGATCGCCCCCTGCGCTGGGCCATGGTCGGTGGCGGCCAAGGCAGCCAGATCGGCCATTCGCACCGCGACGCCGCCCAGCGCGACGGCCTGATGACGCTGGTGGCCGGCGCCTTCGACGTCGACGCCGCTCGCGGCCGCGCGTTTGGCAGTGCGCTCGGCGTGGCGCCCGAACGCTGCTACGCCGACTTCGCGACGATGTTCGCGGCCGAAGCGGCACGCGCCGACGGCATCGAGGTGGTCACGATCGCCACCCCCAACAACTCGCATTTCGCGGTCTGCAAGGCGGCCTTGAGCGCCGGCCTGCACGTGGTCTGCGAGAAGCCGCTGACCCTCGACGAGGCCGGTGCGCTGGAGCTCGCCGCGCTGGCGCGCGAGCGTGGTCGCGTGCTCGGCGTGATGTACGGCTACACCGGCTACGAAATGGTCCAGCAGGCCCGCGCGATGGTGCAACACGGCGAGCTGGGCGAGATCCGCGTCGTGCAGATGCAGTTTGCCCACGGCTACCACGCGGCCGAGGTGGAGAGCAATGACCCCGGCACGAAATGGCGCGTGACCCCCGCCGTGTCGGGGCCGACGTATGTGATCGGCGACATCGGCACCCACTGCTTCCAGATGGGCGCGCTGATCTCCGGGCTCGATGTCGAGGCGCTGACTTGCCTGCGGCGCAGCTTCGTGGCCTCGCGCGCACCGCTCGAAGACGACGCCCATGTGCTGATCCGCTACCAGGGCAACGCGGTCGGCACACTCTGGGCCAGCGCGGTCAACGTGGGCAGCGCACACGGCTTCAAGGTGCGCGTGGTCGGCGCCAAGGGCAGCGTGGAATGGTGGGATGAACACCCCAACCAGCTCAAGGTGGCCTTGGCCGGGCGGCCCGAAATGACCTACGAGCGGGGTCACGGCTACCTCGAGCCGTCGGCGCGCTTCGAGCGTGTCGGAGGCGGCCACCCGGCCGGATATTTCGACGCCTGGGCCAACGTCTACCGGCGCTTCGCGCTGGCCATGTCGAGCGAACCTCAGGCGCGCGAGCACCTGGCCGGCCAGTGGTACCCGACGGTCGAGGACGGCCTGGCCGGCGTGCGCTTCATGCTGCGTTGCGCCGAGTCTGCCGACGCCGGCAGCACCTGGGTGGATTTCAAGTGAACGGATACACCTTCCCCGGCGACCGGCCGATCGACCTGATCTGCCTGGGGCGCGCCGGTGTCGACTTCTACGCTCAGCAGGAAGGCGTGGCGCTGGAAGACGTGGTGAGCTTTCGCAAATCGGTGGGCGGTTCGCCGGCCAACGTGGCCACCGCGCTGGCGCGGCTGGGCGGCCGGGCGGCAATTCTCAGCGCCGTGTCCGACGACGGCTTCGGCCGCTACGTGCGGCGCTTCCTCGCCGACAACGGCGTCGATGTGTCAGGGCTCCACACCGCGCCGGCCGGCGCGCTGAACAGCGCAGCGTTCACCGAGATGCGCCCCGAAGGCTGCCAGGTGATCATCTACCGGCGCGACGCGGCCGACCTGCACCTGCGCCCCGAAGACATCGACCCCACGGCCATCGCCCGCGCGCGCGCTTTGCTGGTCACCGGCACGGCGCTTTCGGCGAGCCCGAGCCGCGAGGCCACGCTCCATGCCATGGACCTGGCGCGCCAGGCCGGCACGGTCGTCGCGCTCGACCTCGACCACCGGCCCTATGGCTGGGCCGACCTGACCGAAGCCTGCGTCTACCTGCGCCAGGCCTGCACGCTGGCCGACATCGTGATCGGCAACCGCGAGGAGTTCGATGTGCTCGAACATCTGATGCCGGCCGCCCTGCGCGACGACCAGGCCAGCGCGCGCCGCGTGTTGTGCGGCGTGACGCAGGTGGCGATCGTCAAGGACGGCCAGCGCGGCTGCCTCGTCCTCCAGCGCGACGGCAGCGTGCTGCGCCAGGGCGTCTACCCGGTGCAGGCGCGCAAGCCGTTCGGCGCGGGCGATGCCTTTGCCGGCGCTACGCTGTGGGCCCTGTTCGACGGCCGCAGTTGGGCCGAGGCGACCCGCTGTGGCGCCGCTGCCGCCGCGCTCAACGTCAGCGGCGACGCCTGCGCCGAGGCGATGCCCACCCGGGCCGAACTGCTCGATTTCATGGCCCGCCACCCGGCGCCCGCCACCGAGCAGTCAGCCCCTTCGACTTGACCCTGACACCGGACCGACACCCATGAGCCGACACATCCCGCCCTTCGACAACCAGAACCGGCCGATCGTCGATGCGGACGACAGCACGACGCCGCTGTGCTTCTTCAACCACGTGCGCCTGCGCCGCGGCGAGCGGCACGTGCACCAGGTGGCGGGGTACGAATCGATGATCGTGCCCGCCAGTGGCAGCTGCGACGTGAGCGTGTCCGGGCAGGCGTTCACCGCCATCGGCAAGCGCACCCACTTGTGGGGCGGTGATCCCGAAGGTGTCTACGTTCCGGCCGGCGCGCAGGCCGAGGTCGTGTGCGTGAGCGAGCAACTCGATCTGATGATCGGCGGCGGCCGCTGCGACACCGTGCTCGCGCCCTTTGCCGTGCGCCAGGACGACATCGACAAGCTCCAGTACGGCTCCGACGACACCAAGACCCACCGCAAGATCAAGCACCTGCTCGGCCAGAAGAACGCCGACCGGCGCGGGCGCCTGCTGGTGAGCGAGTTGTTCACCGTGGGGGCTGGCGGCTGGTCGGGTTTCCCGCCACACAAGCACGATACCGAGCGGCGCGACGCCGACGGCGCCACGCACGAGACCGAATACCAGGAGGTCTACCAGTTCCGCTTCAACCCGGACCATGGCTTCGGCGCGCAGTTCGTCTACGAACACGAAGACGACCACGGCCCGGTCTATCACGTGCGCAGCGGCAGCGTGATCGCCATCGACAAGGGCTACCACCCGAGTGTCGCGGCGCCGGGCTACGAGATGTACTACTTCACCGTGATCGTGGGGGCGCACTCGAAGTCGCTGGTGCAGCACTTCGACCCGCACCACGCCTACCAGCTGGAAACCATTCCGGGGATCAAGAACATGATCGCCAAGTTCAAGTGAGCCACCTCTCATGCTGGTGAACCTCAACGACATGCTGCCCGCGGCCGCGAACGCGGGGCACGCGGTGGCCTGCTTCAATGTCTTCGGCAACGAGGAGGTCGTGGCGGTGCTGGCGGCGGCCGAATCACTCGGCCGAGGCGTCATCATTGCCTGCAACAAGGACATGGCCAGCCACATGGGCGTGGTCGGCTTTGCCGGCATGGTGCGCGGCCTGGCCGCAGCCGCCAGCGTGCCGGTGTGTGTGCACCTCGACCACTGCTACGAAGAAGAGACTGTGTTCGCCGCCTTGCGCGCCGGCTTCACCTCGGTGATGTTCGACGGCTCTCAGCTGACGCTCGAGGACAACATCGCCCGCACCGCCCGGGTGGCCTTGGTGGCACATGCCTTCGGCGCCAGCATCGAAGGCGAGATCGGCTCGGTGCCCTACACCGAAGGACGCGACCACATCCGCAGCGAGCTGACCGAGCCGAGCGACGCACTGGCGTTTTCGCAGCGCAGCGGGGTCGACGCGATGGCGATCTCGGTGGGCAACGTTCACCGGCTGCAAACCTCCACCAGCGAGATCGACTTCGAACGTGTCGCGCAGATCGCGGCGCTCACCGATCTGCCGCTCGTCATCCACGGCAGCACCGGCATCCGCGAGGCCGATCTGCTGCGCCTGAAGAAGCTGCGGGTGGCCAAGTTCAATGTCGGCACCACGATGCGCATGACCTTCGCGCGCAGCCTGCGCGCCAGCCTGGATGCCGACCTCGCGCAGTTCGACCGCCTGGTGCTCATGAAGCCGGTGCTGGCCGCGTTGCAGGCCGAAGGGGCGCGTGTCATGGAGGTGCTGGGATGAGTGCGGTGATCGAACGCATCGGCAGGCGCCTGCGCCTGGCCGTGATCGGCGGCGGGGCGGGGTCCTTCATCGGACCGGTGCACCGCATCGCGGCGCGGCTCGACGGGCACTACGACATCGTCGCCTCGGCGTTGTCGTCCGACCCCGAGCGTGGGCACCGAGGCGGGCTCGAACTGGGCATCGCCGCCGACCGTGCTTACGGCACCTGGCAGGCGCTGATCGAGGCCGAGGCGCGCCGCGCCGACCGGGTCGATGTGATCGCGGTGATGACGCCCAACGACAGCCACCTGGCCATCTGCCTGGCGGCGGTGGATGCGGGCTTCCATGTCATCTGCGACAAACCGGTCACCACCGACCTCGCCTCGGCGCGCACCCTCGCCGCGCGGGTGGCGGCGGCGCAAACCGAGTTCTGCGTGGCCTATTGCTACACCGGCTACCCGATGGTGCGGCAGGCGCGCGACATGGTGCGCAGCGGCCAGCTGGGCACCATCCGGCAGGTCCACCTGCAGTATGTGCAAGGCAACCTGGCCCTGCCGACGGCCGAGCCCGATACGGGCTGGCGCATGCAGGCCGAGCGTGTGGGTGGCTCGCTGGTGCTGCTGGACATCGGCACACACGCCTTTCACCTCGGGGCCTATGTCACGGGGCTTGCGGTCGAGAGCCTGTGCGCCGACCTGGGCGCGACCCGGCCCGGCGGTCAGGTGGACGACTACGTCAGCAGCTTGCTGCGTTATGCGAATGGCGCACGCGGCTCGCTGTGGGTCACCAATGCGGCGGCCGGTTCCGAGCACGGCTTGGGCTTTCGCATCCACGGCGACCTCGGCGGCCTGGAGTGGCAGCAGGAGGAGCCAAACCGACTGATCCACCGGCGCATCGACGGCTTCGACCAGACCTTGACCCGCCGCCTCGGCGCGTCCCTCGGCGCGGGCGCGCAACGCTCGACGCGTGTGGAGCGCGGCCATCCCGAGGGCTATCTCGAGGCCTTCGCCAACCTCTATTCGGAGTTCGCCGAGGTGGTTGCCGGGCGCATCGACGGCCACCGCCAAGCGGTCGCCGACGACCTGTTCCCGCAGCTCGCAGACGGCGTCGAGGGGCTCGCGTTCGTGGCTGCGGCCGCCGAGAGTGCGGCGACCGCGCGGTGGGTGAGCGTGCCCAGGGCATGAGCTTGGTGCGCGCCATGGAGCAACACGTCAATTTCGACTGGAGGTTCTGCGGACTCGAAGCAAACGACTGATCCTGAGCGCGGGCAAGGGGGCAACAACCCCCAATGAATCGAATCAACCGATCTATGGAGACAACATGACCAAACGAACTGCATCCATCTTCACCACCGTCGCACTGGCAGCGATGCTGGCCACGGGCGCCGCCCACGCGGCAGGCCGCTATGTGCTGATCAGCCACGCGCCGGACTCCGACTCGTGGTGGAACACGATCAAGAACTCCATCAAGCAGGCCGGCGAGGACTACGACGTCACCGTCGACTATCGCAACCCGCCCAGCGGCGACCTGGCCGACATGGCGCGCCTGATCGAGCAGGCCGCCGCGCAGGGCTATGACGGCGTCATCACGACGATCGCCGACTTCAACGTGCTGCAAGGCTCCATCAAGAAGGTCACCGACAAGAAGATTCCCGTCATCACCATCAACTCGGGCACGCCCGAGCAGAGTGAAAAGCTCGGCGCGATCATGCACGTGGGCCAGCCCGAGTACGAGGCGGGCAAGGGTGCCGGCGAGCGTGCCAAGGCGGCCGGCATCAAGAGCTTCCTGTGTGTGAACCATGTCGCCACCAACCCGGTCGTGATGGAACGCTGCCGCGGCTTTGCCGAGGCCATCGGCGCCGACTTCAAGAAGAGCACCATCGACTCCGGTGACGACCCCACCGGCATCGAATCCAAGGTCAGCGCCTATCTGCGCCAGAACCCCGACACCCAGGCCGTGCTGGCGCTCGGCCCGACCTCGGCCCACCCGACGCTGAAGGCGCTCGAAAAAGGCGGCATGAAGGGCAAGATCTGGTTCGCCACCTTTGACCTCTCCGACGAGATCAGCCGCGGCATCAAGGACGGCTCGATTCAGTTCGGCATCGACCAGCAGCCCTACCTGCAGGGCTACATCCCGGTGGCGGTGTTGGCCACCATGAAGTCGATGAAGAGCAGCGATCTGAAAGCCGTTGCCGCAGCGGTCAAGGCCAACCCCAAAACCCAGAAGCGTTTCGCCGACTACGGCCTGGCGCCGGCCTATGGCGCGCGCCACATCGGTTCGGGCCCGGGCTTCGTGACCAAGGAAAACTTGCCCAAGGTCGAGAAGTACGCCGGCCAGTACCGCTGAGATCGAGCATGCAAAACCCAGCCACTGTGCCCGGCGCGGCCGATGAGCGCGTGCGCGAGATCGGCCGGGTGCGCAAGCTGCTGGCCCGCCCCGAGTTCGGCGCCCTCGCGGGCACGGTGATGGTCTTCCTGCTGTTCGGCCTGTCCGCCGGAGGTTCGGGCATGTTCAGTGCCGAAGGCGTGATCAACTGGGGCACCGTGGCGGCGTTCCTGGGCATCATCGCCGTGGGCGCCGCCCTGCTGATGATCGCCGGTGAGTTTGACCTGTCGATCGGTTCGATGATCGGCTTCGCCGGCATGATGCTCGCCATCCCCTGCCTGTACTGGGGCTGGCCGGTGTGGCTGGCGGTCCTGTTCGCCTTCGCGTTGGCTATGGCGCTGGGCTGGCTCAACGGCTGGTTGGTCGTCAAGACCGGCCTGCCGAGTTTCATCGTCACGCTGGCCTTCTATTTCATCCTCCGCGGGCTGAGCCTCGCGATCTCGGTGCTGTTGACCGGCAAGACCATCCTGTCGAGCAATGGCGACGCCATCCTGCGCGACCTGATCGCTGCCGACCCGCTGGTGCAGTGGCTCTTCCAGGGCCATGTGCTGAAGGACCTGTTCAACACCCTCGCTCATGCCGGCTGGATGGCGGCACGCGACGATGGCACGGCCCTGGCGATCGGCGTGCCGAAGGTGATGGCCTGGTGGTTTCTGCTCACCGGCGTGGGCGCCTTCGTGCTGGCCCGCACGGCAGTGGGCAACTGGATTCTGTGCATCGGCGGCGATGCGAATGCGGCCAAGAATGTCGGCATTCCGGTGGCCAAGGTGAAGATCGGTCTGTTCGTCGTCATGGCCTTTTGTGCCACGCTGTTCGCGGTGTTGCAGGTGGCCGATGCCGGCTCGGCAGCCGCCGACCGGGGCTTGCAGAAGGAGTTCGAAGCGATCATCGCGGCGGTCATCGGAGGCTGCCTGCTGACCGGCGGTTTCGGCTCGGTGATCGGTGCCGCGCTCGGGGCCCTGATCTTCGGCGTCGTGCAGATCGGCATCGGCTACACGAGCATCGACAACAACTGGTACCGCGTGTTCCTCGGCGCCATGTTGCTGGCGGCCGTGCTGTTCAACAACTACGTCCGCCGGCGTGTCGCGCTGGGCCGGGCCTGAGGCGGCCGACGATGGACGACTACATCCTCCAGCTGGAAGACATCAGCAAGTTCTTCGGCCCCGTGATCGCCTTGAATGGTGTGACCCTGCGCCTGAAGCGCGGCGAGGTGCATTGCCTGCTGGGCGACAACGGCGCCGGCAAGAGCACGCTCATCAAGACCCTGGCCGGGGTGCACGCGCCGGACAAGGGCCAGTACCTCGTCGACGGTGCGCCGGTGCGATTCCAGTCGCCCCGCGCGGCGCTGGACGCCGGCATCGCCACCGTCTACCAGGATCTGGCCCTGGTGCCGCTGGTCAGCGTGGCGCGCAACTTCTTCATGGGGCGCGAGCCGCGCAAGAAGCTCTGGGGGCTGGTGCCGGTGATGGACCACGAACAGGCAGGGCGCATGGCCATCGAGCGGCTCGCCGAGATGGGCATCCGCGTGCGCGATGCCGATCAGATGGTGGGCAACATGTCGGGTGGCGAGAAGCAGTGCCTGGCGATCGCGCGGGCCATCCACTTCGGCGCCCGTGTGCTCATCCTGGACGAGCCGACCGCCGCACTCGGCGTGAAACAAAGCGGCAATGTGCTGAAGCTGGTCAGCCGCGCGCGGGACCGCGGCATCTCGGTGATCTTCATCACCCACAACGTCAACCACGCCTACCCGGTGGCCGACAGCTTCACGCTGTTGAACCGCGGCCAATCGATGGGCAGCTACGCCAAGGCGGACATCAGCAAGGAGGCGGTGCTCGACATGATGGCCGGCGGCGCAGAGATGAAGCAGGTGACGGACGAACTGGAAGCTGCGGGTGGGCTGGCCGATGCGCGAGAGCGACAGCATTGAAGCGCCCTGGCGTGATCAAGTCAATGTCGCCGCCAACTTCGGCCGTCTGTCTGCTGTGTACAGGCCCCAATGCTTCTCCGGCTCCGAGGGATCGGCCGATCCTTTCCAGGGTTCGT
The DNA here is from genome assembly GCA_025361845.1 of Rhizobacter sp. Taxonomy (GTDB): domain Bacteria; phylum Pseudomonadota; class Gammaproteobacteria; order Burkholderiales; family Burkholderiaceae_C; genus JANYJL01. The sequence continues at coordinate 11,310 of JANYJL010000092.1, forward strand.
CGAAGGCTTCGAAGACGAACGTCAAGATGCCGACCTTGTCTGGGGCCCGGCACGCTGCCTCGACAGCATCGTGCCGGCGTCACGCCTCCAGCCAGGCCTCACGAATCTCCCGAACACCGGCGTGGATCAGGTTGGAAGCAATGGCGGAGTACCCCAGCCTCAGATGCGCCCGCGATGCCGCACCTGGCTTGTTGAAGAAGATCTCGCCAGGCTCGATCAGCACCCCGCGCGCGGCACAACGCCGGGCCAGATCGGTGGCATCGAGACCACCTGGGCCCTTGATCCACGCGCCGGAGCCGCCGAGCGACGCCTGCAGCTCGAACTCGGGCAGCAGTGAGGCCAGCGCCGCTGCGAGCGTTTCGCGCCGCTCCCGGTAGGTGAGATTGAGCTTGCGGATGAAGGCATCGTGATGCCCCTGCGCGATGAACAGGCTGGCGATGTGCGCGTTGTTGGAAGGCGCGTGCCGCATGATCAACCGCCGCAGCGCGCGCAATTCCTGCACGAGTTCGGCCGGCGCAACGATGAAGCCGATGCGCAGCCCGTGCGCCAGCGTCTTCGACAGGCTGCCGAGGTAGATGACACGACCTTCGGTGTCCAGGCTCTTCAGCGCCGGCAGCGGCTGACCGCTGAAGTTCAGCTCGCTCTCGTGGTCGTCCTCGAACAACACCACGTCGCGCTTGTGCGCCAGCGCCAGGATCTGCTTGCGCCGCTCCAGCGGCATTGTCACGGTGGTCGGGCACTGGTGGCTCGGCGTCACGTAGGCATACGCGCACTGGGCGAACGCCCGCGAAGGGATCAAGCCGTCCTCATCGATCGGCAGCGCCCGCACATGCTGACTGCGCAGGCGGAAGTTGTTGCGTGCATCGGGGTAGCCCGGGTCCTCGATGCCGACCACGGTGTCACGCCCCACCAGCACGTTGGCCAGCAGGTAGCAGGCCATCTGCGCACCGGCCGTCACCAGGATCTCGTCGCGCCGGGCCACGATGCCACGGGCCGGGAGCAGGCGGTGCTGGATCTGTTCGAGAAACGCCTCCGAGTCGCGGTCCACCAGATCCTGCGACCAGCGCCGCACCGCCGGGGCGAACAGTGACTGGTGCGCGCAGGCGCGCCAGTCTTTCAGCGGCATCAGGCTCGCATCGAACTGGCCGTAGACGAAGGGATAACGAAACTCCTGCCAGCTCGCGGGCTTGCTGATGTTGCGCTGCAGGCCGAGTTCGAGCACGCAGCGCCGGGACCACTGCAAAGCCTTCGACGGCTCGTCCACCGGTGCGGCCTTGCTGGCCTGACCTTGAAGAATGTCCGCGTTGACGATCAACCCGCTGCGCGGCCGGGCGATCAGGAAGCCCTTGTCCACCATCACCTGCAGGGCCAGCGCCACGGTGTTGCGCGACAGGCCCAGCGCCTGCGCCAGCGCGCGGCTGGGGGGCACCTTCACACCCGGCGGCACCAGGCCCATGAGGATGCTGTGCACCATCATCGCCTTGATGCGGCCCTGCAAGGTCGGGCTGCTGCCGGCAAAGCGGGGGAACAGGCCGGCCCACACGGCGGTGACTTCCTGCTTCGTGCGCATCCCCAGCTCCTTGCGCCATCGTCGGATGACCCCTGCCTTTATTTTGGCACCAAACTTAACTCGATCTGGCACTACTGGCACCAGACCGATCTCACTACGATGAACCCAGGTTCAAGCCTCGACCCGAGCTGACCCCCACCCGACCACTGAAGCAGGAGTACCCCCACCATGAACCGCCTCATGAACGCGCTGCTCGCCGGCGCCACGATCTCGTTGGCACTGCTGAGCCCGGCCTGGGCGCAGCAGAAAGTCATCATCGGCAACTTCGGTGACCCGGCCCCCTACGAAGCCGCTTCAGCCGACGGCCGCTTCCAGAAGGCCACCGGCTGGAACATCGAGTGGCGCAAGTTCAACTCGGGCGCCGAAGTGAATGCCGCGATGGCCTCGGGTGCGATCGTCATCTCCGAGCTCGGCTCGGTGCCGCTCGCGGCCGGCGCCAGCCAGGGGGTCGACTACCAGCTGTTCCTGATCGGCAAGGCGATCGGCGCCTCCGAATCGCTGATCGTGCGCAACGGCGCCGGCATCGACAAACCGGCCGACCTGAAGGGCAAGAAGATCGCCGTGCCCGTGGGCTCGACCGCGCACTTCTCGCTGATGGGTGCGCTGAAGATGTGGAACCTGGGCGACAAGGACGTGCAGGTGATCGGCATGTCGCCGCCCGAGATCGGCGCCGCCTGGAGCCAGAACGCGATCGACGCCGCCTTCATCTGGGAGCCGGTGCAAGGCAAGCTGCGCGAGAACGGCAAGCTGATGGTGACCGCCGGCGACGTCGGCAAGGCCGGCTACCCAACCTTCAACGGCTGGGTCGTCAACACCAAGTTCGCGCAGGAGAACCGCGCCGGGCTCGTCGCCTTCATCAAGGTGATGAACGAGGTCAACGAGGACTACACCGCCAACAAGGCCAAGTGGACGGCCGATTCGGCCCCGGTGAAGGCCATCGCCACGCGGCTGGGCTCGACGCCGGCCGCCATCGTGGCCGACCTCGACGGCGCGGTCTACCCCGGCGGCAAGGACCAGGTCACGGCCGAATGGCTGGGCGGTGGCGCGGCGAAGTTCATGAAGTCGACCGCGGACTTCCTGAAGGGCGCCGGGCGCATTACCGCGGCGGCCGACAGCTACACCAAGTACGTCAACGCCGACCTGGCCAAGGCGGCCGCAGCCAAGTAGGTCGGGCACGATGCCAGCGCGGAGGTCGGCCTCGGTCGGCCCCGCAGGTTCATTCGTCCGACGGATCTGGAGGTTCCATGGCCGCATTGGCAATCCGCAACGCGTCGGTGTTCTACCCGCTGCCGGGCAAGACCACGCCGGTGCATGCGCTCAAGGACATCAACCTCGACATCGCCGAGGGTGACTTCGTTGTCGCCCTGGGCGCTTCCGGGTGCGGCAAATCGACGTTGCTGAACCTGATCGCCGGTTTCATGTCGCCGAGCGCGGGCCAGATCACGCTCGACGGCAAGACCGTCACAGGGCCCGGCGCCGACCGCTCGGTGGTGTTCCAGAAACACGCGCTGTTGCCCTGGCTGAACGTGCTCGACAACGTCGCCTTCGGCCTGAAGATCCAGGGCCATGCGCGGGCCGAGCGTGAAGGCATCGCGCGCCGCTTCATCAAGCTGCTGGGGCTGGAGCAGTTCGAGCGCTCGGCCACCTACCAACTGTCGGGCGGCATGCAACAGCGCGTGGGCATCGCGCGTGCGTTGACGAGCGACCCGCACATCCTGCTGATGGACGAACCGCTCGGTGCACTCGACGCGTTGACACGCGAACGTGCGCAGGAACTGATCCTGAAGATCTGGCGCGACACCGGCAAGATGGTGTTCTTCATCACCCACAGCGTCGAGGAGGCGCTCTTCATGGGCACACGCCTGGTGGTGATGTCGCCGAGGCCGGGGCGCATCTCGCGCAGCTTCGAGCTGCCCTTCAGCCGGCGCTATTTCGAGACCGGCGATGCCCGTGCGATCAAGGCCTCGGCCGACTTCATCGCGCTGCGTGAGCAGGTGCTGAAGATCATCTTCGCGGACGAAGAGGTGGCCCATCATGAATGAAGCCACCCGGAGCGCGACGACCGCCAACCCCGGCCTGTGGGCCCAATTCCTGCGCGCCAAGCCCGCCAAACCCGGCGAGATCTACGGCGTACCCGGCCAGGGCGACAGCGTCGCGATCAGCGCGGTCGTGATCGGCGCACTGATCTTCGTGTGGTGGTTCGTCACCTGGGTCGGCTGGATCAAGCCGCTCTTCCTGCCGTCGCCGCAGGCGGTGATCGCCGCCTTCGTCGACCTGCTCCAGAACGGCTTCACCGGCGCGAGCTTCTGGGAGCACACCTGGATCAGTGCGGCGCGGGTGTTCGGCGCCTTCGTGCTGGCCTGCGTGATTGGCATCCCGCTCGGCATCGCGATGGGCATGAGCCCGGTGGCGCGTGGCATCTTCGATCCGCCGATCGAGTTCTACCGCCCGATCCCGCCGCTGGCGTACCTGCCGCTGATGATCATCTGGTTCGGCATCGACGAAACCTCGAAGGTGCTGCTGATCTTCCTGTCGGTGTTCGCGCCGGTGGCACTCGGCGCGCGGGCGGGCGTGAAGTCGGCCGCGATCGAGCAGATCCACGCGGCCTATTCGTTCGGCGCGACACGCTGGCAAGTGATCCGCCTCGTGATCCTGCCGTCGGCGATGCCCGAGATCATCACCGCGATGCGCATCGGCATCGGCTTCGGCTGGACCACGCTGGTGGCCGCCGAGATGGTGGCCTCGACCGCGGGCCTCGGCTACATGGTGCTGTCGGCCTCGAAGTTCCTGCAGACCGCGACCGTGATCATGGGCATCGTCGTCATCGCGGCGATCGCCTATGCCTTCGACCACCTGATGCGTTTCGTCGAACGCCGCGTCGTGCCGTGGAAGGGCCGCGCCTGAACTGCGCCCGCCTCACTCATCCGAAAGCTTCCATGTCCATCGACTACCTGAAGAAGGCCACGCCACCGGTGCAGGCCATCGACACCGCGACCACCGAGACCGTGCGCCGCATGCTCGCCGAGATCGAATCCGGCGGTGAAGACTGCGTGCGCCGCTATGCCCGCGAGTTCGACGGCTGGCACGGCGACATCGTCGTCAGCGAGACTGATTTCGCGCGCGCCGAAAAGGCGCTGAGCGACGGTGTCAAAGACGATATCCGCTTCGCTCGCGACCGCGTGCAGGACTTCGCACGCCGCCAGCGCGATGCGATGCAGGAGTTCCAGGTCGAGCTGATCCCCGGGCTCGTGGCCGGGCAGCGCCTGATCCCTTGCAATACCGCCGGCTGCTACGTGCCGGGCGGCCGCTACGCGCACGCCGCCAGCGCGATCATGAGCGTCGGCACTGCGGCGGTAGCGGGGGTCAAACACATCGTCGCCGCATCGCCGGCGCACGGCGATGCCGGCGTGCACCCGGCCATCCTTTACGCGATGAAGTTGTGCGGTGCGCACACCGTGCTGGCGCTCGGCGGCGTGCAGGCGGTGGCGGCGATGACTTACGGCCTCTTCAGCGGCGCGCCGGCCGACATCATTGTCGGTCCCGGCAACCGCTTCGTCGCGGAAGCCAAGCGCATGCTGTTCGGTCGCGTCGGCATCGACGTGGTGGCGGGCCCGACCGAGTCCGCCATCATCGCGGACGAGACCGCCGACCCGGCCATCGTCACGGCCGACCTGGTGGGCCAGGCCGAGCACGGGCCCGACTCGCCAGTGTGGCTCATCACAACGTCGCGCGAACTCGGGTTGAAGGTGATGGAACTGGTGCCCGCGGCCATTGCCGCTCTGCCAGAGTTGGCGCGCGCCGCTGCCACCGCCTCGTGGCGCGACCACGCCGAGGTGGTGTTGTGCGGCAGCCGCGACGATGCGGTGCAGGTCAGCGACCGATACGCCTGCGAGCACCTGCAGGTGATGGCGCACGACCTCGACTGGTGGCTCGCGAACCTCACCAACTACGGCTCGCTCTTCCTCGGCGAGGAGACCACGGTGGCCTACGGCGACAAGTGCAGCGGGCCCAACCACATCCTGCCCACCCGCGGAGCGGCGCGTTACTCGGGCGGCCTGAGCGTCGGCAAGTTCATCAAGACGGTGACTTGGCAGCGGCTCACGCGCGAGGCCTCGCGCACCGTCGGCCAGGTGGCAGCGCGCATCTCGCGGCTCGAAGGCATGGAAGGTCATGCCCGCACCGGTGATGTGCGCCTGCACAAGTACTACCCGCAAGAGCGTTTCGAACTCGGCACGCTGGGCGGGCACCCGACCGGCGTGTGAGGTGATGAAGCCCGATCGCATCGACCTCGACCTGACGCGCCAGGAGCCCATTCCCGAGGCCGGCGTGCAGGCCGCGCTGGCGCTGATGGCCAGCGGCAAGCTGCACCGCTACGGCGAGACGGGCGGCGCGCTCAGCGAGGTGTCTGCACTGGAAGCCGAGTTCGCGCGTGAGCTCGGTGTGCGCTACTGCGTGGCACTCAACTCCTGCGGCGCGGCCATGTTCGTGGCGCTGCGCGCGGCCGGCGTGAAGCCGGGCGACGCGGTGCTGTCGAACTGCTTCACCCTCGCGCCGGTGCCGGGTGCCATCGCCCATGCCGGCGCGCGGCCCGTGCTGATCGACGTGACCGACGACTACACGATCGACCTGGACGATCTCGACCGCAAGGCATCGTCCAGCGGCGCGAAGACGCTGCTGCTCTCGCATATGCGCGGCCACATCGCCGACATGGCGGCGCTGCACACGATCTGCCAGCGCCACGGCGTCCAGCTCATCGAAGACTGCGCCCACACGATGGGCGCGGGCTGGGCCGGCCGCGCCACGGGCACCTGGGGCCGGGCCGGCTGCTTCAGCCTGCAAAGCTACAAACACGCGAACGCGGGTGAAGGTGGGTTGCTCGCCACTGACGACGAAGACATCGCCGCGCAGGCGATTCTGCTGTCGGGCAGCTACATGCTCTACCGCGCCCACGGCGCACGGCCGGCCGACGAAGTCTTCGAGCGCTGGAAGTACCAGACGCCCAACTTCAGTATGCGCATGAGCAACCTCGCCGCCGCGATCGCCCGGCCGCAGTTCGGCGCCGTGCTGGCCGACCGCTGCCGGCGCTGGAACGAGCGCTACGCCTGGATGGCCGCGGCACTCGCCGACGCACCCCACCTGCGCCTGCCGCACCGGCCGCCGCAGGAGCAGTTCGTCGCGAGCTCGATCCAGTTCTCGCTCGTCGGCGTTTCGCGCGCGCAGACCGAGCAGGTGATCGCCACCTGCGCCCGGGGCGGCGTGCACATCAAGTGGTTCGGTGCCGACGAGCCGGTGGGATTCACCAGCGCCTGGACACACTGGCGTTACTTCGGCGAGCCGCAGCAATTGCCGAACGCCGAACGCGTGCTCGCGGGCCTGTGCGACATGCGGCTGCCGCTCACCTTGACCCGCGCCGACTGCGAGGCGCTGTGCCGCGTGATCCGCGACGCGCTGCGCGAACTTCCTCTCTGATCCCCCTTCGACCCGACCCAGGACGCACCATGAAACTCGCCAAGTTCCCCCGTCTTCGCATCACCCACGGGCCGACACCGCTGGAGCCGATGAAGCGCCTCACCGAAGCGCTCGGCGGCCCCAACCTGTGGATCAAGCGCGACGACTGCACGGGCCTGGCCAGCGGCGGCAACAAAACTCGCAAGCTCGAGTACCTGATGGCCGAGGCGCTGGCGCTCGGCGCCGACACCGTGATCACGCAGGGCGCGACGCAATCGAACCATGCCCGCCAGACAGTTGCCATTGCCGCCAAGCTCGGCATGCAGAGCCACCTCATCCTCGAAGACCGCACCGGCTACACGGTCGACGACTACAAACACTCGGGCAACGTCTTCCTCGATCATCTCTACGGCGCGAGCATCAGCGAGGTGCCGGCCAACACCGACATGAACGCGGCGATGGCGCAGCTCGCCGATCGGCTGCGCGAGCAGGGCCGCAAGCCCTACGTGATCCCGGGCGGCGGCTCGACGCCGCTGGGCGCGCTCGGCTACGTGACCTGCGCGTTGGAACTCATGGACCAGGCCAACAACCAGGGCCTCGCGATCGACAGCCTCGTGCACGCCACCGGCAGCGCCGGCACGCAGGC
>JANYJL010000185.1 GCA_025361845.1 Rhizobacter sp.
CGCCGGTGTGCGGCTGGCCTACATCCCGCTGACCGCCGAGCGGCTGACCGGCATCGTCTCGCGTGGCGGTTCGATCATCACCTGCACGTCGTGCTTCCAGGCGATCTGCGTCAGCTCGCCGAGCGTGTGCAGTTCGGCGAACTGCGCTTCGTCGTTCGCATCGGCAATCGAACCGGGGCGCAGGCCGTCGCCGAGCGAGAAACACACGTCATACGCTTTCATGATCTCGCAGATCTCGTCGAAGCGTTCGTACAGGAAGCTTTCCTTGTGGTGCGACAGACACCACTTCGCCATGATCGAGCCGCCACGCGAGACGATGCCGGTGAGCCGGTTCGCCGTCAGCGGCACATACGCGAGGCGCACGCCGGCGTGGATGGTGAAGTAGTCGACGCCCTGCTCGGCCTGCTCGATCAGCGTGTCGCGGAACAGCTCCCAGGTGAGGTCTTCGGCCTTGCCGTGCACCTTCTCCAGCGCCTGGTAGATCGGCACCGTGCCGATCGGCACCGGCGAGTTGCGCAGGATCCATTCGCGCGTTTCGTGGATGTTGTCGCCGGTGGACAGATCCATCACCGTGTCCGCGCCCCAGCGGATCGACCAGACGAGTTTGTCGACCTCTTCCTCGATGCTCGACGTGACGGCCGAGTTGCCGATGTTGGCATTGACCTTCACGAGGAAGTTGCGGCCGATGATCATCGGCTCGCTCTCGGGGTGGTTGATGTTGTTCGGGATCACGGCCCGGCCGCGCGCCACTTCATCGCGCACGAATTCGGCGGTGATGTCGCGCACGAGTGCGGCGCCGAAGGATTGCCCGCGGTGCGGCACACGTTCGGTCGCCAGGCGCTCGGCGAGCTGCGCACGCACCAGGTTCTCGCGCACCGCGATGTATTCCATCTCGGGTGTGATGAGGCCGCGCCGTGCGTAGTGCATCTGCGAAACGTTGGCACCGGCCTTCGCGCGCCGCGGTGTGGGCGCGGCCTGCATGCGCAAGGCGGCGAGCGCCGGGTCGGCCAGGCGCTGGCGGCCGTAGGCGCTGCTGATGCCGGGCAAGGCTTCGGTGTCGGCGCGATCGCCGATCCACGAACTGCGCAGGCCAGGCAGGCCGCGCGTGATGTCGATGGTGGCGCTCGGGTCGGTGTAGGGACCGGAGGCGTCGTACACGCGCAGCGGCGGATTGGTTTCGCGGCGCGGCTCGCCCTGGCCTTCATGCACCAAGGTATCGGTCAGGCTGATCTCACGAAACGGCACGCGGATGTCCGCGCGGCTGCCATCGAGATAGATTTTTCGCGAGCCGGGGAACGGCGTGCGGGTGATGCTGCGGGTGAGCGCGTCGGTGTCGACGGTGCTGGAAGTCTTGGCCATGTGCGGTGCTCCGGGAGTGGTTTGCTCGCCTGGAGCCCCCGCAGGATTGCCGGAGGACCGAAACGCTTGATTCCTACGCGGGCATGACCCCGATCAGGTTCAGCGGGTTCCACCGAGTGGTGGTCTCAGCCCGACTTTCGTCCAGGGCGCCCCGACAAGCAAGCGCGATTGGGGCACAAACTGGGTCATGCCGTCAAGCAAGTCCGGACTGATAGATTGAATGACAAAGAGGCGTTCCGACTGGGCAGACACCGCAGCGGAATGGCACGGTCGAGAGGGCTGGACGAGGGGGCACGGCATGATTGGACGGACGGTGGCGCTGGTGATGGTGACGACGCTTGCCGCTTGCGGCGGAGGAGGAGGGGGGGACGCTGTCAGCGCCAGCAACGTGGCCCCGACCACCTCCGCAAGTGGCCCAGGCGACTCCGAGAAGTACGCTCCGGCAGGCTTGGGCGACCGATGGACTTATGACGTGCTCGACAACGCTGCCGCCTCGCAGATCGAGAATCTTGTCGTCAGCAACCAGGCAGTCGGCAGCGTGACCACTTTCGCCCTGCGTGAATCTTCGACGGATCCGAACCAGCCGACACAGGATGCGACGTTCTTCTCCGACCCCGGCGGTCTGACCCAAGTCAGCTTCTCGCCTCCCGATCCCTTGCAGCAGCAGGTGGGCGCGTATCGCAGCCTGCTGTTCCCGGTGCAGCCCGGCAGCTTTACCGCCTTCGACAAGCCAGCCCTTGACTTTGGCCAGGACGTCGATGGCGACGGCAAGAACGAGCGCAGGAGCCTCAAGCTGTCGGTGGAAATGGCCGGATTCGAGCCGGTCGATGTCGCGGCGGGCCACTTCGCGCGGGCTGCCAAATACATCTACACGGCCACGGACCGGGTGACCACGACCGCAACGAACCGGAGCTTCACGGCGACCGTCGCATCGACCGAGTGGCGTGTGCCAGGCGTAGGGCTCGTCAAGACGAGCAGCGTTTCCAGCGGCGACGGCATCGCCACGACGAGCGCGTCGCAGCAACTGCGCGGCTACCGCGTGGCGGGGGTGCAGCGCGGCATCGGCACCCCGCTGGATACGCTGGCACAGGGATCGATCACGAGCGTCAACAGCAGCCTGTTCCGGGCTCCAAGCGTGGCTGCGAGTGCAAGCGGATTTCTGGTTGTCGCTTTCCGTCAGGCCAGCAACACCACGGGCAACTGGGTCGGCAGATTCCTGGACAAGGCTGGCGTATTGCAGTCCACCGTCGACCTGTCGTCGGTCATGGACGACGGCGTCGAGAATCCGGCGATCGCGTCGGACGGCTCGAACTACTTGGTGCTGGCGCAGAGAAGCCGCATCGGCCAGTCGCCCGAGCTCGTGGCCTGGAGAGTCAGCCCGCAAGGCACTTTGCTCGATGGTCCGGCCGGCCTGGCAATCGGCTCGGGTGTGCCCTCGCAGGCGAGCGTGCTCTTTGACGGCAATCGCTACCTGGTCGTGGCGTCCATGGGCGGGGCACCGAAGAACCCGCAGTGGTACCTCAACATCCTCGGCGATCCCGATGTCACCATCCACGATCGCGACCAGGTGCATGAGCTTCGGGCACGTGTCGCCACGCCCGAGGAGCGCACCGCGCTGTGGCCCGTTGCCACCGCGCAATGGCCGGCCTACGACGACTACCAGACCAAGACCGACCGCGAGATCCCGCTCGTCATCTGCGAACCGCGCTGAGCTCTGCCGGTGCCCCGGTCTGCCGAGTGCGGAACAGCCTGTCGCCGTTGGTCGCCGTGATGCCCAGCCATTTGGTCTCGTCGCGGTAGTGGTGCAAACGATGGTGGGCCCGCAGAGTGCGTGCTCGGCGCGAGCGCAGCGGCACGCTCGTGTGGTCGATGAAGTGGGTCCACTCGTACAGCACCAGCGCGCAGTATGACGCGCCGATCGCGCTCAACACGTGGCGTCGCGCGAGATGACGTCGCCACGGCAGACACGCCGCGCTCACATAGAGCGCGAGCATCGCGAGGAACTGCGCCGCGTCCCTCGGCGTGAGCAGCGCGTCGTCGACCACGTCGGGGTCGCGATGGTGTTCGCGATGGCCGGCACCGGGATCGAGCAGGACACCCCGAACGATGCGCGGTTCGGCGTGGAGCAACCCACGGTGGATCACCCACTCGTGTATGCCCTGCGATGCGATGACTGCGCCGATCAGTGCGGCGTCGCGCCGATCAACGCGACGCTCGCGGAGACGTAGCGCTGCCACTGTGGTGAGTCCGC
>JANYJL010000133.1 GCA_025361845.1 Rhizobacter sp.
CTTGCCGACGCCGGTGTCGGTGCCGGTCACGAAGTAGCTTGAGGCCATGGGCTCAGTCTGTCGCGGCGAGCGCGGCAAGCGCTCCGTCGACCAGCCACCGGCTCGCTGCGTCGTCGATCACATAGGGCGGCATGAAGTACAGGGTGCGCCCGATCGGCCGCAGCATCAGGCCCTGCTCAAGCGCGGCAGCGTGATAGCGGCGCGCGAAATCGCTGCGTTCGCTGTCGATGTCGAACGCCCAGATCATGCCCATCTGGCGCGCATGGCGCACCCGCGGGTGGTGGGTGAGCGGCTCGGCCAGGGCGCTCAGGCGCGCGGCTGTGGCCCGGTTGTGTGCGAGCACGTCGGTCTGCTCGAAAAGCTCCAGCGTCGCCAGTGCGGCGCGGCAGGCGAGCGGGTTGCCGGTGTACGAATGCGAATGCAGGAAGCCGCGCGCGGTGTCGTCGTCGTAGAAGGCGTCGAAGACCGCGTCGGTGGTCAGCACCGCCGATAGCGCGAGAAAGCCGCCCGTCAAACCTTTCGACAGGCAGATGAAGTCGGGCCGAATCTGCGCCTGCTGGTGGGCGAACAGGCTGCCGGTGCGACCGAAGCCGACGGCGATCTCGTCGGCCACCAGGTGCACCTCGTAGCGGTCACACAGGGCACGCGCCAGACGCAGGTACTCGGGGTCGTGCATGGCCATGCCGGCAGCGCATTGCACCAGCGGCTCGATCACGAACGCAGCGGTGTGCGCGTGGTGTTCGTCGAGGTGCGCCTGCAGCGCCTGCGCACAACGGCGGGCGTGTTCGAGCGCCGTGGTGCCGGGCGCGGCCGCGCGGGCGTCCGGGCTCGGCACCGTGGCACTCACGCGCACCAGCGGGCCGTAGGCCGTGCGGAACAGCGGGATGTCGGTGACCGACAGCGCGCCCACGGTTTCGCCGTGGTAGCCGTGTTCGAGGCCGATGAAACGCGACTTCTCGGGCCGCCCGACATTGCGCCAGTAGTGCGCGCTCATCTTCAGCGCGATCTCGGTGGCCGAGGCGCCATCGCTGGCGTAGAAGGCGTGGCCCAGGCCGGTCAGCGCCGCCAGGCGCTCCGACAACTCGACCACCGGCGCATGGGTGCAGCCGGCGAGCATCACGTGCTCCAGCCGGTCGAGCTGATCGACCAGCGCGGCCTTGATGTGCGGGTGGCCATGCCCGAACAGGTTGACCCACCACGAGCTGATGGCGTCGAGGTAGCGGCGCCCATCGGTTCCGACCAGCCACACCCCTTCGCCGCGCGCGATCGGCAGCAGGGGCTGCGATTCGTGGGCCTTCATCTGGCTGCACGGGTGCCACACGGCACGCCGGCTGCGCTCGACCAGTGACGCGACGCGAGGGGAATGGTGAGGGGCAGCAGTCACGGGGCGCGATTGTAGGAGGCTGCTACGCCGGGCCCGCTGCGATGGCCGGGCTGGTTGCCGACTACGATAGCGGCGACCATCTTCAGGGCCCCGCGCGGGTGAGCCGCATGAACCCCTTCCACCTCTACCTCGACAGCGCCGACCTCAGCGAAATTCGCAGCTGCCTGCCCCACCCGGTGGTGCACGGCGTGACCACCAACCCGACCCTGCTGAAGCGCGCTGGCGTGACACGCGCTGCGCTTCCGGGCCTGCTGACACAACTGCTGAAGCTGGGCGCGAAGCAGGTGCAGGCGCAAGTGCAAGCGGCCGATGTCGACGGCATGCTGGCCGATGCCGAGGCGCTGCTGAAGCCCTTCGACTCCGGCCAATTGGTCGTGAAGATCCCGGCCACGCGGGCCGGTTTCCAGGCTGGCGCGCAGCTCATCGCGCGTGGCGTGCCTGTCACCTACACCGCCGTCTACGCGGCTGAGCAGGCGCACTTCGCGGCCCAGCTTGGTGCGGCCTACGCAGCGCCTTACCTGGGGCGGCTCGACGACTCGGGGGTCGATGGACTGGGCTTGATCGCGCAGATGCAATCGCTGGTGGCCGGCAGCGCCACGCGCCTCCTGGTGGCGAGCATCCGCTCGCGTGAGGCTTACCTCGCCTTGCTCGGCCTCGGCGTCGGCTCCATCACCATCCCCCCGCGCCTGTTCGCCGAATTGCTGGACCACGAGGCCACGCTTGCCGCCGAGCGCGGTTTCCTCGCCGACGCGAACTTCGGCGCCGCGGGCGACTCGAAACTCTGATGCCGCGTACCGTACCGATCAACTCCGTCCTGATGGTCTGCATGGGCAACATCTGCCGTTCGCCCACGGCCGAGGGAGTGCTGCGGCACAAGCTGTACGCGGCCGGCCTGGGCGATCAGATCACGGTCGACTCGGCCGGCACGCACGCCTGGCACGAGGGCGAGCCGCCCGACCGGCGTTCGCAGCAGCACGCGCTGGAGCGCGGCTACGACCTGTCGGACCAGCGTTCGCGCCCGGTGGCAGCGGCCGACTTCGAGCGTTTCGACTTGATCCTGGCGATGGATTGGGACAACCTGGCCCTGCTGGAAGAGCAATGCCCGTCCGAACACCGGGCCAAGCTGGCGCGCCTGAGCGAGCATGCCGTGCACCACGACAGCCCGGTCATTCCCGACCCCTACAGCGGCGGTCGCGCCGGCTTCGAGCAGGTGCTCGACCTCGTGGAAGACGCCTGTGACGGCCTCGTCGCCACCCTGCTTTTCCAGCGCAACCGCCACGCGGACGGAACTTCCTGAGCCCATCCCGACCAAAAAAGTCGGCTTCAGGTAAACTTGACTAACGCGCTCGGAGATACCCAAGGGTTATCCCTTTTGTTCTTCGAGTGGATGTCGGAAACCCGAAGCCACCGCCCTGGTTTGGTTTGCAGTGCCGTCATCGGCCACAAGGAGAAGTTCATGCGTTTGACCACCAAAGGCCGCTTTGCGGTGACCGCGATGATCGACCTCGCGTTGCGCGAGCACACCGGTCCTGTTGCCCTGGCCGCCATCAGTGCGCGCCAGCAGATTTCCCTGTCCTACCTGGAGCAGCTGTTCGGCAAGCTGCGCCGCCACGAGCTGGTGGAAAGCACCCGTGGCCCCGGCGGCGGTTATTCGCTCGGCCGCAAGGCGGACGAGATCACGGTCGCCGACATCATCGTCGCCGTCGATGAGCCGATCGACGCCACCGGTTGCAGCGGCAAGGAAAACTGCATGGGCGACGACGCCGGCCGCTGCATGACGCACGACCTGTGGGCCGCGCTGAACACCAAGATGATCGAGTTCCTCGACTCGGTCTCGCTGCGCAAGCTGGTGAACGAGCAGCTCGCCAAGGGCGTGTCGGTCGAAGAGCACCAGGTCAAGCGCGCCATCTCGTCGCAGCCGGTGGTCAAGCCGATCAAGATCACGGCGCCGAATTCGGTGTTCGCGCTCGGCAACGCTTTCTCCAAGTAAACGACGCACCCGCG
>JANYJL010000142.1 GCA_025361845.1 Rhizobacter sp.
CGCGGGTGCGCTTTCTCGTCATCTCGACCAGGCCGAGCTGGGTGAAGCCGCTCACCGTGATCTTGGTGCGGTCGCGTGCGAGCTGCTTGCGCAATTCGGCGAGCACCGCGGTCTGGTGCTCTTCGCGGCTCATGTCGATGAAGTCGATGATGATGATGCCGCCGAGGTTGCGCAGGCGCAGCTGCCGCGCCATCGCCTGCGCGGCTTCGAGGTTCGTCTTGAAGATCGTGTCGTCGAAGTTGCGGGCCCCGACAAAGCCGCCGGTGTTCACGTCCACCGTCGTCAGCGCTTCGGTCTGGTCGATGATGAGGTAACCGCCCGACTTCAGGTCGACGCGCCGCGCGAGCGCCCGCGCGATCTCTTCGTCGATGTTGTACAGGTCGAAGATCGGCCGCTCACCCTTGTAATGTTCGAGCTTCTGCACCGAGGTCGGCGTGAAGTCGCGCCCGAAAGCCTGGAGCCGATCGAACTGCATGCGCGAGTCGATGCGGATCGCCTGGGTGCCGTCGTGTGCCAGATCGCGCAGCACCCGCTCGACCAGGCTCAGGTCCTGGTGCACCAGGGTGCCGGGCGGCGTCTTGAAGCCCCGTTCGCGCACCGCCGCCCAGGTCTTGCGCAGGTAGGCGATGTCGTCGGCAAGTTCGGCGTCTCTCGCCTCCTCGGCATTCGTGCGCAGGATGAAGCCGCCCGGCGGCCCGGCACCGTCCGGCAGTTGCGCCAGCAGTGTCATGCGGGCGCGCAACTGTTCGCGAAGTTCGTGCGAGCCGATCTTTTGCGAGATGCCGATGTGGTCGTCCTGCGGCAGGAACACCAGCAAGCGTCCGGCGATGCTGATCTGGGTCGACAGGCGCGCGCCCTTGGTGCCGATCGGATCCTTGATGACCTGCACGATCAGGGTCTGGCCTTCGAACACCAGGCGTTCGATCGGCGTCATCGGCGCGGCGGCGCCGCCGTTCTCACCACCCGATGCGTGCTTGCCGCCGTGCGGGCCGGTCTGCCCGGCGACGTGCACATCGGCCACGTGCAGGAAGGCCGCGCGGTCCAGGCCGATGTCGATAAAGGCCGACTGCATGCCGGGCAGCACGCGCGCCACACGACCGGCGTAGATGTTGCCCACCAGGCCGCGCTCGAGCGTGCGTTCCAGGTGCAGCTCCTGCACCGCGCCGTGCTCGACCACGGCCACACGCGTTTCCTGGGGCGCCCAGTTGATGAGGATGTCTTGCATGGGCGGTGCTGCTCTTTTGGGGCCGCCCGGCCGCTCGGAATCAGAAGCGGACGCGCGCTTGTCTCAGGAGGTGTGCCGTCTCGTAAAGAGGCAAACCCATGATACTGGAGTAGCTGCCGTCGATGCGCTCGATCCACCCCGCGATGCTGCTCTGGATCGCGTAGGCACCGGCCTTGCCGAAGGGTTCGCCGCTGGCGATGTAGCGCTCGATCGCGTCAGTCGGCATGGCGCCGAACGTCACGTGCGAGATGTGTAGCGCGAGGTAGGTGCGCGTGCCAGCGGCCACCGCCACCGCGGTGATCACGCGATGCGACTTGCCGGACAGGCGCATCAAGGTGGCGCGCGCGTCGGCTGCATCGATCGGTTTGCCGAAGATGCGGCGGCCGAGTGCGACCGTGGTGTCGGAACAAAGAATCGGCGCCGCAGGCAGGCCGCTCGCCCGCAGGCGACGCCGCGCCGCTTGCAGCTTGGCGCGTGTCACGCGTTCGACGTAGGCCGCGGGCAGCTCGCCGGCGATATGAACTTCCAAGGCTTCTGCATCTTCATCGGCGCGTGGCAGCAGCAGCTCGAACTTCACACCGATCTGGCCGAGCAGCTGCGCGCGGCGCGGGCTCTGCGAGGCCAGGTAGATGAAGTCATGCTTCATCGGAAGTGCCCGCCGCCGGGCCGTCCCAAGGCGGGCGGCGCCCCTTGGGGGCAGGAGTGCAACGACTGGGGGGGACATGTCTATTCGCGGTGGTAGGGATGGTTCGTCATCACCGTCCAGGCTCGGTACAGCGCCTCGGCCAGCAGCACACGCACGAAGGCGTGTGGCAGTGTGAGGTCGGACAGGCGCAGCGTTTCATCGGCACTCGATTTCAGCGTCGCATCCAACCCGTCCGGGCCACCGACCAGCAGCGCGACATCGCGACCATCCCGCATCCAGGCCGCCATGCGGGCACTCAATTGAATCGTGGTGAGGCGGTCGCCATGTTCATCGAGCACCACCCGGCGCACGCCTCGCGGCAGGGCCGCTTCGATGCGCTGGCCCTCGGCGGCCATCAACTGCGCAGCGGTCTTGCCGCTGCGCTGTTCGGCCTTCACGGCCTTGAGTTCGAGCCGCAGTTCGGGCGGGAAGCGCTTGGCGAAATCGGCGTAGGCTGTGTCCGCCCAGGCCGGCGGCCGCTGCCCGACTGCGACGAGCAGCAGCTTCACGCGCCGCGTGCGCCGCGGCCGCTCACGAGCGTGCGGGCGCCTTGCGGGCCGGGGCCTTCTTGGCCGCGACGGTCTTCTTGGCCGGGGACTTCGCAGCGGTCTTGGTCGCCAGCTTGCGGGCCACCGGCGCCTTGGCCGCCGTGGACTTCACGCCCACGGTGCGCGTGACCACGGTCTTGGTGAGCACCGGTGCGCGCTTGGCCGCTGTCTTGGTCGGTGTCTTGCGTGCTGCCGTCTTGCCCGGGGCCTGCTTGGCCGCCACCTGCTTCGCGAGGCTCGGCTTTCCGGCGGCGGGCCTCGCGCGGCCCGGTGCGGCCTGGGCCGCGACCGTCTTCGGCGCGGCCTTGCGCACCGGAGCCGCCCTCGCGGCCGCCTTGCGCGGCGCCGCCTTGGCCTTGGGCTTGACAACTTCGTCGGGCTCCGAGGCCTTGACCAGGCGCACCGGCGTGAGGTCGAGCTTCATCTTCACCGGCTTGTCGCCCCAGATCTCTTCGAGGTGGTAGTAGTCGCGGATCGAAGGCTGCATCAGGTGCACGACCGCGGCGCCGCAGTCGACGATGATCCATTCACCGTTGTCTTCGCCCTCGGTGCGCAGGGCCTGCATGCCTCCGGCCTTGACCGAATCTCGCACGCTCTGCGCCAGCGCCTTGGTCTGGCGATTGCTGGTGCCCGAGGCGATGATCACGCGCTCGAACAGGGGCGAAAGGTGCTCGGTGTTGAAGACGACGATGTTCTGTCCCTTCACGTCTTCCAGACCATCGACGATGGCGCGTTGCAGTTTACGGATGTCCATTCAGCTCCTGGGTTGCCCTTGCGGGTCTTTGTAGAGACGGTGTTGATCAATATAGCGCGCCACGCTGGCGGGCACCAGATCGTCGATGGCCAGGCCTTGGGCGATGCGCGCGCGGATGACGGTCGATGAAACGTCCATCATAGGCAGCGGCACGGCGCGCTGCTCGGCGCGCAGCAGGTCGGGGTGCGGCCAGGCATGGGCGCCGGGCCGCTTGGCCACCACCAAGGTGACCAGGCTGACCAGCTCGCGCCAATCGCGCCAAGTGTGCAGGCCGGTGTACTGATCCTGCCCGATGATCAGAAACCACTGCTGCCCCGGCCGCGCGGCTTGCAGCTCGCGCACGGTGTCGAGCGTGAAGCTCGGGCCGCGGCGGCGCAGTTCGCAGGGCTCGAGCTTGAATCGCGGCTCGTCGGCGATGGCCAGGTTGACCATCGCTTCGCGGTGCACGGGGCTCATCAACTGGCGCGTCTTCTGCCAGGGCTGGCCGGCAGGCACCCAACGCACTTCGTCGAGCGGCAGGCGCTCCAGCGCCTCCTTCGCCAAGGCGACGTGGGCGTTGTGCACCGGATCGAAGCTGCCGCCGAACAGGCCGATGCGCTTCATGCGACCACCACGTCAGCCTCGCCGGCCCAATCACGCGGGCGCAGGAAGTCGGTGTACAGGCGCGCTTCGGGCGTGCCCGCCTCGGGCTGCCAGTTGTAGCGCCACTTCACGATCGGCGGCATCGACATCAGGATGCTTTCGGTGCGCCCGCCAGATTGCAAGCCGAACAGGGTGCCGCGGTCGAACACCAGGTTGAACTCGACATACCGCCCGCGCCGGTAGGCCTGGAAGTCGCGTTCGCGCTCGCCGTAGGGCGTGTTCTTGCGGCGGCGAACGATGGGCAGGTAGGCCTCGATCAGCGCATCGCCCACGGCGCGCGTCATCGCGAAACTCTGCTCGAAACCCAGTTCCGAGAAGTCGTCGTAGAACACACCGCCGACCCCGCGCGGTTCGTTGCGGTGCTTGAGGAAGAAGTACTCGTCGCACCAGGTCTTGAATCGCGGATGTTTGTCGGCACCGAAGGGTGCGAGCGCGTCGCGGTTGACGCGGTGAAAATGCTGCGCGTCTTCTTCGTAGCCGTAGTAGGGCGTGAGGTCCATGCCGCCGCCGAACCAGGTGACCGGCTCACCACCTTCCGGCAGGGCCGCCAGCATGCGCACGTTCATGTGCACGGTCGGCACATGCGGGTTACGCGGATGGAACACGAGAGAGACACCCATCGCCTCGAACGGCGCGCCGGCCAGCTCGGGCCGGTGTTGCGTCGCCGAGGGCGGCAGCGTCTGGCCCTTCACATGCGAAAAACTGCAACCGCCTCGTTCGAGCAAGCCACCCTCTTCCACGAGCCGCGACAGGCCTTCACCTTGCAGCTTGCCACCGGGCTCACGCACCCAGTGGTCGGTGATGAAAGGGTGGCCGTCTTCGACCTCGATGGCCGCGATGATGCGCGACTGCAAACCCAACAGGTAATCCCGAACTGTTTGTACGTTCATGTCTTCCGCTGATGGTGTCAGCGTTTGATGGCTCTGTGGCCGATGTCCCTGCGATATTGAGCGCCCTCGAAGCGGATGCTGGCAAGTGCTTCGTAGGCGCGCTGTTGTGCGATTTTGACCGAGTCGCCGAGCGCTGTCGCACACAGCACGCGGCCGCCCGCGGTGACGAGGTCCTTGCCCTGCTTCGCCGTGCCCGCGTGGAAGACCACGGCATCGGCGCTTTCGGGCGGCAGGCCGGTGATCGCGTCGCCCTTGCGCGGGTCGAGCGGGTAGCCACTGGCCGCCATCACCACACCGAGCGCGACACGCCGGTCCCATTGCAGATCGACCTGGTCGAGCGTACCGTCGGTCGCGTGCATCAGCACGTCGAACAGGTCGCTCTTCAAACGCAGGATGATCGGCTGGGTTTCGGGGTCGCCGAGCCGGCAGTTGAACTCCACCGTGCGCGGCACACCTTGCGCATCGATCATCAGGCCGGCGTAGAGGAAGCCGGTGAAGGGCACGCCGTCCTTCGCCATCCCTTCGAGCGTGGGCAGGATGATCTCGTGCATCGCCCGCGCATGCACGTTGGGCGTGACCACCAGCGCGGGCGAGTACGCGCCCATGCCGCCGGTGTTCGGCCCGGCGTCGTGGTCGAGCAGGCGTTTGTGGTCCTGGCTGGTCGCCAGCGGCACGACGTTCTTGCCGTCGCTGATGACGATGAAACTCGCCTCTTCGCCATGCAGGAATTCCTCGATCACGACCCGCGCGCCGCCGTCGTTGTGGGTCACGCCGAGCTTGTTGTCGACCAACATCCAGTCGATCGCTTCGTGCGCTTCGGCCAGCGTCATCGCGACGACCACGCCCTTGCCCGCCGCCAGGCCGTCGGCCTTGATGACGATCGGCGCACCTTTGGCGTCCACATGCGCATGCGCCGCAGCAGCGTCGCTGAAGACCTCGTAGCCGGCGGTCGGAATGTGATGCCGGCGCATGAAGTCCTTCGCAAAGGCCTTGGAACTTTCGAGCTGCGCAGCAGCCTTCGTCGGGCCGAACACGCGCAGGCCGCGCGCGCGGAACAGATCGACCACGCCGGCCGCCAGCGGCGCTTCGGGGCCCACGACGGTGAGCGCGATCTTCTCGTTCTGCGCGAAGTCGGCCAGCGCGGCCAGGTCGGTGATGGCCAGGTTGTGCAGGCGCGCATCGGCCGCGGTACCGCCGTTGCCCGGCGCCACGTAGACCGTCTGCACCTTCGGCGACTGGGTCAGCTTCCAGGCGAGCGCGTGTTCACGCCCGCCGCTTCCGATCACCATGACCTTCATGCGGAGATCTGCGCGTTGTGGAAAACGTCCTGAACGTCATCCAGGTCTTCGATCACGTCGAGCAGCTTCTGCATGCGCAAGGCGTCTTCGCCAGCAAGTTCGATCGAGTTCTCGGCGCGCATCGTCACTTCGGCGACTTCGGGCTTGAAGCCCGCCTTCTCCAGCGCGTTTTTCACCGCCTCGAAATCGGGCGGCGCGCACAGCACCTCCACCGCACCGTCGTCGTCGCTCAGCACGTCTTCGGCGCCCGCTTCGAGCGCCACTTCCATCACCTTGTCTTCACTCGTGCCGGGCGCGAAGATGAACTGCCCGCAGTGTTTGAACTGGAAGGCCACCGAGCCTTCGGTGCCCAGGTTGCCGCCGTACTTGCTGAAGGCGTGGCGCACCTCGGCCACGGTGCGCACGCGGTTGTCGGTCATGCAATCGACGATCACGGCGGCGCCACCGATGCCATACCCCTCGTAGCGGATTTCCTCGTAGCTCACGCCTTCGAGGTTGCCGGTGGCCTTGTCGATGTTCTTCTTGACGGTGTCGGCGGGCATGTTTGCCGCCTTGGCCTTTTCCACCGCCAGCCGCAGCCGCGGGTTCATGCCCAGGTCGCCCCCGCCCTGGCGGGCCGCGACGGTGATTTCGCGGATCACCCGCGTCCACACCTTGCCGCGTTTTTCATCCTGCCGCCCCTTGCGGTGCTGGATGTTGGCCCACTTCGAATGTCCGGCCATGAAGGCTCCTGTGCTGCCAGGCCCCGTGCGCAGGGTGTTCTGGAATGAGTTCGTTAGACTGCGATTTTACTAGCCCGTACCGGAGTGTTTTCATGGCTGAGCCGATCCTGATCGCCGAACACGACAAGGCCGAATGTTTTCTGCTCCCGGCGCTCGCGAACCGGCATGGCCTCATCACCGGCGCCACCGGCACCGGCAAGACCATCACGCTGCAGACGATGGCCGAGAACTTCAGCCGCCTCGGCGTGCCGGTGTTCCTGGCCGACGTGAAGGGCGACCTGACCGGCATCACCCAGGCCGGCAAGATCGGCGACAAGCTTGCCGCGGTGCTGAAGGAACGCGGCCTGGATACGCCCGAATCGCTCGCCTGCCCGGCCACGCTGTGGGATGTTTTCGGTGCGCAGGGCCACCCGGTGCGCGCGACCGTCAGCGACATGGGCCCGCTGCTGCTGGCGCGCATGCTCGCGCTGAATGAAACCCAGCAGGGTGTGCTCAGCCTGGTCTTCAAGATCGCCGACGACAACGGCATGCTGCTGCTGGACCTGAAAGACCTGCGCGCCATGCTCCAGCACGTGGGCGACAACGCCAGCCAGTTCACCACCGAGTACGGCAATGTGAGTGCGGCGAGCGTCGGCGCCATTCAACGCGGCCTGCTGCAGATCGACGAACAGGGCGGCGACAAGTTCTTCGGCGAACCGATGCTCAACATCGCCGACTTCATGCAGACCGTCGAAGGCAAGGGTGTCGTCAACATCCTGGCCGCCGACCAGCTGATGAACAGCCCGCGCCTGTACGCGACCTTCCTGCTGTGGATGCTCTCCGAGCTTTTCGAGCAGCTGCCTGAAGTGGGCGACCTCGACCAGCCGAAGCTGGTGTTCTTCTTCGACGAGGCGCACTTGCTGTTCAAGGAAGCGCCGACCGCGCTGGTCGAACGCATCGAGCTGGTCGTGCGCCTGGTGCGCAGCAAGGGCGTCGGCGTCTACTTCGTGACGCAGAACCCGCTCGACATCCCCGACAGCGTGCTCGCCCAACTCGGCAACCGCGTGCAGCACGCACTGCGCGCCTTCACCCCGCGCGACCAGAAGGCAGTGAAGGCCGCGGCCAGCACGATGCGCGCGAACTCGGGCCTCGACATCGAAACCGCGATCACCGAGCTGGCGGTCGGCGAGGCGCTCGTGAGCCTGCTCGACGCCAAGGGTCGCCCGAGCCCGACCGAACGCGTGTTCGTGCTGCCGCCGGGCAGCCAGATCGGGCCGATCAGCGCCGATCAGCGCAAGGCGCTGATCCAGGGCTCGCTGGTGGCTGGGGTGTACGAGAAGACGGTCGACCGCGAATCGGCCTACGAGAAGCTCAAGGGCCGTGCAGTGGCGAGCGCCGATTCAGCGCCCACGGCGGCGCCGCAAGCGGGCGGCATGGCCGCACCGCAGGCGCCGGCTGCAGCCGACGACGGCGGCATGCTCGGTGGCGTGAAGGACGTGCTGTTCGGCAGCACCGGCCCGCGCGGCGGCAAACACGAAGGCCTGGCCGAAGCGGCTGCGCGCTCGGCGGTGCGCACCATCGGCTCCACGGTCGGCCGCGAAATCATCCGCGGCGTGCTCGGCAGCCTGCTCGGCGGCTCGCGCCGGCGCTGAACGATCGCCGTTACCTTTGACTTGCATTTCCACCGGACGCCTGATGTTCATCTTCAAAGGGTTGTTGATCCTGATCGTGGTGCTGGCGATCGGGCTGGTGGCCGCCGGTCAGTTCGGCCTGCTCAAGGGCACGCCACCGAACGATCTGGGCGTACACGACGGCCGGCTGAAACCCCCGGCCAACTCGCCCAACAGCGTGAGCAGCCAGGCCGGGCTCTACCCCGACCACCCGCGGCGGGTGAGCGCCGAGATCGCGCCGCTGGCCCTGCGTGGTGACGGGCCGGCGACGCTGGCGAAGATCAAGGCCATCGTCGAAGGCACGGACGGCGCGATCGTGGTGAAAACCGAGCCCGGCTACCTTTACGCGCAGTTCACCACCCGCTGGATGAAGTTCACCGACGACGTCGAGTTCTGGTTCGACCCAGTGGCCGGCGTCGTGCAGGTGCGCTCGGCCTCGCGCCTCGGCGAGGGCGACCTGGGCGCGAACCGCAAGCGCATCGAAGCAATACGGCAAAGACTCGCGGCGTCCTGAGCACATTTCGCAGGGGCGGCGCAGCAGTGCCACGCGGCGCGCCATTGCTGTGCATTGCTGCCGCGACGGCCCCACCGCATGTCCATGTACCCGGATGCGGCTCAGGGCTTTCCCTAAAATGCGGGATCGAACACTATCAGCCCTGGATGAACGCCGACCTGCACTGCCACTCCTTCGTCTCCGACGGCACCCTGAGCCCGGAGGCACTGGCCGCGCGCGCAAAGGCCAATGGCGTCGATCTGTGGGCCTTGACCGACCACGACGAAGTGGGCGGCCAGCAACGCGCCCGCGATGCCGCCCTCGCCGCCGGCCTGCCCTGGCTGAGCGGGGTCGAGATCTCGGTGACCTTTCTCGACGTGACGGTCCACATCGTCGGCCTCGGTTTCGACCCGGAAGACGCCGCCCTGCACGCCGGCCTGGTGGCCACACGCGGCGGCCGCACCCAACGCGCGCAGGACATGGCGGCGGGCCTGGAGAAACTCGGCATCAAGGGCTCCTACGAAGGCGCCTTGCAGTTCGCGGGCAACCCGGAGCTGATTTCGCGCACCCACTTTGCCCGCTACCTGGTCGAGATCGGCGCCTGCCGCGACACGCAATCGGTGTTTCGCAAGTACCTCGTCGAAGGCAAGCCCGGCTACGTGCCGCACCGCTGGGCCTCGCTGCAAGACGCAGTCACCTGGATCACCCAGGCAGGTGGCGCGGCCGTGGTCGCGCACCCGGCGCGCTATCGCTTCAGTGCGAACGAAGAGTACGCACTGTTCACCGAATTCAAGAAGCACGGTGGCCTCGGCGTCGAGGTCGTGACAGGCAGCCACAGCAGCGCCGAAGCGGCCCGCTACGCCGAGATCGCGGTCGAGTTCGGCCTGCTCGCCTCGCGCGGCAGCGACTTCCACAGCCCCGAGGAAAGCCATGCCGACCTCGGCACGCTGCCGCCGCTGCCGGGCCACCTGAAGCCGGTGTGGGAAGCGCTGGCGGACCGCGTCCTGCAAGCCGCCTGAACAGGGCAGCCGGCACCGGCTTACCGGTGCCACCCGCCATGCGGGTTGGTCCGCCGCCTTGGGGCGGCCCGGCGCCGTCGGACCGGCGCCTCAGACGTCCGTGTCGCCCTGCCACAGCGGGTCGACAATCGGCGCATGTCCCAGTACTTCGAAGTCCATGCCGACAACCCGCAAGCGCGCCTGCTGAAGCAGGCCGCGCAGATCCTGCACAACGGCGGCATCGCGGCGATTCCGACCGATTCGAGCTACGCGCTCGTCTGCCACCTCGACGACAAGGCCGCGGCCGAGAACCTGCGCCGCATCCGCGGGGTGGACGACAAACATCACCTCACGCTGCTGTGCCGCGACCTCAGCGAGTTGTCGAGCTACGCACGTGTCGACAACAGGCAGTACCGATTGCTCAAGCTCGGCACACCCGGGCCGTTCACCTTCATCCTGGAAGCGACGAAGGAAGTGCCGCGGCGCGTGTCGCACCCCTCGCGCCGCACGATCGGGCTGCGGGTCCCGGACCACCGCGTCACGCAGGAGTTGCTCGCTGCGTTCGGCCAGCCGCTGCTCGCCACCACCTTGATCGCCCCGGGCGAGACGGACCCGCTGAACGACCCGCACGAGATACGCGACCGCTTCCAGAAACTGATCCAGGCCGTGGTCGATGCGGGTGCCTGCCCGATGCAGCCGACCACGGTGGTCGACTTGACCGACGACGCGCCCGCGCTGGTGCGCCAGGGACGCGGCGACCCGCGTTTGCTGGGGCTGATGGTCGAGTGACACGCGCGCTCCAGGCGCGCACCCGACAAATCAGGCCCGTTCGATCCTTGCGTAAGCCGAATGCGCGTGAATCGATTCGAAATTCTCGACATCGACGCTGTAGCGCCCTATGCGCACATCGGCATTCAGCAGCAGCGCCACATCGCGCACCAGGTCTTCGACGAACTTCGGGTTTTCGTAGGCGCGCTCGGTGACCCACTTTTCATCGGCGCGCTTGAGCATCGGCCAGAGCTCGCTGGACGCTGAGTCTTCGGCAAAGCGCACCAGTTCGAACCAGCTCAGCTCCTGCAGGAGCTCGACGCGGATCGTCACGTGCGAGCGCTGGTTGTGCGCGCCGTAGTCGGAGATTTCCTTCGAGCAGGGGCAAAGCGACTTCACGGGCACCACCACCTCGGCCCAGATCGTCGTCACACCGACGAGCGCCTGGGCAATCCAACGGCCCTGGTATTCGAGCAGGCTCTCCACGCCCGACACCGGCGCGCGCTTGCGCAGAAAGAAGGGGAACGCCGCCTCGATGCGGCCTTCGGTGGCGTGCAGCTTGTCCAGCATCACGGCGAACTCGCTGCGCAGCGTGGCTGCGTCGAGCGGCTTGTCGAGCGCGTCGAGCCAGGCCACGAAGCGCGACATGTGCGTGCCCTTCTGCTCGGCCGGCAGCGCCACGTCCAGGTCCCAGAGCGCGACGGTCGGCAGCACCGCCTTGCCGATGCGGATTTGCAGCGGGTAACGCACGCTCTTCACGCCGACACGCTGGATTGCCAGATGGCGCTCGTCGCGCTCGCTCTGGGTGTCGGGGATGTGCAGCGCGTCTTTCAGGTGGCTCATGTCGTTGTTCATTCAGGCTTGTTCATTCAATTGCTCGCGTATCGTCAGCAGGAAGGCCTGGATCGTCGGCGCAAAACCGAGCGGATCGACATCGATCTCGAAGGCCTCGGCAAACCCCCTTCCCGCCGCTGCGCCGTGGTCGTGCAGAAATTGATCGATGTCCCGGCAAATCACCGCCGCCTCGCCCGGAGTAGCCGAGCGCTTGAACTCCGCGACAATTTCTTCGATGGTGCTTCCGAACAGGTCGAAGTCCTGATTGAACCAGGCGCCGAGGAAGGATGCTAGGTGGGAATAGGAATGGCGCATTGGCGAACCCGCGAGCGGGCATCAAGGCTTTGGATACGCAGTCAACACGAAGTAGATTCTGCCTCGGTCGCTGACTTTGCGAAGCACCACGGTCAATCGGCTCATCTGCAACGTGGTGTTGCCAGCGCGAACCACACCGAAGCCGATGATCCGACCCGCGTCATGTGAGATCAGCTTGATCTGACCGATGTTTGCGGTCTGGGCCCAAGCCTTGATGGTTACTTGCTGCGCTCGCAGCGATTCGCCGATCGCCCGCTCAGCCTCCGTCAGTGTGCGGAATGTCGACGCGGCCGGGATTTGTCGTTCTGCCGCGAGCCGTGCGCGCAACTGGGCTTCGCTGCGCCCGACATGCCGGGCGATCGTGTGCCCACCAGCAGCTTCTTCGGCCGAAAGCGTGATGGCGCCGCGGCGGATCGCCAGCACACGCGCCGCGCCGAACAGGCCCAGGGCCAGCGGAATGCCGAGGTCGACACCCATCCCGATCATCGTGGCGTGTTTTTCGTCCACCCCGAGCGACAAGGCGGCGGCCCGCGCGGTCTCGGCCGTCAGGGTGGACTGGGCTTGCCCGGTCATGACCTGGCGCAGACCGGCGCTTGCGGTATCGACACCGTGCGCGCCGAGCGCCACGCCGGCGATCTTGGTGGCGGCGGTGGGCTCGGGCACCAGCAACAGGGCGGCCGCACCCACCAATTCCAGCGCACCGCCGATCACGGTGGCGCCGCCCCACAAGCGCTCGGTCATCGAGCCGGGCGCTTCGATGCTTTCGCCAGCGAAAACCGCCGCCAGTTGCAGCGGCGTCAGGACGATTTCGAGGCCGTCACCGTCCTGCCCGGCGGTATCGGCGAACGATGCCCCTCGGCCCAGCCCGACCGGGCCAGGCGCTGGCGTGGTGGTCAGGCAGGACGTGCCTGCGTCTATGGGCTCGGCCGTCGTGGCACACACGGGGCCTGGTGGACGAAAGCCGGCCATGGTGCAGCCAGGATCAGTGGTTGACCGCCGGGCGCACCAGCGACGGCCGGGAGCCGAAGCGCTTGAGGATCGATTGTTCGATGCCCGCGGCGTCGAGCCCGCAGATGGCCAACAGCTTGGCCGGGTCGCCGTGTTCGATGAACTGGTCGGGCAGGCCGAGGTTCAGCACCGGCACGTCGATGCCGGCTGCCGCCAGCGCTTCCAGCACCGCGCCGCCCGCACCGCCCATCAGGCAGCCTTCTTCGACGGTCACCAGGGCTTCGTGGCTGCGTGCCAACTCGCACACCAGGGCCACGTCCAGCGGCTTCACGAAGCGCATGTTGGCGACCGTCGCGTCGATGCGTTCAGCGGCGGCCAAGGCCGGGTGCAGCAAGGTGCCGAAGGCCAGGATGGCGATGCGCTGGCCGTGCCGGCGCACCTCGCCCTTGCCGAGCGGAATCTCGGTCATCTCGCTCTGGATCTCGACGCCCGCGCCGCTGCCGCGCGGGTAGCGCACCGCAGTCGGGTGGTCCTGGCAATAGGCGGTGAAGAGCAACTGCCTGCATTCGTTTTCGTCTGACGGTGTCATCACACTCATGTTCGGAATGCAGCGCAGGTAGGCGAGGTCGTAGGCACCCGCATGCGTGGCGCCATCGGCGCCGACGAGGCCACCGCGGTCGAGCGCAAAGACGACCGGCAGGTTCTGGATCGCCACGTCGTGGATCAGCTGGTCGTAGGCGCGTTGCAGGAAGGTCGAGTAGATCGCCACCACCGGCTTCAGCCCTTCACAGGCCAGGCCCGCGGCGAAGGTGACGGCGTGCTGCTCGGCGATGCCCACGTCGTGGTAACGCTGCGGAAAGCGCTTGTGGAACTCGACCATGCCCGAGCCTTCGCGCATTGCGGGCGTGATGCCGACGAGGCGCTTGTCCTTCTCGGCCATGTCGCACAGCCACTGGCCGAACACCTGGGTGTAGGTGATCTTGGGCGGCGTGGCAGGCTTTTGCAGGCCGACCGCGGGGTCGAACTTGCCGGGGCCGTGGTAGTTGACCGGGTCGGCCTCGGCCCGGTCGTAGCCGCGGCCCTTCTTGGTGACGACGTGCAGGAACTGCGCGCCTTTGAGATCGCGCAGATTCTCGAGCGTCGGGATCAGCGAATCGAGGTCGTGGCCGTCGATCGGGCCGACGTAGTTGAAGCCGAACTCCTCGAAGATGGTGCCGGGCACGACCATGCCCTTGGCGTGCTCTTCGAAGCGCCGCGCCAGCTCGAACAGCGGCGGCGCACCCTTCAGCACGTTCTTCGCGCCTTCGCGCGCGGTCGCGTAAAACTTGCCGCTCATCAGGCGCGCGAGGTACTTGTTCAGCGCGCCGACCGGCGGGCTGATCGACATGTCGTTGTCGTTCAGCACGACCAGCATGTCGGCGTGCGCCACGCCTGCGTTGTTGAGCGCCTCGAAGGCCATGCCGGCGCTCATGGCGCCGTCGCCGATGATCGCCACGGCCTTGCGGTTCTCGCCCTTGAGCTTGGTGGCCACAGCCATGCCGAGCGCGGCCGAGATCGAGGTCGACGAATGCGCGGTGCCGAAGGTGTCGTACTCGCTCTCGTTACGGCGCGGGAAGCCCGAGATGCCGCCGAGCTGCTTGAGCGTGGACATGCGGTCGCGCCGCCCCGTCAATATCTTGTGCGGGTAGGTCTGGTGGCCCACGTCCCACACCAGCCGGTCGTGCGGGGTGTTGAACACGTGGTGCAAGGCGATCGTCAACTCCACCGTGCCCAGGTTGCTCGACAAATGGCCGCCGGTCTGCGCCACGCTTTGCAGCACGTACTCGCGCAGTTCGACCGCCAGTTGCTTGAGCTGCGGGCGCGAAAGGCGCCGCACGTCGGCCGGGCTGTCGATGGTTTGAAGGAGCGGGTAATTCTTCATGGGTCAGCTGTCGCGTTCGACGACCTTGTCGGCCAGCAGGCTACCACGCAGCATCGTGCAGGCCGCTGTGCGCGAGGGCGGCCTGGGCTTTGTCACGCAGCTCGTTGGCATGGCGCCGCGCGGCGCCGAGGCCGAGCACGGTGACATAGGTGGGCTTGTTGTTGTCGAGGTCCTTGCCGGCGGTCTTGCCCAGCGTTTCCGAGGCCTGGGTGGCGTCGAGGATGTCGTCCACCACCTGGAAGGCCAGGCCCAGCGCATCACCATAAGCTGAGAGCGACTGCCAGGCCGAATCACTGAGGCTGCCGCAGGCCGCGCCCATCAGCACGCTGGTTTGCAGCAGGGCGCCGGTCTTGCGGTGGTGCATGTCGCGCAGGGTGTTTTCGTCGATCGGCACGCCGATGCTGGCGAGGTCGATCGCCTGGCCACCGGCCATGCCCGCGTGGCCGGCCGAACGAGCGAGCAGCGAACACAGGCGCGCCTGCAAGGCAGGCGGCACGATGCCCTCGTCCGGCGTCAGCACCTCGAAGGCGAGAGCCTGCATCGCATCGCCAGCCAGCATGGCCTGCGCTTGGCCGAACTGCACGTGCACGGTGGGTTTGCCACGGCGCAGCACGTCGTTGTCCATGCAGGGCATGTCGTCGTGCACGAGCGAATAGGCGTGGATCAGCTCGACCGCGCAGGCCGCACGCAAGGCCGCCTCCCGCTGGCCCTGCACCGCTTGTGCGGCGGCCAGCACGAGCAAGGGGCGCAGGCGCTTGCCGCCGTCGAGCACGCCATAGCGCATCGCCAGGCCCAGGCCGGCGGGCGCATCGGCGGGCACCCAGGCATCGAGCGCGGCTTCCACCGCAGCTTGTTCGGAACGCGCCCAGGCGTCGAATCCGGAATGGTTCACGCGGGCACCCAGGGTTTCAACTGCCCGTCTTCGAGCACCTTGACCTGCTGCTCCACCGCTTCAAGGCGGGTGCGGCAGAAGGCCAGCAGCTCGGCGCCGCGGCGGTAGTTGTCCAGCAACTGGTCGAGCGGCAACTGGCCGGCTTCCATCGCGGCGACCAGGCGTTCGAGTTCGGCCAGGGCGTCTTCGTAGCGGGCAGGCGCGGCAGCGGGTGCGGAGGGGGTGCTTGTTTTGGCCATGTTGCGAGGGTGAAAGTGGATTGTAGTCAGCCGTTCGGCCCCGGCCACCCCGGGTGCGCACGGGTGGGAACCCCTGCGCCAGACCCGGCCGCGATGCAGCGCCCCGGCAACACCCCGCGGGTACAATCCGCGGCCCGCCGGTGCCCCGCCGGGAACCCTGCCCCAGCCCGCCCCGCGGCGGTGCTTTCAAGGGGTGGTCTTGTGAGGTGTTTGGAGAGCCCCTGGGGATCATGTCCGACCTGAGCGTCACCCCCGAAGCGCTGGCGCGCAGCCAGTCGCAACTATCGGTCAGCAGCTACTTCGACGCCGACCTGTTCCAGCGCGAGATGAACCGCATCGTGCGCGCCGGCCCGCGCTACGTGGGCCATGAGCTGGCGGTGCCCGAAGTCGGCGATTTCCTGACCCTCGCGCAGGAAGGCGAAGGCCGCGCCCTGGTGCGCACGCCGCAGGGCGTGGAGCTGGTCTCGAATGTCTGCCGGCACCGCCAGGCGATCATGCTGCGCGGGCGTGGCAACACCCAGAACAACATCGTCTGCCCGCTGCACCACTGGACTTACGACCTGAAGGGCGAGTTGGTCGGAGCCCCGCACTTCGCCGACGACCCGTGCCTGAACCTGCGCAACTACCCCTTGCAGCGCTGGAATGGCCTGCTGTTCGAAGGGGCTCCAGCCCCTACGCGCGACGTGAACGCCGACCTGGCCGGCCTGGGCGCAGGCACCGACCTCGATTTCAGCGGCTACGTCTTCCACAGCGCACAGCTGCATCCCTGCGACTACAACTGGAAAACCTTCATCGAGGTCTACCTCGAGGATTACCACGTCGCGCCCTTCCACCCCGGCCTCGGCCAGTTCGTGACCTGCGAAGACCTGCGCTGGGAGTTCGGCGCGCAGCACTCGCTGCAGACCGTCGGCGCCAACAACGCACTCGCGGAAGCGGGTTCGGCCATCTATCGCAAGTGGCACGACGCGGTGCTGGCCTTCCGCAACGGCGTGGCGCCCGAACACGGCGCGATCTGGCTGACCTACTACCCGACCGTGAGGGTCGAGTGGTACCCGCACGTGCTGACCGTCTCCACGCTGTACCCGCAAGGCCCGCAGAAGACGCTCAACAAGGTCGAGTTCTTCTACCCCGAAGAGATCGCCGCCTTCGAGCCCGAGTTCATCGCCGCGCAGCAGGCGGCGTACTGGGAAACCTGTGCCGAAGACGACGAGATCGCGCTGCGCATGGACGCCGGCCGGCGCGCCCTGATGGAACGCGGCGACGACGAGTTCGGGCCCTACCAGAGCCCGATGGAAGACGGCATGCAGCAGTTCCACGAGTGGTACCGCCGGGCGATGGGCGCGCTGCGCTGAAGCGCGCCCGCCGCTTCCTTTCAGCTTTCCCTCAGAACCAGACTTCGACCTGCGCCCCGTAGCTGTTGCCGCTCGTCTTGCCGTCGGCCAGCCCGGTCAGGCCATCGACGCCCGCACCCGCATTCGCCGCATCGTTCCACTTCGCGTGGGTGACGTAGAGGCGCAGCTCCGGCCGGTTCCAGAAATCCGGCCCGGTGGACAGGGTCGGCGCGAAGGTGATCTTGTCGAGCTTCTGCGTCGGCGAACCATCGGGCCGCTTTTCCATGTGCCCGGCTTCGCCCACCAGCTTGAAGTTCTTGCTGAGCGCATACGAAACGCGCCCGCCGACCGACACTTCCTTGTAGGCGACCAGGCTGTTCACATCGTCCTGCCCGTGTTTGCCATAAAGCGCTACCGCCTGGCCACCCAGCGGGCCGACTTGCCAGGTGATGCTCTCGACGATGCGCGCCTGCTTCGTGCCCGTCGGCGCATTCGCGGTACCGAAGTTGCCGTTCATGCCGGCCGAACCGTTCGCGTATTGCAGCCACAGCGTGTTGGCGCCGCCCAGTGCCGCGAGCGCCTGCACGTGTTGCAGGCCGAGGCCGACGCCCGAGGTGCCCTTGCCGCTGGTCGCGTTGTCGTAGCGGCCCTTCGTGTAGGTGCCCGTCACGCGCAGCGTGCCGCCGGGGTTCATCTGAATGTCCGCCAGGTCAGCGTTGAAGCGCGCCGCCGGGGCCGTCGAGGTGCCCGCAGCCGAATCGCCCAGGCCCTTGCCGCTGTCGCTGGTGAAGTACGCCACGCCCAACTTGCCGATGCCCACATCCATCTGGTCCGCACCCGCGCCCACCCCGCTCATGTCGACGAACTGCGTGTCGAGGATGTGAATATCGTTGCGCCCGTAGAAGCGTTTACCGACCCAGAAATTGGTGTTCGGCGCGATGTCGAAGCCCTTGCCCTCGACATACAGCTGCTCCATGCTCGTGTACGAACTACCGGTGTCGGTGCCCGAACTGCCCTGGTTGAACATCACCTTGGCCTTGTACTGAACACCATCGACCGTGGTGCTCTGGGCCAGGCCGAATTCGCCGTAGAGATCGCACTCGTTGCCGAGCCGGTAGTGGCCCCCATCGATGCCGAGGTTGTAGCAAGCGCGCGAGGCGTTCTTCGAGGTGGCGCCGGGGCCGGCCCGGAAGTAGCCGTCGAAGTCGAGCGCGTGGGCGGCCGGCGCGGCCATCGCCAGCACGCTGCCAACGGCCACACCCATCCGCACCGTGCGGCTGACGCAGGAATGAATCATGTTGTCTCCAGGAGTCGTATCCCGGGGCGAGCGGCCCCGTGTCGCCAGCGGCGGGGCCCTGCACTCGCGTGAGCCGGGGCCGTCGCTGTGGGACAAGAGCCTCGACACGCCGTGTGACCGATCGATTGCAGAGATCGGCGCGACGGTTTCATTTGCAATCGAAGCTGGGGCGGCAGAATCGGCGCATGTCCGCACCCTGGTTGATCGTTGTCGCCTCCTTCCTGTTCGCCACCATGGCGGTCTGCGTCAAGCTGGCGTCAGACCAGTACGCGCCCGGGGAAATCGTCTTCTACCGCGGCGTGACCGGCGCGTTGCTGATGGCGGGGCTGGCGCGCTGGCAGGGCAACACGGTTGCCACGAAACTGCCCGCGATGCACTTCTGGCGCAGCCTGACCGGCGTGGTCTCGCTCTTCCTGTGGTTCTATGCGATCGGCAAACTGCCGGTGGCCACAGCGATGACGCTGAACTACATGTCCTCGGTGTGGATGGCGCTCTTCCTGATGGGTGGCGCGGTGATGCTCGGCGGCGCGAGGGTCGACGGCCGCTTGATCGGCACCGTGCTGCTCGGCTTTGCCGGCGTGGCTTTGGTGCTTCGGCCGACGCTCGAGCAGCAGCAGTTGTGGCACGGCCTCGCGGGGCTGCTCTCCGGCATCATCGCGGCCACCGCGTACTTGCAAGTGACGGCGCTGGCACGGGCCGGCGAGCCCGAATTCCGCATCGTCTTCTACTTCGCTTCTGGCGGAGTGCTGGCCGGTGCGCTGACGATGTTGTGGACCGGCATGCACGCGCACACGCTCAAGGGCGTGGCGCTGTTGCTGGCGGTCGGCCTGCTTGCCACCACCGCGCAACTGATGATGACGCGCGCCTACGCTACCGGCCGGCCGCTCGTCAACGCGAGCCTGCAGTACCTGGGCATCGCCTATTCCTTCGTTTACGGCGTGCTGCTGTTCGACGACCGCGTCACCGCGATGGCCCTCGCCGGCATGCTGCTGATCGTCATCGCCGGCCTGAGCGCCACCCTGCTGCGCAGCCAAGTGGCTCCGTTCGACATCACCAAAACTCCGCCCGAATCATGAGCACGACCTTCACCACGCTGATTTCCGCCACGCAACTGCGCGCCTTGTTCGATGCAGGCGAGACACCAGTGCTGATCGACACGCGCTTCGATCTGGCCGACCCCTTCGCGGGTGAACGCGCCTGGGGCGAAGGCCATCTGCCCGGCGCGTTCTACCTGCACCTGGACCGCGATCTGTCCGGCCCGAAGACCGGCCGCAACGGCCGCCACCCGCTGCCCGAACGTGCTGCCTTCGCACAGACGCTCGGCCGCATCGGCATCACGCCAGAGCGCCAGGTCGTGGTGCTCGACGCGCAGGGCGGCATGTATGCCGCACGCGCCTGGTGGATGCTGCAGTGGATGGGCCACGCGCAGGTGGCCGTGCTCGACGGCGGCCTGGCGGCCTGGGCCGAGGCGGGCGGCAGCCTCACGACGGAAGTGCCGGCTGCGAAAAGCGCCCCGCCCTACCCGACGCGGCCCGCGCTCGTCGCCGCCCTCGACGCCGATGCCTTGCAAGCGCAACTCGGCCGCGTGAAGCTCATCGACGCGCGCGCCGGCGAACGCTTTCGCGGCGATGTGGAGCCGCTGGATGCGCAGGCCGGCCACATCCCCGGCGCGCTCAACCGCTTTTTCAAGGACAACCTCGGCGCGGACGGCCGTTTCAAGCCCGCCGCACAACTGCGCGCCGAATTCGACACCCTGCTCGGCCAGCAACCCGCAGCGCAAACCGTGCACCAGTGCGGCTCGGGCGTGACCGCCTGCCACAACCTGCTGGCGATGGCGCACGCCGGCCTGCCGGGCTCGCTGCTCTACGCCGGCTCCTGGAGTGAATGGTCGGCCGACCCGGCGCGGCCGGTGGCAAAGGGCTAGCGCGCGGATAGCCGAGACGGCCGCATCGGGCAACCTCCGTGCTTCGCACTGCGGTGTATGCGCCTTTCGGGCCGGCCGGGCAGGCTCATGGCTTGACCCAGCGCAAGCCGGCGCCTACCTTGCAAGGGAACACTGGCGTTGTCAGGCAGTCCAACCGGTTCTGCAAGCACAGGAGGTCTCCATGTTCAACCGCATCCTCGTTCCGACCGATGGTTCGGACATCACGTCCAAGGCCGTCGATACCGCCATCCAGCTCGCCAAATCGGTGGGCGCGCAGGTTTACACGATCAGCGTGAAGGAGCCCTTCCCCTACAGCGCGATCTCGGAAATGCAGCCGACGCCGCCGCAGGAATTCTTCGACGCGCAGGAGCGCATCGCGGCCAAGCGCGTGCAGGCTGTCGTCGAGGCCTGCAAGGCCGCGGGCGTGACCTGCCAGGCGCATACCGTCGAAGCCCTGCACCCCTGGGAAGCCATCATCGACCATGCCAAGCGCAACGAGTGCGACTTGCTCGTGATGGCCTCGCACGGCCGGCGCGGTGTCTCGGCCCTGCTGCTCGGCAGCGAGACGCAGAAGGTGCTGACACACAGCAAGGTGCCGGTGCTCGTCGTTCGCTGAAGGTTTGCTGCGGGGGCAGCGCCGGGTTTGCCCGGGCTGATGGGCATGGCGTGATGGCGTTCAATGCCGGGTCGCTTCCAAGGCCCGTCCATGCTGCCGTCCAACCCGCTGCTTCAACTCGTCCCGGCCCGTGTGCATGCGGTGCTCGTGCGCTTGCGCGATCGCCTCTGGCAGCCCGCGGGCGCGGTGCACATCGAGGCGGGCGCTGCCTTGGCAGAACATCGGCCGTGGGCCGTCGCACGCCATGAGCCGCGCGCACCGCTGAACACGTTCCCCGAACATTGGGGCCGGCTGTGGGACCAGCGCTGGTTCCGCCTCACGCTCGATGCGACGGCCGCGCAACGTGACGACCTCTACCTCGCCTGGGACGACCAGGCCGAAGCCACGCTCTACGTCGATGGCCTGCCGCACTACGGCTTCGACCCGGCGCACCATCACGCGCCCTTGCCCGCGGGCGCGCACGAACTGTGGATCGAAGCGGTGGCCTGCCAGACCGGCATCTGGTTGGAAGGAGCCTCCGGGCTCGACGACGCCGGCTCGAAATTGGCCGGCGCACGGCTGCTGACACGCGACGACGCGGCCTGGGGCCTGTACCACGACCTGCTCGCCCTCGACGACCTGATGCGCCTGGCGCTGCGGCAGGAGTACGGCGCCGACGAGACCCGCTTCCAGGGTTTCGGCACGCGCCCGGCCTTCGGTGCCGTCGACCCGCTGCTGCGCCGCCTGCTGCGTGAACTCGACGAAATCATCGACGCCTACCAATCCGAAGGCGTCGCCGCTGCACGCGAACGCGCGGCGCGCACCTACCGCGAACTGCCTGCCGCACCGACTGCGCTGCGCGCCGTGCTCACGGGCCACGCGCACATCGATCTCGTCTGGCTCTGGCCCGAAGTGGTCGGCGAGTTCAAGGCCGTGCACACCTTCGCGACCGCGAACCGCTTGATGGAGGCTTACCCGGAATTCCGCTTCGGCTACAGCCAGCCCGCCAGCTACGAAGCGGTGGAACGCCGCTCGCCCGAGATGATGCAGGCCGTGCGCGCGCGCCTGGCCAGCGGCCAGTGGGATGCGACAGGGGCCACCGAGGTCGAGTCCGACACCTTGCTCGCCTGCGGCGAAGCCCTTGCACGCAGTTTCATCGTCGGCCAGCGCCGCTTCGAAGCCTTGCGCGGCAGCCCCGCGCGCGTGCTGTGG
>JANYJL010000188.1 GCA_025361845.1 Rhizobacter sp.
CCGACCTGCGAGAGCGCACATCCGGCGAGACCGGCGATGCCCGAACCGAGCGCGAAGGCATAGGTGTCGATGCGCGCGGTGTTGACGCCCATGCAGGCTGCCATCTTGCGGTTCTGCGTCACGCCGCGCACGAACAGGCCGAGGCGGGTGCGCGCGATCATGGCCGAGACCCCCAGCAACACCAGGCCCGCGAAGGCGATGATGGCGATGCGGTTGTAGGGCAGGGTGAGGTTGCTCATCGCCGCCACGCCACCTGACAGCCAGGCCGGGTTCTCGACCGGCACGTTCTGCGCGCCGAAGAGCGTGCGCACCGCTTGCTGAAGGATCAGGCTGATGCCCCAGGTGGCGAGCAGGGTTTCGAGCGGCCGGCCGTAGAGCCAGCGGATCACGCTGCGTTCGAGCACCGCGCCGACCAGGGCCGCGGCGAGGAAGGAGAACGGGATCGCCAGCAGGATGTAGTAGTCGAAGGCGCCGGGCAGCCAGGCCTTGAAGACGTTCTGGATCACGTAGGTCGCGTAGGCGCCGATCATCATCAGCTCGCCGTGCGCCATGTTGATGACACCCATCAGCCCGTAGGTGATGGCCAGACCCAGTGCCACCAGCAGCAGGATCGAGCCGAGGCTCACGCCGGTGAAGATCACGCCCAGGCGTTCGCCCCAGGCGAGGCGCCCTTCGATCTGGCCGAGGGCCACGCCGATGGCGGCTTTCACGTCCGCTTCGGTCTCGACCTTCTGGCGGTCGAGCAGCAGCGTCTTCGTTGCGGGCGTGCCGGTGGCGCCGAGGGACTTGGCGGCATCCAGCCGCTTGGCCTTGTCGGCACTGCCCAGCAGCATGGCCGCGCGCACGCGGGAGAGTGCGTCCTTGATGGCCGGGTCGGCTTCGGCCTCGTAGGCCTTCTCGACCAACGGCAATTTCGATTCGCTCGGGTCGCCGGCCAGCACCTTCACGGCCTCGGCGCGCACCTTGGTGTCGGTCGAAAAGAGTTTGATCGATGCCAGCGCCGCATCCAGCTCGCCACGCATCTCATTGTTGTTGATGATGTCTTCGGCCGCTTCGGGCACGGCCACTTCGGCGCCCGTGACCGGGTCGTAACCCTTGCCGTCCTTCATCACGAAGACGGCGGTGTCGGTGAACTTGACGGCGTCGTCGGACATGGCCTGGATCAGCGCGACGGTCTTCTCGTCCGCAGCGGCCAGTTGCGCATTCAGCGCAGTGATGCGCGCTTCGCCATCGCCTACCACCAGGTCACGGGCTTGTTGCGGGGTCAGCGCGAACGCGGGGCCACACATCAGCGCCACGCCTATCAACAGCATCAACCAGCGCATCGGGAAAAGAGATTTCATTCGGCACCGCGGGTAGGCCTCCCCCTGGGAGAGGGTCAGGGTGAGGGTGGCGGCGCACCACGACCCTCACCCCCGCCCTCTCCCAAAGGGAGAGGGAGCAAGACAACTCAGATCACTTCTTTTCCGGCTCGTCCTTCTTGCCCTTGTTTTCGGGGATGAAGGGGCTCCACGGCTGGGCCTTCACCGGGCCGGGCGTCTTCCAGACCACGTTGAACTGGCCGTCACCCTTGATCTCGCCGATGAACACCGACTTGTGCAGGTGGAGGTTCTTCGGGTCCATCATCGAGGTGATGCCGCTCGGTGCGGTGAAGGTCTGGCCCGCCATCGCGGCGATGACCTTGTCGGTGTCGGTGCTGCCGGCCTTCTTGACCGCTTGCGCCCACATGTGGATGCCGATGTAGGTGGCTTCCATCGGGTCGTTCGTCAGCGGCTTGTCCTTGTGGCCGGCGATGCCCTTGGCCTTGGCGTAGTCGCTCCACTGCTTGATGAAGGCGGTGTTGGCGGGTGCCTTGATCGACTGGAAGTAGTTCCAGGCGGCCAGGTGGCCGAGCAGCGGCTTGGTGTCCACACCGCGCAGTTCTTCTTCACCGACCGAGAAGGCGACGACCGGCACGTCCTTGGCCTTCAGGCCGGCGTTGCCGAGTTCCTTGTAGAACGGAACGTTGGAGTCACCGTTGATGGTCGAGACCACCGCGGTCTTTCCACCGGCGGCGAACTTCTTGATGTCGGCAACGATGGTCTGGTAATCGCTGTGGCCGAACGGGGTGTACTTCTCGTCGATGTCTTCGTCCTTCACACCCTTGCTGTGCAGGAAGGCGCGCAGGATCTTGTTCGTGGTGCGCGGGTACACGTAGTCGGTGCCCAGCAGAACCCAGCGCTTGGCACCGCCACCGGCCTTGCTCATCAGGTATTCGACGGCGGGGATGGCTTGCTGGTTCGGCGCTGCGCCCGTGTAGAAC
>JANYJL010000215.1 GCA_025361845.1 Rhizobacter sp.
CGCAAGACACGCCGAACTTCATCGCCAACCGCGTCGGCATCGCCGGCATGCTGGCGACGATGAAGGAGGCCGAGACCTACGGGCTGACCTATGACGTCGTCGACGACCTCACCGGCAAGAAGCTCGGCCGCGCCAGCTCGGGCACGTTCCGCACGGCCGACGTCGTCGGCCTCGACACGATGGCGCATGTCATCAAGACTTTGCAGGACAACCTCGCCGACGATCCGTTCTTTCCGAGCTACGCCACACCGCCGGTGCTGGCTGGCTTGATCGCGGCCGGCGCGCTCGGCCAGAAGACCGGTGCCGGCTTCTTCAAGAAGGTCGGCAAGGACATTCTTCGCCTTGACCCGGAGAAGAAGGACTACGTGCCGGGCGGTGGCAAGGCCGACGAGATCGTCGCGCGCATCCTCAAGAAGCCCGCGGCCGACCGCCTGAAGCTGCTGCGTGAATCGAGCAACCCGCAGGCGCAATTCCTGTGGGCGATCCTGCGCGACAGCTTCCACTACTGCGCGATCCATCTGGCGGACATCGCCGACAGCGCGCGCGAGATCGACTTCGCGATGCGCTGGGGCTTCGGCAGCACGCAAGGCCCGTTCGAGCTCTGGCAAGACGCCGGCTGGAAGCAGGTGGCGCAGTGGGTGAAGGAAGACATCGATGCCGGCAAGGCGCTGTGCAATGCAGCGCTGCCGGCCTGGGTGTTCGACGGGCGCGACGGTGTGCACACGGCCGAAGGTTCGTGGAGCGCATCGAAGGGCGCCTACGTGCCGCGCA
Source organism: Rhizobacter sp. (assembly GCA_025361845.1). GTDB lineage: Bacteria > Pseudomonadota > Gammaproteobacteria > Burkholderiales > Burkholderiaceae_C > JANYJL01. Next base: position 772 of record JANYJL010000215.1, read on the forward strand.
GCACGCTGCCGGTCTATTCGCGCCAGGCCTTCCCGGAAAGCGTCGTCGGCTCGGGTGCGGTGACGCCACTGAAGGCCGGCACCGAAGAGTTCAAGAACGAGGAAGTGCGCGTCTGGTCGCTCGACGGCGAGGTGCTGATCGCCAGCATCACCGCCAAGCTGCACCTGATCAGCCCGAGCGTGACCGAGGGTCTGTCGAAGGCCCTGGAGATCGCCGAAGCGAAGTACAAGGGCCTCGTGATCTGGTCGCCCGACGATGTGTTCTCGGCCGGCGCCAACCTCGAGGTGCTGCTGCCGGTGTTCATGAAGGGCGGCGGCAAGGCCATCCTGCCCGAGGTGAAGAAGCTGCAGGACATGATGCTCCGCCTGCGTTATGCGAGCGTGCCGGTGGTGGCCGCGGTGCGCGGCCTGGCGCTCGGCGGCGGTTGCGAATTGGCGGTCCACTGCACCAAGCGCGTGGTGGCGATGGAGAGCTACATCGGTCTCGTCGAGGTCGGCGTCGGGCTGATCCCTGCCGGTGGCGGCCTCGCCTACATTGCGCGCCGCGCGGCCGAGATGGCGGCGGCGGGCAATGCGAACGCCGATGTCTTCCAGTTCCTGAAAGACGGCTTCACGAATGCCGCGACGGCCAAGGTCGGCACGAGCGCGATCGAGGACCGCAAGCTCGGTTACCTGCTCTGGAGCGACGTGATCGTGCCGCACAAGGACGAATTGCTGTTCGTTGCCAGCGCGCAAGCCAAGGCGATGTACGACAGCGGCTACCGCGCGCCGGCGAAGGCACTGTTTCCGGTGGCGGGCCGCAATGCGAAGGCCACGGTGATGGGCCAGCTCGCCAACATGCGCGACGGCGGTTTCATCAGCGCGCACGATTTCCACATCGCGACGCTGATCGCCGATGTGGTGTGTGGTGGCGATGTCGATGCGGGCTCGCTGGTGACCGAGGACTACCTGATGGGCCTGGAGCGCAAACATTTCTGTGCGCTGCTCGACCACCCGAAGACGCAAGAGCGAATCATGGGGATGCTGCAAACCGGCAAGCCTGTGAGGAATTGAGCGGCTGAGAAACGCATGCCCTCTCCGCACACCTCGGCCGATCCCCTCTCCCGCAAGCGGGAGAGGGTTAGGGTGAGGGCGCGTTCGCTGCGCCAATCCTCACCCGACGCCGAGCGACGCTTGTGGTCTGCGCTGCGAGACCGTCAGCTCGGCGGCTACAAATTCCGCCGCCAGCGTCCCGTGGGCCACTACTTCGCGGATTTCGCCTGCATCGAAGCGATGCTGATCGTCGAACTTGACGGCGACCAGCACTTCGAGCCTGAAGCGATGGTTGCCGACAAGGCTCGAACAGAGGAATTGAATCGCCTCGGCTATCACGTGCTGCGTTTCACGGATCGTGAGGCGTTGACGGAACGCGAGGCTGTCTTGACGCAGATATTGGCGTGGCTGCATCGCCACCACCCTCACCCCAACCCTCTCCCGCAAGCGGGAGAGGGAGTCAATACCCAGCCTCTCCCGCTTGCGGGAGAGGGAGTCAACAGAAGGACTGAACCATGAGCAAACAAGTTCAAGACGCCTACATCGTCGCCGCCACCCGCACGCCCATCGGCAAGTCGGGGCGCGGGTATTTCAAGAACACACGATCCGACGATCTGCTGGTACTGGCCATTCAAAGCGCATTGCGTCAGGTGCCGACGCTCGACCCGAAGGCGATCCAGGATGCCGTGATCGGCTGCTCCTTCCCCGAAGGTGAGCAGGGCATGAACATGGCGCGCATCGCCGTGGCACTGGCCGGCCTGCCGAACTCGGTGGGCGGCATCACCGTGAACCGCTTCTGCGCCTCGGGCCTGTCGGCGATCCAGATGGCGGCTGACCGCATCCGCGTTGGCGAGGCCGACGTGATGATCGCCGGCGGTGCCGAATCGATGAGCCTGGTGCCGATGGGTGGCAACAAGCCTTCGTTCAACCCGGCGGTGTTCCAGGGCGACGAGAACATCGGCATCGCCTACGGCATGGGCCTGACGGCCGAGAACGTCGCGAAGCAGTGGAAGGTCAGCCGCGAAGCGCAGGACGAGTTCGCGTTGCAGTCGCACCTCAAAGCCTTGAAGGCGCAGCAGGCCGGCGAGTTCACGAACGAGATGACGCCGGTGGACGTGATCGATCGCTTCCCGAATCTCGCGACCGGTGAACCGGGAACCAAGACGCGAACCGTATCGCTCGACGAAGGCCCGCGCGCCGACACCTCGCTCGAAGGCTTGGCGAAGCTGCGCCCGGTGTTCGCGGCCAAAGGCTCGGTCACCGCCGGCAACAGCTCGCAGACGAGCGATGGTGCAGGCGCGCTGATCCTCGCCAGCGAGAAGGCCGTGAAAGAACACGGCCTCACGCCGCTGGCGCGCTTCGTCAGCTTCGCCAGCCGCGGCGTGCCGCCCGAGATCATGGGCATCGGCCCGATCGAAGCCATCCCCGCCGCGCTCGGCTACGCCGGCCTGAAGCAGAGCGACATGGACTGGATCGAGTTGAACGAGGCCTTCGCTGCCCAAGCGCTGGCCGTGCTCGGCACTCTCGATCTCGACCGCAGCAAGGTCAACCCGATGGGTGGCGCGATTGCACTCGGCCACCCGCTCGGCGCGACCGGCGCGATCCGCGCTGCGACCGTGATCCATGCGCTGCGCCGCCACAACCTGAAGTACGGCATGGTCACGATGTGCGTCGGCACGGGGCAGGGCGCGGCCGGAATTTTCGAGCGGGTCTGATTCGCGTCGACTTCCAAGAACACACAGGAGACAAACGCATGAGCATCAAGACCGCCACCTTGAACGGCGTGGCCACGATCGAGATCGCGCGGCCCGAGAAGAAGAACGCGCTCACCGTCGCGATGTACCAGGCGATGACTGACGCGCTGCACGCAGCACAGGCCGACCCGGCGGTGCGCGCGCTGCTGATCACCGGCCAACCCGGCGTGTTCACCTCAGGCAACGACATCGACGATTTCATGAACCGCCCGCCTGCCGGCGGCATCGACAGCCCCGACTCGCCGGTGGTCTTGTTCATGAAGGCGCTGTACGGCTTCGAAAAGCCGGTGGTTGCCGCCGTGACGGGCGCGGCCATCGGCATCGGCACGACGATGTTGCTGCATTGCGACTTCGTCTATGTGTCCGATGAAGCGCGCCTGGCGATGCCCTTCGTGAGCCTGGGCCTGGTGCCCGAGTTCGCCTCCAGCCTGATCGTGCCGCGCCTGATGGGCCATGTGCGTGCGGCCGAGAAGCTGCTGCTCGGCGACCCGTTCACCGGCGCCGATGCGGTGGAGTTCGGCATCGCCAATGCGGTGCTGCCGGCCACCGAGGTGGTGAACCATGCGCGCCGCATCGCCGAGCGATTCAACAGCTTGCCGCCCGGCGCGGTGCGCGAGTCGAAGAAGCTGATGCGTGCATCGGCCACCCCGGCCGTGATGGCTGCGATTCATGCTGAAAACCAGCAGTTTGCGGCGCGCCTCGCGAGCCCGGAAGCGCGCGAAGCCTTCACCGCCTTCTTCCAGAAGCGCAAGCCCGACTTCACCCAGTTTTCCTGAACGCGAGTGCGATGACCATGAACCTGCAAGGCAAGACCCTCTTCATCACCGGCGCTTCGCGTGGCATCGGTCTCGCCATCGCCAAGCGCGCCGCGCGTGATGGCGCCAACATCGTGATCGCCGCGAAGACGACCGAGGCGAATCCGAAGTTGCCCGGCACTATCCACAGCGCCGCGGCCGAGATCGAGGCCGCCGGCGGCGCGGCACTCGCAGTGCAGACCGATATTCGCGAAGAGTCGAGCGTGCTCGCGGCCGTGCAGCAGGCGGTGGAACGTTTCGGTGGCATCGACATCCTCGTCAACAACGCCAGTGCCATCAGCCTGACGCCGACGCCGGACACGCCGATGAAACGCTTCGACCTGATGTTCGGCGTGAACGTGCGCGGCACCTATCTGTGCACACAGGCCGTGCTGTCGCAACTGGTGATGAGCGCGCAGGCCGGGCGCAACCCGCATGTGCTCAACATGTCGCCGCCGCTGTCGATGCGCGAGCACTGGTTCAAGAACCACACCGCCTACACGATGGCCAAGTACGGCATGAGCGAATGCACGCTCGGCCATGCGGGCGAGTTCCGCGCCCTGGGCATTGGTGTCAACAGCCTGTGGCCGCGCACCGCGATCGCGACCGCCGCCTTGAAGATGATCCCGGGCGTGGACATCGGTCGTTGCCGCCAACCGGCGATCCTGGCCGATGCGGCCTACCTGATCCTGACCAGCGACGCGAAGTCGACGACCGGCAACTTCTTCATCGACGACACGCTGCTGCGCCAGCACGGCGTGACCGACTTCGAGCAGTACAGCGTGACGCCGGGCACCACCGATTTCATCCCTGACTTTTTCGTGGACTGATCAAGACTTGGGAATAGGCCGCGACTTGCCGGCCGAGTCGATCGCCACATAGGTGAGGTTCGCCTCCGTCACCTTCACCACCTTCAGGTCGGCCGGGTTGCGCTCGGCAAACACCTCGACATTGATCGTGATGGAGGTGTTACCGATGCGTTCGACCTTGGCGTAGAAGCTGAGCAGGTCGCCAACGGAGACCGCCTGCTTGAAGACGAACTGGTTCACCGCCACCGTCGCCACGCGGCCCTTGGAGATGCGCGCCGGCAGCACAGCGCCGGCCAGGTCGACCTGGGCCATGATCCAGCCACCGAAGATGTCGCCGTTCGGATTGGAGTCG
>JANYJL010000255.1 GCA_025361845.1 Rhizobacter sp.
TACTGTGCGCGCTCCACCACCTGGCCATTCTTGAGGTGCGACTCAACAATCTCGTCGATATCGCTCTCGTCCACAAAGCTGTACCAAACCGCTTCGGGGTAAACCACGGCCACCGGCCCGGCGGCGCAGCGGTCCAGGCAACCGGCCTTGTTGACACGCACGGCGCCCGGGCCACTCAGCTTCTCGGCCTTGATGCGTGACTTGCAGTGGTCGAAGCCGGCCTGCGCCGCGTGGTTCATGCAGGCGTCTTCACCGTTCGCACGCTGGTTCAGGCAGAAGAAGATGTGTCGCTCGTAATAGCTCATACGCGCATTTTAGAAGGGCCGCCTCACTCAGGCTTCATCGCGGGCGCCCAGCCTGGCGAGAAGGTAGGCCATCGCCGCATACGGCCACAGCCAGCCGACCCACTGCGCCGCGCCGTGAAAGCGGATGAAGCGGCCCTGCTCCCAGGCCTGGAGGCTCTCGGCGAAGTACGGGTCTTCCGGCGCCTGCGTGACCAGGGCGACGAGCGCCGTCAGCACGACCAGGCCGAGGCCCGCAGCCACCCGCCGCGGCACCAGCGCCAGCAGCAAGGCCAGGGCCACGCCGATGCCCAGCGCCACCTGCACGGTCGGCGTGCGCCAGGCCAGCGCATGTTCGGGGCCGAAGTTCAGCGCGGTCGACAGCGTCGTGGCCAGCACGCCCATCAGCGCCGCACCGGCCACCAGCAGCGCACGCCGCCAGCCGGGCCGGGCGATCACGAACGCAACCACGCAGGGCGCCATCAGCCCAAGTGCCACGGCCGCAAGTTCGCTGCCCGGCGGCAAGTCCACCACGCGCGGGTCGGCGAGCAGCCAGCGCTCGGCCCAGGGCGCGACGGGTGTGCCTTGCAGCAGACTCACAAGCGCCTCTTGCAGGGGCCCGAACACCTGGCCCATGCCCAGCGGCACCGGCACCGGGAACAGCAGGCCAATGGGCCACAACACGATCAGCGCCAGGCCCCCGGCGCTGCGTGGAATGAACCAGCGGTCACGCACCGCCTGCCAGCGGTCGATGCCACCGAACAGGTGCACCAGCAGCCCCAGCGCGGCACCCAGCAGCGCGCCAAGCGCATTGAGCGACAGATCGACGTTCGACGGCACACGCCCGGGCAGGAAGTTTTGCAGTGTCTCCATCGACAGCGACAGCGCGCTGCCCGCCAGCAGGGCCACCACCACGCCCCAAGCGGCGGGGTAGCCGCTGCGCACCAGGGCGCCGAACAGCAGTGCGCCGAGCGGCATGTAGCCGAGCAGGTTCGACACCAGATCGAAGCCCGTCCACCAGCGCGACCAGGGCTGCGCCAGGAAAGCCCACGGCGACGCGCCGATGCCGTGCCAGCCGGCAAACGGGTAGAGGCTCGCGTAGACGATCAGCGCCGCATACAGCCACGCCAGCACGACGGCGGAGCTGCGGTGGCGGGCCATGTGAAGCGCAGGCTCAGAAGGGCTTGACGACCACCAGCACGACGATGGCGGCGAACAGCAGCACCGCCGATTCGTTGAAGACGCGGAACCAGCGCTCGCTGCGGCGGTTCTCGAAGTTCTCGAACTTGCGCAGCAGGGCACGGCACATGTGGTGGTAGCCGATCACGAGCACCACGAGCAGCAGCTTCACGTGCAGCCAGCCGCCCACATAGGCCGCGCGATTGGCGAGCCACAGCCACAGGCCGAGACCGAGGGCGGGGATCATCAGCAGGCTCGAGAAGCGGTAGAGCTTGCGCGCCATCAGCAACAGGCGCTCGCGTTCGGCATGGCTGTCGGCCGGCACCATGGCCAGGTTGACGAAGATGCGCGGCAGGTAGAACAAGCCGGCGAACCAGCTGGCGACGAAGACGATGTGGAAGGCTTTGATCCAGAGCATGCGCAGCATTATCGGCGCCCAAAAAATAAAGCCCTGGCCTTGCGGCCAGGGCTTGGAAAGCCTTAACGCTGTCATCACGGTAAGGCTCCTGCTCAGGGAGGAAAAGCAGGGAATGACGGCCTTGCAGCTATCATTCAGAAGTAACTCTAGCAGAAGCACTGTTTTTTGCTACCCGTTTTAACAGCGGTGCAAGGCAGCGCGCGGCGGTGATCTCGAGGCGATCCTTAAGGCGACTTCAGACCCTGCCGACCTCAGGCCAGCGCTCATCGGAAACGCCCTGTGCACACACCCCCGCCCTACCCCTTCAGCCGCCCGCGGCGCCTGCGCCGTGACGACTTCACCCGAGCCCTCGTTCGTGAACACCAGGTGCTGTGCAGCGACCTGATCCTGCCGGTCTTCGTGCTCGCCGGCCAGGGCATCGTGCAGGACGTGAAGTCGATGCCCGGCGTGCAGCGCCTGAGCCTCGACCGTCTGCTGCCGGTGGCCGAAGAATGCGTGAAGCTCGGCGTGCCGGTGATGGCCCTGTTCCCGGTACTCGATCAACACCTGAAGACCGAAGACGGCCGCGAAGCGCTGAACCCCGAAGGCCTCGTGCCGACGGTCGTGCGCGAGCTGAAGAAGCGATTCCCCGAACTCGGCGTGATGACCGACGTGGCGCTCGACCCCTTCACCACGCACGGGCAAGACGGGCTGCCCGATCCGGACCCGAAGAACAACGGCTACATCCTCAACGACGAGACGGTGGCGATGCTCACGCAGCAGGCGCTCGTGCAGGCCGAGGCCGGTGTGGACATCGTGGCCCCCAGCGACATGATGGATGGCCGCATCGGCGCGATTCGCGCGGCGCTCGAAAACAAGCGCTTGATCCACACCAAGATCATGGCCTACAGCGCCAAGTACGCGAGCGCCTTCTACGGCCCGTTCCGCGACGCGGTGGGCTCGGCCGGCAACCTCGGCAAGGGCAACAAGAAGGTCTACCAGATGGACCCGGCGAACACCGACGAAGCGCTGCGCGAAGTGGCGCTCGACATCGCCGAAGGCGCCGACATGGTGATGGTCAAACCCGGCATGCCCTACCTCGACATCGTGCGCCGCGTGAAGGACGAATTCCATGTGCCGACCTTCGCCTACCAGGTGAGCGGCGAGTACGCGATGCTCAAGGCCGCGGCCGCGAACGGCTGGCTCGACCACGACGCGGTGATGATGGAAAGCCTGCTCGCCTTCAAGCGCGCCGGCGCCGATGGCGTGCTGACCTACTTCGCGCTGGAGGCGGCGCGGCTGCTGAAGTCAGCCTGAGCCTGAGCATCCGTCGATGCGCATCTTCCACATCAACGGTGACCAGTTCACCGAACTCGACACCCTGCCCGACGTCCTGCCCGCGAACGGCTACCTGTGGGTCGGCAGCGCGCGGCGCGAGTTCGAGGTCAACACCGCGCTCTTGCAAGGCGCCTTGCAGCGCTGGACGGGCGGGCAGCTCGTCGACCTGCATGTGTCCGACCTGCTGAACAACCAGCTGCCCTCGCACTTCGAGGACACCTCCTGGTACGACATGCTGGTGTTCCGCCGCCTCGCCGCGGGCTCGGGCAGCGCGGCCCTGTTCCTGGACGACAGCAAAGGCACGCTCGCTTCGGCGCGCGCCGCGCTGGCCGCCATCGACACCAGCCCGGTCGGCTTCGCACTCTTCGACCGCGTGCTCATCACCGTGCACCCGACCGACTGCCAGGTGCGCGACTTCTTCGCCGCGCGCCTGCAACAGCAGACCCAGACGACCGAAGCGCGCAACTCGGTGCGCCTGCCGCCGAACCCGGCCGACCTGATGCTGCGCATGGTCAACCACATGGTTGATAACTACCTGGAATTGCGCCGCCTGCTGACCAAGCAGCTCGGCTACCTGCAGCAGGAGCTGTTCAACCCGCGCAGCCGCTTCGACAACTGGCAGGTGCTGCTGGACTCGCGCAACGCGCTGCACATCCTCGAAGACACCTGCGAAGACCAGCGCAGCGCGATCACCGAATGGATCGACGCGCTGGACGAATGGCCCGATGAACCCGAGCCCGGGGCACGACGCGAACGCGAGTTGCTGCGGGTGCGTTCACGCGACGTGCTGGAGCACATCGAGCGCGTGCTGGCGCATGTGCGGCGGCTCGAGTCCTCGGCCGAGACCGCGGTGCAGATGCACTTCGCGGCGCAGAGCCACCGCACCAACGCGATCATGCGCACGCTCACCGTGCTGACCGCGATCTTCCTGCCGCTGAACCTGGTGACAGGCTTCTTCGGCATGAACTTCGAAGGCCTTCCGCTGATCCACAGCGCGCGCGGCTTCTGGATCATCTGCGGGGTGATGGTGCTGGTGGGCTGCGGGCTGTCGTTCTTCTTCTGGCGCAAGCGTTACCTGGGCCAGTCACATTGACCAGCCAGTCAGTGCGAGCAACTTGAAACGCGCGCCTCAGCGCGCGTAGGGATCGCTGAAGCCGAGCCCGGCCAGCACCTCGGTCTCGCGTGCTTCCATCACACGCGCCTCGGCATCCACTTCATGGTCGTGGCCTTGAGCATGCAAGGTGCCATGCACGAGCAGATGCGCGTAGTGCGCTTGCAGATCGACCTTCATTTCGCGCGCCTCGCGCGCCACCACCGGCGCGCACAGCACGAGGTCGGCGACGACGACGGGCGCATGGCTGTAGTCGAAGGTCAGCACATTGGTCGCGTAGTCCTTCGCGCGGTAGTCGCGGTTCAGCGCCTGGCCTTCTTCGGCGCCGACGATGCGCACCGTGATCTCGGCCGGCGCGTCGAGCGCAGCACAGATCCAGCGCGCCACCTTGTGGCGCGGCAGCAGCGCGCGGTCGCTCGCATCCGCGAATTGCAGCGACAGCGTCAGCTCAGGTTTCATCCGGCCGCGCCGCTTCGTACGCATCGACGATGCGTGCCACCAGCGGGTGGCGCACCACGTCGGCCGAGGTGAAGTGCGTCGTCGCGATGCCGCGCACGCGGCGCAGCACCCGCTCGGCCTCGATCAAGCCACTTTCAGTGCCACGCGGCAGGTCGATCTGGCTCACGTCGCCCGTCACCACCGCCTTGGCGCCGAAGCCGATGCGGGTGAGGAACATCTTCATCTGCTCGGGCGTGGTGTTCTGCGCTTCGTCGAGGATCACGAAGGCGTGGTTGAGCGTGCGCCCGCGCATGAAGGCGAGCGGCGCGATTTCGAGCTGGCCCTTCTCGAAGGCCTTCATCACGCGGTCCATGCCCATCAGGTCGTAGAGCGCGTCGTAGAGCGGCCGCAGATACGGGTCGACCTTCTGCGCCAGGTCCCCGGGCAGGAAGCCCAGGCGCTCGCCGGCCTCGACCGCCGGGCGCGTGAGGATGATGCGTTGCACGCTGCTGCGCTCGAGCGCATCGACCGCACAGGCCACCGCCAGGAAGGTCTTGCCGGTGCCCGCCGGGCCGATGCCGAAACTGATGTCGTGGGTGAGGATGTTCTGCAGGTAGGTCACCTGGTTCGGCGTGCGGCCGGCCAGGTCGGGGCGGCGGGTGCGCAGCACGATCGCCGGGGTGGCGTCGCTGCGCACCGCGCGCGGCGCGCTGCGGCGTGCGCCGGCTTCGAGCAGGACGAGCTGCATCTGCTCGGCACTGATCGGCTCGCGGGCGCTGTCGTACAAGCTTTGCAGCAGGCCGACCGCGCGCTCGGCCTGCGCCTTCGGGCCTTCGACACGGAATGATTCGTTGCGCCGCGCGATGCTCACCGCGAAGGCGGCTTCGATGCTGCGCAGATGTTCGTCCAGCCCGCCGCACAGGTGCGCGAGGCGAGCGTTGTCGGGCGGGATGAAGGCGTGGCGCAGGATCAACGGGGTGGCCAGGCAGCGGCGGGCTGTGGATTGTCGCCGCAAGCGCGGCCCGCCCGGCCGCGGCCATCCTGCACAATCGTTGCCAATGATCCGTCGCCTCGTTCTGGCCTTTGCGCTGACCTGCCTTGCGGCGCTGCCGACGCCCGCCGCCGCGGCGCCGGTGCAGGTGATCGCGGTGGCGGACTCCGTCAACGGCGACGCCGAGCGCTACCCGCAGAGCAGCCCCGCCGTCACCGTCACGCTGCCCGACGACTGGGCCGACACGCGCCCGCGCCACGACGGCAGCGTGTGGTACCGCGTGCGGCTCGACCGGCCGGCCGAGCTGCCGGCGGGCGAATTGCTGGCGCTCTACATCGAGCGGGTGTGCAGCAATGCCGAGGTGTTCCTGAACGGCCACCTGGTCTTCAGCGGTGGCCGCATGAGTGAGCCTTTCACGCGCAACTGCTACACGCCGCAACTCGTCACCCTGCCCGCCGCGCTGCTGAAGTCCGAAGCCAATTTGCTGGACGTGCATGTGCAGGGCCACGCGCTCGGCCGTGTCGCGGCGCGCCAGCGGGCGGGCGGGCTCTCGGCCTTGCAGGTCGGGCCGCAGTCGGTGTTGGCCGAGGCCTACACCCGCCAGATCTTCTGGAACGTGCGGGCGGTGCAGGTCGCCAGCATCGTCCTGGCCGTGATCGGCACCTTGATGGCGGTGCTCGGCTGGGTGCACCGGCGCGAAGCGCACTTCGGCTACTACGGCTGGCTGTCGATCGGGCTGGCGCTGATGTCCTCGCGCATGTGGGCGCTCGACCTGCCTTTTGACAACAGCGTGGTCGAGGTGCTGGTGTGCACCGGCTTCGCCGTTGTCTCGGGCCTGGGCGTGCAGTTCTTCCTCAGCTACGCCGGCTTGCGCTCGCGCGACATCGAACGGGCCTTGCTCGCGCAGTGCGTGCTGGTGCCGATCGCGCTGGCCCTGGTCGGCCCTGGCCGCGTCTTCGCGGTGGCGAGCCTGTGGTACGCGCTGCTGGCCGGTGAAGGGCTGGCCGCGATGGCCCTGTACCTGCACGTGGCCCGGCGCGAACGCCGCGCCGATTTCTGGCCGATGGTGTTGATCCTTTCCGCCATCGGCAGCCTGGTGCTGATCGAGATGGCGGTGCAGCACGACATGCTCGCACCACCGCAGTGGCCGCTGTTCCACTTCACCGTCCCGCTGTTGTTCATCGCCATCGGGCTGCGGCTCTTGCAGGTGTACGCACGCGCGGTGCAGGCCGCCGAGGCCAGCCGCAGCACGATGGAGGCGCGCGTGCAGGAAATCACCGCCGAGATCGAACGCAACTTCGCGCAACTGGCCGAACTGCGCGTCGAGCAGGTCACCGAGAAGGAGCGCAAGCGCATCGCCGGCGACCTGCACGACGACCTGGGCGCGAAGCTGCTGACGATCGTGCACACGAGCGAGAGCGAGCGCATCTCGACGCTCGCCCGCGAAGCGCTCGAAGAGATGCGCCTGTCGGTGCGCGGCCTGACCGGCAAGCCGATGAAGCTGGCCGACGCGCTGGCCGACTGGCGCGCCGAGACTGTCTCGCGCCTCGGCCAGGCGAATGTCGACATCGATTGGCGCAGCCCGGCCGAAGAGGTGGAGCAGTTGCTGCCGGCACGCAGCTTCGTGCAGACCACGCGCATCCTGCGCGAGGCCGTCAGCAACATCATCAAGCACAGCGGTGCCTCGCATTGCAAGGTGCGCTGCGCGGTGCACCAGAACCAGTTCGGCCTGAACATCCAGGACAACGGCAAGGGCATCCCGATGGAGCTGGACGGCAAGCTCGACCGCGGCCACGGCATGTCGAGCATGAAACACCGCGCCAAGCAGATGCAGGGCCAGTGCCTGGTCGAGTCAGGCCCCGGCTACGGCACCGTGATCAGGCTCACGCTGCCTTTGTGAACAGCGCGGAAGTGCGTTGCACCGCACCAAGTTGCCGCACATGGCATGCAAGGCCCCTGTTAGCATGATTTGCTGTGACTTGATGGCGCGCCCATGCGCCCAACAACCGGAGTCCGCATGAACAACATCCTGCTGCTGGAAGACCTGCCCGAGATTCGCGCCTGGATGAAGGCGCTGGTGCAGAACGTGTTCCCGAACTCGCACATCACCGAGTCGGCCCGTGTGCATGACGCACTCGAACAGGTGAGCGCGGTGAAGTTCGATCTGGCCCTGATCGACCTCGGGCTGCCCGACGGCTCGGGTGTCGACGTGGTCGCGGCCCTGCGCGAAACGCAGCCCGAAGCGCAATCGGTCGTGGTCACGATCCACGACGACGACGATCACCTGTTCCCGGCGCTGCAAGCCGGCGCCTTCGGCTACCTGCTGAAGGAACAGGCGCGCGAGCTGATTGCCGAACAGCTCAACCGCATGAGCCAGGGCGAGCCACCGCTGTCGCCTTCGATCGCGCGGCGCGTGATCTCGCACTTCGCTTCGCAGACGCGCCCGCAGGAGCGGCCGCAAAACATTCCGCACGTGGCACTCACCGACCGTGAAAACGAAGTGCTGCTGCGCGTGGCCAAGGGCTTCACGCTGCCCGAGATCGGCGTGCAACTCAACCTGTCGCGCCACACGATTGCCGACTACGTGAAGCAGATCTACCGCAAGCTCAACGTGAGTTCGCGGGCGGAAGCGGCGCTCGAAGCGCAACGGCTCGGGCTGTTCCGGCGCGCTTGAGGCGCTGAATCGGGGCCGATAATCGCCCCCCATGATCGGACGACTGACAGGCCTGCTCGCGGAAAAATCGCCCCCGCAATTGCTCATCGACGTGAACGGCGTCGGCTACGAAGTCGATGTGCCGATGAGCAGCTTCTACAACCTGCCCGGCCTCGGCGAGCGTGTCACCCTGCTGACGCACTTCGTGGTGCGCGAAGACGCGCAGGTGCTGTTCGGCTTCCTCACCCACAGCGAGCGCGACACCTTCCGCCTTCTCGTGAAGATCTCGGGTGTCGGCCCACGCACCGCCTTGTCGATCCTGTCGGGCCTGAGCGTGGCCGACCTGGCGCAGGCCGTCGCCTTGCAGGAAAGCGCCCGCCTCGTGAAGGTGCCCGGCATCGGCAAGAAAACCGCCGAGCGCCTGCTGCTCGAACTGAAAGGCAAGCTCGGTGATGCACTCGCCTCGCCCACCAGCATCGCCAGCGACGCGCAGGCCGACATCCTGCAAGCCCTCATCGCGCTGGGTTACAGCGACCGCGAAGCCTCGGCCTGCCTGAAGGCGCTGCCGCCGGACGTGGGCGTGAGCGACGGCATCAAGCTGGCCTTGAAGTCGCTCGCGCGTTAGGGTGCACCGAGCGCCCTCACCGGCGCCTTCACTTCGAGCGTCTCGCGCTTGCCGTCCTTGCCTTCGATCACGAGCGTGAGCATCACGCTGTCACCGGCCTTCAACTGCTGCTTCAGGCCCATCATCATCACGTGGTAGCTGCCGGGGGCGAGGTCCACTGCCTTTCCGGCCGGCAGCTCCAGCGCCGGCACGGCGTGCATCTTCATCACGTCGCCATTCATCGACATCTCATGGATCTCGACGATGCCGGCCGCCGGCGACCGCACCGACAGCAACTTGCCGCCTTGTGCGGACGTGATCTGCATGAACGCGCCGGTGGCCTTCTGCTGCGCCACGGTGCCACGCACCCAGGCATCTTTCACGGTGGTCTGGGCCAACGCGGCAGTGCCGCACAGGGCCATCGCGGCGAGCGCGGCAGCACGAATCAGAGGGGTGTTCATCATGGGTTCTCCTTCAGTTCATTCGGTTCAATGCACATGGCCGGCGTGCTCGCCCGGCACGACCTCCAGCACGGCGGCAGGCGCCTTCAGGTCGTGCGGCGCCTGGCCGGGCTGCGGCACCTCGACCCAATCGACTCGGCCCTGCTCGCACACCTGACTGACCTTCCAGTACAGCGGCCCTGCCTCGTCGGGCAGCTTGACGCTCAGCGCGAACTCGTCGTAGTGCGTGTCGGGCAGCGGCCCGCCGATGAAGCGGATCTGCGAGACATCTTCGGTCACGCTGCGGCCGGGGCTCGCGATCGGCTTGGGGAGTGGGGCGCGGTCGATCTCGATGCGCCAGCCCGGCTTGACCATCGGCTTGGCACCTTGCACACCGGGCGGGATGTTGACGATGAGTTGCCGGGTCGGCGAACCCTCGCAGCCATGGCCGACGCGGAACACCGCCTTGTAGTAGCTACCGGCCGGCGCGCGCACGGTTTCGAGGGTGACGTGGGCCTGGGCGCTGGCAGCGGCCAGGCAGGCGAGGGCAAACGATGTGAGGCCATGACGCATGGCGTTCTCCTGAAGGAAAGTCGAGGGGCTCCCGCGCAGCGTGGAGCGCACGCGGCACGGGCCGAACCAATCGCGTTCAGGAGAAGGAAGGCGGGGCGCGGGGCTGTGCCGCAGCCCAGGTGTCGACATGCGCGGCTGCGATGCCGTGAAGCGGAACGACGAATGCCTCTCGCGCCGGAACGGGCAAAGCTGCGATGGCGCTGGGCGGCATGCCGAGCGGGCCGGCGCCATGGCCGCAAAGCGGGCAGTGGTCGAGGTGGCTCAGACCTCCCGGCAGCGCCGGCGCGCCCGAACCGCCGCTGCCCGCCGTGGAGCAAACCTGCGCCCACGGGTTGGCCGCGGTGTTCGCGTCGAGCGCATGCGAAATCGTCGGCGCCAAGGCCAGCCCGAACATCGCGAACATCGCGATCCAGGTGAAGGCTCTCAGCCGTTGACGAAGGGTTTGCACACACTCACTCTACCAAAGCAAGGCGGCACCGCCACCCCGCAGACCCGGGTGGGGCAGTTCCCCAGACCGCTTGTCCATAATGCGCCATGAGCATCCAGACCGATGAGTTCGCCCCGGCGCGCCGGGTCGTCAGCGCCGCGCCGGCATCGCCGAACGAGGAGGCGATCGAGCGTGCGCTGCGCCCGAAGGGCCTGGCCGAATACGTCGGCCAGGTGAAGGCGCACGAGCAGCTCGAGATCTTCATCGGCGCTGCGAAAAAACGCTCGGAGGCGATGGACCACGTGCTGCTGTTCGGCCCACCCGGGCTCGGCAAGACCACGCTCAGCCACATCATCGCCACCGAGCTCGGCGTCAACCTGCGCTCGACCTCGGGGCCGGTGCTCGA
>JANYJL010000201.1 GCA_025361845.1 Rhizobacter sp.
CGCGCGGCGTGGCGGTACTCGGCCACGATGCGCGGCAACTCGTCGGTGCGCAGCGCGCGCGGCTCGGACACATCCTCGAAACCCTTCGCCGTGAAAGTCTTGGTGTTCGCGCGCCGCGCCGTGCTCGACACAGGCGCCTGCCCATTCACTTGCAGCGAGACATGCGAGATGCGCCCGACGTGCCAGAGCTGCACGACGATCTTGCCGCCGGCCGCGTGCACGGCGTCGGTGATGTGGCGCCATGCAGTCACCTGCGTGGCGTTGTAGATGCCCGGGGTGTCGAGGTAACCCTGGCCTTCGGCGCTGATCTGCGTGGCCTCGGTGACGATCAGCCCGGCGCTCGCGCGCTGGGCGTAGTAGGTCGCCATCAGCGCGGTGGGCACCTGGCCGGCGCCAGCGCGGTTGCGCGTGAGCGGCGCCATCGCGATGCGGTTGGCGGCTTGAATGTCGCCGAAGCGGATGGGTTCGAAGAGGGTGGTCATGGGGTCTCGCAGCGTGGTACAGCGTCGCATCCTAGGGACGAAGGAAAGCGCGCGCTGCTGCAAGTCCATTCGTTAAGGAGTAGAGACGGCGCGGGCGAAGGGCTACAGTGCCGCCTGAATCCGCGACCCGACACCACCCATGCTTGCCTACCGACACGCCTTCCACGCAGGCAACCATGCCGATGTGCTCAAGCACACCGTGCTCAGCCTCGTGCTGCGCTACATGAACACGAAGGACAAGCCCTACCGGCTCGTCGACACCCACGCCGGGGCCGGCGGCTACTCGCTCGAAGGCCGCTACGCGCAGAAGAAGGGTGAGTTCGAGCAGGGCATCGCGCGGCTCTGGTCGCGCGACGACCTGCCGCCCGCGGTGGCCGACTACGTGCAGCTCGTGCGCGATTTCAACCCGCAAGGCGCGCTGGAGCAGTACCCCGGCTCGCCCGCCTTCGCGCAGATGCTGCTGCGCGCGAAGGACCAGTTGCGCCTGTACGAGCTGCACCCGACCGACTTCAAGATCCTCTCGTCGTACCTCGGTGGCGTGAAGGGCGCCGAGGTCTACAACGCCGACGGCTTCGAGGGCCTGAAGAGCCAGTTGCCGCCGTCCACCC
Source organism: Rhizobacter sp. (assembly GCA_025361845.1). Taxonomy (GTDB): domain Bacteria; phylum Pseudomonadota; class Gammaproteobacteria; order Burkholderiales; family Burkholderiaceae_C; genus JANYJL01. The sequence continues at coordinate 1,091 of JANYJL010000201.1, forward strand.
GCCGCGGCGTCGTGCTGATGGACCCGAGCTACGAAGGCCATGGCGACTACCCGCGGGTCGTTGCTGCGCTGCGCGAAGGGCTCACCCGCTTCGTCGACGGTGTCTACATGGTCTGGTACCCGCAGGTCAGCAAGCTCGAAGCGGCGCAGTTGCACAAGCGGCTGGAAGCGCTCGCACCGAAGGGCTGGCTGCATGTGCGGCTGACGGTGCAAGAGCCCGATTCGCAGGGCTTCGGCCTGGCCGGCAGCGGCGTCTTCATCATCAATCCGCCGTACACCTTGCATGACGAGGTGCTGGCGGTGATGCCGTATTTGGTCGATGTGCTCGGCCAGTACGACGGCGCGAACTTTCTGGTCGAACAGAAACCGGGTTGAAAGCTGCGACATAAGTCGCACCGCCCGGCGGCGCGAACCCGCACGTCGCACGCCTGCTTACATCCGACCGACAAAGCCTGTCATTTCTGGCTGGGGCACGTTTGTTGATGCCATAGCCTGAAACCTCGACGGGGTTCACGGGCGGGCAAGCAAATGCATCTTCTGCAACGCGTGGCGGCAGCGCTGGCACTGGCGGTGGTGGCCGGGCTCGTGTCCGGCTGCTCTGCGCCGGCCGCCTTGCTGATGTTTGCCTACGAGCGCAGCGCCAGCACCGAGAAGGACCCGACCTGCATTTCGGCGGGCTGCGCCGCAGCGGCCGTGATCCAGCACGTCTACGACAAAGTCAACGAAGGCGCACCGACACCCTGCGTGAAGCTGAACAGCGTGGCCCGCGCGCTGACCGAACGCTGCGGCGCCTACCAGCCCGGCACGCTGCTCGCGAAGGACATCGCCGCCTCGGGCCTGCCGCTGTGCCCGCTGAGCTTGGCAGCGCGCGAGCCGCGGTTGTGGCCGATGCTGCCTGAGCTGCTGGCCAAGGGCGCTCAGCCCGAGACCTGCGAACAACCGCCGCTGGCCACACTGGCGCAGGCCCTGCCGTGCCCGGACTTCGGCGCTGCATCGGCCGAATCCCTGCAAGCGCTGCGCTGGCTGGCCGAGGCCGACACCCGCGCCGTGCAGCACGACGTGCTGCGCATGCTCAGTTGCACGGCCGCGCGCAGTGCCGGCCTGGCGAAGGTGCTCGACAGTTGGCTGGCCCTCGACCTGCTGCCGACGCGCGGGCTCACGTTCAGCCCGCTCGGCGCGCTGCACCCCGGCTACCTCCACTCGCCGTTCGCACTCGCGCTCGAAGCACGCGGCCACCGCGCGGGCGACGCGTTGACGGCTTACGTCGGCGCGCTGCCAGCGGGCTTCGACCTGGCCTTGCGCAGCGCCGACCGGCAGGCGCTGGACTGGTGGTTCGACCGCGTGCCCGCCCTCGTGAACCGCGTGCCCGCCACACGCGCCGACCAGTTGCCCTGGCTGCCGCTGGCGCGTGTGATCACACCCGGCTACCTGGCGGATGCCGAGCAGCAGACCTGGCTGGCCGCTTACCTGATCGGCCGCGGCGCCGACCCCTGGCGGCGCCTGCCGCACGAGCCCGCGCAATCGGTGGTGGCCTACGCGCGCCAGTTGAACAGCGCGGCGCTGCCGGTGCTCGATTCGCTGCTGCCGTGGCCGGCGGCGCCGCTCGAGCGTGCCGCATCGCTGGCGCCGGGCGGCGCCCGCACAGCGACACCTTGACAGAGGTAATGCGAACGATTCGCGTTATGATGATTCCCTGCCCCAAGGTACGGAGTCATCCCGATGAACAAGCCCCTCTTCCTGGCCCGCGCTGCGGCCATCACGCTGGCCCTGGTCGCCGGGTCTTCGGCCCACGCGCAGGCGGTCGATGCGGCCGCCGTGGCGCGCCAGTACGCGGCGGTCGTCTACGCCAGCTATGAAGACTCGCTCACGAGCGCGCTCGACATGCAGCGCGCCGTGCAGGCCTTCGTCGCCGCACCTTCGGTCGACACGCTGGCTGCCGCGCGCAAGGCCTGGCTGGCCGCACGCGAGTGGTACGGCCAGACCGAGGCCTACCGCTTCTACAGCGGCCCGATCGACGACGCCAAGGGCCCCGAGGGCGACCTGAATTCCTGGCCGCTCGACGAGGCCTACATCGACTACGTCAAGGGCAAGCCGAATTCCGGGCTCATCAACAACCGCAAGGCGGTGATCTCGAAGGCCGCGCTGGCCAAGGCCAACACGCGCGGTGGCGAAGAAAACGTGTCGGTCGGCTGGCATGCGATCGAGTTCCTGCTTTGGGGCCAGGATTTCCGTGCCGACGGCCCGGGCGACCGCTCCTTCGAAGACTTCATCGACGGCAAGGCCGCCAACGCCGACCGCCGCCGCCAGTACCTGCTCGCCGTGACCGACCTCGTCATCGACGACCTGCGTTACGTGCAGAAGGCCTGGGCGCCCGGCGCGCGCAACTACCGCGCCTCGTTCGAGAAGGGCGGCATCGAGTCCGTGCGCAAGATCATCGTCGGCATGGGCTCGCTCTCGCGCGGCGAACTGGCCGGCCAGCGCCTGGAAACGGCGATGAACACGCAGGACCAGGAGGACGAACACTCCTGCTTCTCGGACAACACCCACCGCGACATCGTGAACAACGCACTCGGCATCGACAACGTCTGGTTCGGCCGCTTCAAGCGGCTCGACGGCAGCGTGCTGCAAGGCGCTTCGCTGAACGAGCTGGTCGCGAAGGCCGATGCCGCCGTGGCCACACGGACGGGCGAGCACATCGACGCCTCGGTCGCCGCTGCGAACGGCATCCACGCGCCCTTCGACCAGGAAATCCTCGGCGCCAAGGACGCACCGGGCCGCCTGCGCATTCAGAAGACGATCGACAGCCTGGTGCAACAGTCCAAGGACCTGGCTGATGCGGCCTCGGCCCTCGGCATCAAGCGCCTGGCGCTCGTGAAGCCGAAATGAAGGTCGGGCAGCGATCGGTGGCGTGCGCGCTGCTGGCCGCTACCGGCCTGGCGCTGACTGCGCCGTTACAGGCCACACCCGACGATCCGCTGGGCGAAAAGACCGGCGGCGAAACGACTGCGTTCGCAACCGGGCGCAATGCCTTGTCGTCCGCGCTGGCGACGCTGTCGGACGAAGAACACGCGCGCTTCGAAGTCGGCCATTCGTTCTTCAACCGCAACTGGGTCGAGGCACCGTCGTCGACCACCGCGCGCGACGGCCTCGGCCCGCATTTCATCGCCCGCGCCTGCGGTGGTTGCCATCTGCTCGACGGCCGCGGCGCGCCGCCCCAGCCCGGCGAGCAGCCGGTGGCGCTGCTGATGCGCCTGTCGGTGCCCGGCACCGGTGCGCACGGCGGCGTGGTGCCCGATCCGGTCTACGGTGACCAGTTCGACAACGCCGCCGTCCAGGACGTGAAACCCGAAGGCAAGGTGATCGTCACCCAGCGGCCGGTGCCCGGGCGCTTTGCCGACGGCACCCGCTACACCCTGCAACGGCCGAGCTACGGCTTTGCCGACCTCGCTTACGGCCCGATGGCCGCGAACGTCCAGGTGAGCCCGCGCATCGCGCCGCAAATTGCCGGCGTCGGCCTGCTCGAAGCGATCCCTGAGGCCGAGATCCTGAAGAACGCGGCCGACCAGGCGGCCGCGGGCGGCCCGCTGCACGGCCAGGTGAACCGCGTGTGGGATGCGTTCGCGAACGAGCTGCGCATCGGCCGCTTCGGCTGGAAAGCCAACGTCGCGTCGCTGGCGCAACAGACCGCCAGCGCCTTCCTGGGCGACATGGGCATCACCTCGTCGAAGAACCCCGACGAAGCCTGCACGCCGACCCAGACCGACTGCCTGGCCGCGCCGCGCGGCGGCAAGGACGGCGCACCCGAAATCGACGACCGCACCTTCGGCGACGTGGTGTTCTACCAGGCCGCGCTCGCCCCGGCGGCCCGGCGCAACGCCGGCGATGCCCGCGTGCGCCAGGGCCAGCGCCTGTTCGCGCAAGCGCAATGCGACGGCTGCCACCGGCCGAGCTACATCACCGGCGAGAGTCCCGACGCGCGCGTCTCGACCGACAAGCTGCGCGGCCAGCGCATCTGGCCCTACACCGACCTGCTGCTGCACGACATGGGCGCCGCCCTGGCCGACGGCCGGCCGGATTTCGCCGCCAGTGGCAGCCAGTGGAAGACGCCACCGCTGTGGGGCATCGGCCTTGTCCCTGGTGTCAACGGCCACAACCGCCTGCTGCATGATGGACGCGCGCGGGGGGTGCTCGAAGCCGTGCTGTGGCACGGCGGTGAGGCCGAGCCCGCGAAGCAGAACGTGTTGCGCATGAGCCGTGCCGAACGCGACGCGCTGGTGAAATTCCTGGAGTCCTTGTGAAGTTCAAGATGAGTTGGGTGGCGGGGTTGCTGGTGCTGGCCGGCCCGGGTGCCATCGCGCAAAGCGCCTGGCGTTCGGTGGCGGTGCCTTACTACACGCCGCCGGCCTACGTCCAGGGCCTGCAACTCGGCTGGTATGTGCCGCGCTCGCGCGAGTTCGCCGCCAGCGCGCGGGCCCTGCTGCAAACAACTCGCGCCTATTGCGCCGGCGGGCCGCTGACCATGGCACGCGACGAATGGCGCAACACGCTGCTGGCCTGGGACCGTGTCGGAACCGTCGCCATTGGCCCGGTGATCGAGCGCCGCTCGACCCGCCGCATCGACTTCGGTGCGGTGCGACCTGAGCTCATGGCGCGCGCCATCGAGAGCCACCCCACGAGCGAGGCCGACATGGACCGTGTCGGCAGCCCCGCAAAAGGTTTCGCCGCACTGGAAGCACTGCTGTGGCCGAACGCCGCGCCGAAGGCAACGCCCGGCTGCGAGTTCGCAGTACAGGCCGCCACCGACATCAGCCGCGAGGCGGATGCGCTCGCGGCGGCCTTCGACGCTGCGAGCCGCGCCGAGCCGGACGACGAAGCCACCGTCGCCGCGATGTCCGAGGCCATCAACCAGTGGATCGGCGGGCTCGACACCCTGCGCAGCCAGGCCTTCGAACGCCCGCTGCGTGAACTCGAAGCACGCCGCCAGGCGCATGCCAACGCGCGTCTGCAATTCGCCCGCGATGCGAGCGGCGCAAGCGCAGCCGAGCGCAAGGCACGCTGGCAGACCTTGAGCGCACTCGCGGTGTTCGAAGGTGGCGAAGCGCCTGCGCCCGGCGCCGGCCTCGTGCCTCTGGAACCGTACCTGCGGGGCAAGGGCCTGAACCCCCTGGCCGACAAGCTGGTGGCCGCGGTGCGCCGCGCGGGCCGCAGCATCGACGGCGCGCAACGCGCCACGCCCACCAACGTGCAAGCCGCCGCGCGCAGCCTGGCCGACCTGAAGACCTTCGTCGAAGCCGAGGTCGCCCCGGCGCTCGACATCCACCTCGGCTTCACCGAAGCCGACGGTGATTGATGGTCTGAACGCGTCATGCAACGCCGCGAGCTTCTGAGCCGCGCGCTGGTGCTTGGCGCGAGCGCCGCGATGCCGGTCTGGGCCGTCGCCGCCGGCTCGCCGCGAGCACGCGACGGCCTGCGCCTCGTCGCGGCCTGGGCCGACGAGGCGAACCGCCAGCACCTCGGCGTGGTCCGCGCGCACGGCGACAGCTTGCAAGTCGTCCGCTCGATCGAGATCCCTGGCCGCGCGCACGGCCTGCTGATCGAACCCGGCGGCACCGTGCTCGCTGCCGCGCGGCGGCCGGGCGACTGGGTGCTGCGCTGGTCACCCACGACGGGCGCCGCGCAATGGTTCACCTGCGCGAACGACCGCAGTTTCACCGGCCACCTGCTGCGCGACCCCACAGGCGCTTGCGTCTACAGCGCCGAAACTGACCTCGGCAGCGGCCAGGGTCTGATCGCCGTGCGCGACGCACGCACGTTCGAGTTGCGCGCCGAGTGGCCCACGCACGGCATCGACCCGCACCAGTTCATGCTTGACGCCGACAGCTCGCTGCTGGTGGCCAATGGCGGCGTGCCGACGCGGCCCGAAACCGGCCGCGCCAAGGTGGACATGGACCGCATGGACCCGTCACTCGTGCGGCTGGACGCCGACAGCGGCACCCTGCTCGGCCAGTGGCGTCTACCCGATTCGCGCCTGTCGATCCGCCACCTGGCGCGCGATGCCACGGGCCAGGTCGGCATCGCCTTGCAGGCTGAACACGACGATGCACGGGTCAAGGCCGCCGCGCCGGTGCTGGCCTTGTTCGACGGCACGGCGCTTCGAACCGTCGACACGCCCCAGCCGCTCGCCGGCTACGGCGGCGACATCGCGGCGAGCGCTTCGGGCTTCATGGTCAGCGTACCGCGCGCCGGGGGCGTGGCGCGCTGGTCGCGCGACGGGCAGTGGGCTGGTTTCACGCCGCTGGCCGAAGCCTGCTCGCTCGCATCGGTCGCGGGCGAAGTGTGGGTCGGTGGCCGCACGCAGGTGGCCGAGTGCGGCGAGGCCGCAGCGCCTCAGCACCAGCTCGCCGTTGCCGCGCTGCGCCTGGACAACCACTGGGTCGCAATGGAGCGGACAGAGCGGACACGCTGACACGCACCCGTGGTTGAATCGGCGTGATGTCGAATCGACCGGAGAGTAGCTCTTGAGCGCTGAGGCCCCGCACGGCAACCAGTTCGCGCTGCTCGGCCAGCGCCGCTTCGCGCCCTTCTTCTGGACCCAGTTCCTCGGCGCGGCGAACGACAACCTCTTCAAGTTCGCGTTCACCGTGCTGGTGACCTACCAGTTGCAGGTGGCGTGGCTGCCGCCGGCCCTGGCCGGGCTCGTGATCGGCGCGCTTTTCATCCTTCCCTTCCTGCTGTTCTCGGCAACGAGTGGGCAACTCGCCGACAAGCTGGACAAGGCGCGCCTGATCCGCTTCGTGAAGACGCTGGAAATCGCCATCATGGCGCTCGCCGCCGCCGGCTTCGTGTTGACGAACGTGCCGCTGCTGCTGGCCTGCGTGTTCCTGATGGGCCTGCACTCCACGCTGTTCGGCCCGGTGAAGTTCGCCTACCTGCCGCAGCACCTGAACGAGCGCGAGCTGACGGGCGGCAACGGCATGGTCGAGATGGGCACCTTCGTCGCCATCCTGCTGGGCAACCTGGCGGGCGGCTTGTTGATCGCGCTGCCGCGCATCGGCGGTGGCTTCGTGGCGGCGGCCTGCATCGGGCTGGCGGTGCTGGGCCGCATCACGGCGCAGCGCGTACCGGTGTCGCCCGCGACCGACCCGCAACTGCGCATCAACTGGAATCCGGTGACCGAGACCTGGCGCAACCTGCTGCTCGCGCACGACAACCTCGTGGTGTTCCGCTCCCTGCTCGGCATCTCGTGGATGTGGTTTTTCGGCGCGGTGTTCCTGAGCCAGTTCCCGTCCCTCGCGAAAGAGGTGCTGCATGGCGACGAACACGTGGCCTCGCTGCTGCTGGTGGTGTTTTCGATCGGCATCGGCACCGGCTCGCTGCTCTGCGAGCTGCTGTCGAAACGGCATGTGGAGATCGGCCTGGTGCCGATGGGGGCGATCGGCATGAGCGTGTTCGCCATCGACCTGTACTTCGCCTCGCGCGCGCTGCCCGCGGCGCCCTTGATGGGCGTGGCCGCCTTCGTGGCGCAGCCCGCGCACTGGCGCGTGATGGCCGACCTGGCGCTGTTGGCGCTCTTCGCCGGCCTGTACAGCGTGCCGATGTACGCGCTGATCCAGCTGCGTTCGCTGGCCACGCACCGCGCCCGCATCATCGCGGCCAACAACATCCTGAACGCGCTGTTCATGATCGTCAGCAGCGTGCTCGCCGGCGCCTTGCTCGGCGCGGGGTTCAGCGTGCCGCAGGTGTTCCTGTTCACCGGCCTGGCGAACGCGGTGGTGGCCTTCTACATCTTCATGCTGGTGCCGGAGTACCTGCTGCGTTTCATCGCCTTCATCGTGTCGCGCTGCATCTACCGCTTTCACGTGCGCGGCGACGAACACATCCCGCTGCGCGGTGCGGCGATCCTGGTGTGCAACCACGTCAGCTTCATTGATGCGGTGCTGCTGATGTCGGCAAGCCCGCGGCCGATTCGCTTTCTGATGGACCAGCGCATCTTCCGCTCGCCCTTGCTCGGCCCGTTGTTCCGGCTGGCGAAAGCGATCCCGGTCGCGTCGCAGAAGGACGACCCGGCCGCCTATGCGTTCGCATTTGCCGAAGCACGGCGCGTGCTCGATGAGGGCGAGCTGCTGTGCATCTTTCCGGAAGGGGCGATCACACGCGACGGGCAGCTCGGCGAGTTCAAGGGCGGCATCATGAAGATCCTCGAAACGCACCCTGTGCCCGTGGTGCCGATGGCGCTGCAGAACCTGTGGGGCTCGTACTTCTCACGCATCGACGGCGTGGCGATGGCGCGGCCGTTCCGGCGCGGTGCCTACAGCCGCGTGGCGCTGGTGGCCGGCGCACCGCTTGCGGCCAACGTCGTCACCCCGGCGGCCTTGCGCGAGCGTGTGCAGGGCCTGCTCACCGCCTGAACATCTCTTACCCTGATGAAACTGAGCCGCTCCGCGCGCCTGCGCATCCTGCCCTTCGCCGTCTTCATGGGGATGCTCGCGCTGCGTGGCGCCTTGCCGGCCGACGGCTCGGCGGGTATCGACCCGCGCTGGGTCTACGGCTGGACGGTGTTCCTGGTCGGCGGCCTGCTGCTCTGGTTCTGGCGTGAGTACGGCGAGCTCGTCGCGCAGACCGCACCGACCGGGCGCGAGGCGCTGCTCGGCGCGGCGGTGGGTGTGGCGGTGTTCTTCGTGTGGATCAACCTGGATGCCCCGTGGATGCGCATAGGCGAAGCCACCGCGGGCTTTCGCCCGGTGGACGATGCGGGCCTGCTGATCTGGCCGCTGATCGCGCTGCGCTGGGTCGGCGCGGCGCTGTTGGTGCCGGTGATGGAAGAGCTGTTCTGGCGCTCGTTCCTGATGCGCTGGATCCAGGCCTCGCCGTTCGAGGCAGTGCCCCCACAGCGCGTGGGCCTCAAGGCCATCGTGCTGTCGACCTTCGTCTTCATGCTGGCGCACACGCTGTGGCTGTCGGCCGTCGTCGCCGGGCTGGCCTATGCGTGGCTCTACAAACGCAGCGGCAAGTTGTGGGTGCCGGTGATCGCGCATGCAGTGACGAACGGCGTGCTGGGGGTGTGGGTGGTGTTGACCGGGAACTGGGGGTTCTGGTGAGGGCTTGCCGCGGCACCTGCACCGCCGGAGCGGCCGACATATGCTCATGCTGAACCCAACCCCGCCAGGAGCTTCCCCGATGTCCGTTCGTCCGTTTCAACTCATGGCCGCGGCCCTCGCCGCCACGATGCTGCTTGCCGCCTGCGCTGCGCCTGCCTCGCTCAGCGGCCCGCCCACCAGCAGCTACGGCAGTGCCAAGTCGGCCCGGGCGGTGGCAGATTGCCTGTTCGGGCGCTGGGGTGCGACGCGCGTCGTCGGCGCGACGGCGGTGCCGAGCCAGCAACTCACACCCAACGGCTACCGATTGAGCCTGACCATCGGCAAGGCGATCGATCAGGTGGCCGTGGTCGAGTCGGAGGGCAAGGGCTCGACCACCAAGCTGTGGAGTCTGGGCATGTATTTCGGCGACAAGGCGGTGCAGATCGTCGACGTGGAAGCCTGCCAGCAACCCCCGGCTTGCGGCCGAGAGGCAGCGGGCCTAGAATAACGATTGTTATAACTTCGCCGCGCCATCATGACCGCCCTCAAGCTCACCCAGATCGGTAACTCCGTCGGCGTGATCCTGCCGAAAGAAATCCTGGCGCGGCTGAAGGTCGAGAAGGGTGACACGCTGCATGTGATCGAAAGCGCCGACGGCGTGCGCCTGACCCCGCACGACCCGAACTTCGAAGTGCAGATGACGGCAGCGCGCAGCGTCATGCGCAAGCGCCGCGACGTGCTGCACGAACTCGCGAAGTGAGGGCCGGGTGACGGCCCAGAACGAGCCGTGGGCCTGGATCGAGCCCGCGGTCATTCGTGCGGTGCACGAGGAGCAACTGGCCGAACACGGCGGCGGCCTCGGCACGCGTGACACCGGGCTGCTCGAATCCGCGCTCGCGCGGCCGATGCAACTGGCCGCTTACGGCTCGCCCGACGTGGCAGCGCTGGCGGCGGCGTACGGCTACGGCCTCGCGAAGAACCACCCGTTCATCGATGGCAACAAGCGCACCGCCTTCGTCGCCGTCGAATTGTTCCTGCTGCTCAACGGCTGGGAGCTGAACGCCACCGACGGCGAATGTGTGCTGACCATGCTCGCGGTCGCCGCCGGCACGATGGAAGAGGCCGCTTACGCGGACTGGATACGCGGCCACATCGGCCGCTGCTGACGGCTCACCGGCAGGCTCACACCCCCCGCTGCCGATCCGCGTGAAAGCGCTTCACGAAAGCCTCGAACGCCCCCGCATCCAGCGCCTCGCGCACCTCGCGCATCAGGTTCACGTAGTAGTGCAGGTTGTGGATGCTTGCGAGCATCGGCGCCAGCATCTCGCCGCAGCGCTCCACGTGGTGCAGGTAGGCGCGCGAGAAGTTGGCGCAGGCATGGCATGAACACGTCATGTCGATCGGCTGCTCGTCGGTCTTGTAGCGTGCGTTGCGGATGCGCAAGTCGCCGAAGCGCGTGAACAGGTGGCCGTTGCGCGCATTGCGCGTCGGCATCACGCAATCGAACATGTCCACACCCGCAGCCACGCCGTCGATCAGGTCTTCGGGTGTGCCGACGCCCATCAGGTAACGCGGCTTGTTCGGCGGCAAGCGGTGCGGCGTGTGGGCGACGATGCGACGCATCTCCTCCTTCGGTTCACCGACACTCACACCACCGATCGCATAACCCGGCAAGTCGAGCGCAGCCAGCGTTTCCAAAGACTCCTGCCGCAGGTTCTCGTACATGCCGCCTTGCACGATGCCGAAGAGCGCGTTCGGGTTCTCGAGCCGCTCGAACTCCATCTCGCAGCGCACCGCCCATCGCAGGCTCAGCTCCATCGAGACACGCGCTTCCTTCTCGGTGGTGATGTGGCCCTGCGTGTCGTAGGGCGTGCACTCGTCGAACTGCATGACGATGTCGCTGTTCAGCGCGCGCTGCACCTGCATGCTGACCTCGGGTGTGAGGAAGAGCTTGTCGCCATTCACCGGCGACGCGAACTTCACGCCTTCTTCGCTGATCTTGCGCATCTCACCGAGCGACCAGACCTGGAAGCCGCCACTGTCGGTGAGGATCGGCCGCGACCACGACTCGAAGCGATGCAGCCCGCCGAACTGCCTGAGCACATCGAGCCCCGGCCGCAGCCAGAGGTGGAAGGTGTTGCCCAGGATGATCTGCGCGCCCATGGCTTCGAGCGACGCGGGCAGCACGCCCTTGACCGTGCCATAGGTGCCCACGGGCATGAAGACAGGTGTCTCGACAACACCATGGTTAAGCGTCAGGCGGCCACGGCGGGCTTGGCCTTCGGTTTGGAGAACATCGAACTTCAGCATGCGCGAATTCTCGCAGGCCGATTCATCCGATCGACGCGCTCAATCGAGCGGCCAGTTCAAGGCCAGCCGCAGTTCGCGGGTATGTGCGCCAGCGCCGAACTTGTCGGTCGCGTAGCCCAGCACCCAACGCTCACCGCTGGCCTGCAAGCCCAGCCGGCGTTCGTGCACCTGCCAGCTCGCCGCCCAGGCCGGCCCGGACGCACCTTGCCACTGCACACGCGCCGCCGGCAACCAACCATAGGCCGCGAGCCACTCGGCGCGCAGTGCTGCATGCCAGCCCGGCGCGAGCGGCCAGCGCGCATCCACGTTGACGCTCACCGGTGCCGCGCGCGACACATCGGGCTGCGAGTCCAGGCCCTGCACCAGTGGCTTGTAGATCAGGTAGCCGTCCGCATCGACAGCCTGGGTCTGCGTGCTCAGCGTGGCCTGCTCGCGTGGCAGGCCGCGCCAGCGCAGGCGGCCGAGGTCGCGCACGCCGGCGCCGAGGCAACGGTCGATGTCGCAGTGCATCAGCTGGGCATCGAGCAACACGGCTGCGCCGGTGGCGGCGTAAGGCTGCTCGAATGGCAGCTTCAAGCGGTTGTCGCCGCGGTCCGATTCAAGACCGAAGCTGTAGCCCGCGGTGGCGGCATCGAAGCTCACCTGGCCGTCGATGCGCCGCCAGATCAAGCGTTGCAATTGCAGCGCCTGCACGCCGGCCTGCCAATGCCAGCCGGGTGCGGCCAGCCAGGCGTTGGCGGGTGCGGGATCGGCCAGGTCGATGCCGGGCGTGCTGCCGGTGCGCCAGGCGAGGCCCCAACCGGCAAAGCCGGTGTAGCGCAGGCGCACCGCGTGGTGGGCGCTGGTGGCGGGTGAGCCGGCCGTGTCGAGATCGCTCGCCACGGTCACCGTGCCGGGGCTCGCCACCAGGGTGGCGGCCTGGCGCGCGAGTAACGCAAGCTGCCCACCGGCGAGGGGCGCGCTCGTGCGCACTTCGTCGCGCAGGTAGACGAGGTTGCGGCCGGCACGCGGCGAGATCAGCAGCGGTTCGTCACTGCCGAATTGCGCCAGGCTCAGCGGGTCGCTGTGATGATCGCTCGTCAGCTCCACGCGCAGTGCGTCGCCGGGCGCGGCCGCAGCGCCCAGGGCCAGCGCAGCGCACCCACCGACCAGGATTCGAGGGATGGAAAAAGGGCCCGGCAAGCCGGGCCCCTGTGCGATGCGCCTCATGGCGCCTTGCGGGTTCGATGGCGCATTCAGATCCCGAGGTCGAGCGAGACGAACTCGCCGCCTATGAAGTTGATGCGATGGGCGTCGCTGTCGATATCGGCAACCTTCTTGCCTGCTTGCGTCACCTGGGCCAGGCCCACATTGCGCTGGAGCTTGAAGCTGATACCGGAGCTGGCTTCATTGAAGCTCAGGCCGTCGAGTTCCGAACCCGAGACCATCAGCACACGGCTGGTGGCGCCGGTGCTCGTGAGCGTCTTGAACTGGGCCTCCAGGGACGTGAGCTTCTGGTCGAAGGTGTTGCCCGTGGCCGTGAGGGTGAGGCTCAGCGTCGGGCGACCGGGTGCGGTCACCATGCCAGAAGCGCCGAGCGTCACCGGCAGCAGGTTGCTCGCGGAGTCGGCCACGCTGGCGTCGTAGGCGGCCCACAGCGCCGGGTCGATCGACAGGCTCACCGTGCCGCTGAAGAAGTCGGCGAAGCTGCCGCCCGCCGGCGCATTGCTCAAGGTGCCGGTGAGCGAGGTCTCCATCGGCATGCGCTCCGTGCCGCTCTGGTCGAGCTGGCTGTTGGTCGCGGAGAGCTTGCCGGCGAACTGAGACTGCGTCGTTCCAGCCACGACGTCGAAGATCATTTCTGACCGCTCACCGAGCTTCGTGACGTACTTCGAACCCGGCTTGACGGTCAGCTTGCTGTCGATCGTCGTGCCCTGGTCCTTGTAGGCAGTGAGGACACCATCGAAGGTGTAGGTCGAGGTGTCTCCTTCGGTCGTCAGATCGGCGTTCAGCGCCCAGGTGGACTTGCCGGCCGGGTTCGCGAGTGCACCCTGGCCGTCCTTGAGGAACTGTGCGGCCAGGTCGCCGGTGAAGGCGAGGTGGGTGATGACGCCACCGGTTCGTGTGACGGCGATGTTGCCGGCGTACGGCGCGGGCACGCTGCCATCGGGCAGGACGGCCGGCGAGATCGAGACGTTGTTGGTCGTCGGGCCGCAGCTGTTCACCGCACCGGTACACGTCTTGCGGGCCCGGGTCGTGTAGGCGAAGTTCACGCCGTCCGCGTTCGGTGCCACGGTGAAGCCGTGGCGGTAGGTTTCGGTACTGGAGGTGACACCGTTGGTCAACACCGCATTGACGTAGTAGATCGTGCGGCAGCCGACGAAGTTGGCGTTCGACTGTGCCGTCGCGGCGACGGCGGTGGCGGCATCCTGGTAAAGCGTGCAGCTCACCTGGTAGCCGCCCTGCCCGACGTTGCTCTTGATGCGGCCACCCAGGCGGCCCATCGTGAGCGGTTTGCTCGCGTCGGCCTTGTAGTTCGTGTACAGGTCGATGGCCAGCATCAAAGCATCGGCATCGCGCACTGCCACGGTGATCGGCTCCTGCACATTGACGAGCGTGTCCCTGAACAGCGTCGCCTGCGCCTTCAGCGCGTGGTCGGTGCCGCTGCGCATGCCGATGAGCGAGATGATGTCGGCACGCAGGCCGTTGAACAAAGCCTTCACGGCGGCGATGGCCGGCGCCGGGTCGGCCGGCGCGGGCGTGCCGTCACCACCGAGGTTGCCCTTGATCGCGGCGACCAGGGTGGCCGCATCCGGGATCTTGCCGGCGTTCGAAGGGTCGGCAATGACGGTGTCGATCGCGGTGGCAAGGGCCGCGGCGGCGTCCCCCGGGTTGGTGTTTGCGACATTGAATTTTTCCGCGAGCTTCTCGACCACGCACTTGGCGCGGTCGCCGCCCACGGCAGCAGCGGTGCACCCCAGGCCGCCATCCTTGGCCAGCTGGGACACAGCCGTGAGCATGAGCGCGAACTTCTTGGCGACCGGGTCGGCGCCAGCGGCAGCATCGGTGATGTTCGCCGGTTTCACGAGGCGCGGGTCGAAGCCGAGCAACTGCTGCACGTTGGATTGCGCCTGCGCCACGTCGGCCGGCGCGAACGCGGCCTTCTCGGCAGCGGCGGCGGCCATTTCGGAAAAGGGCGTCACGTGCACCGTGTCGACCGCGTCGCTCGTGCCGTCCAGCTTGGGCAACAAGGCGCGCAGCGAGAAGCCGGCCGGCATCGGCTGCGGCAGGCCCGTCACTTCGTCGAGCTGGGTGGTGCTGCTGCCGTTCGAGCTGACCTCGACCACGTACTGCGCGCCGCCGGCGGGCACGAACTTGGGCAAGGCGTAGCTGCCATCGACCCCCGACACCGCATGCGCCAGCGCCTTCGATTTGTCGACGGCCCCGGCAGCGATGGCATAGACATCGACATTCGCGTTGGCCAGCGCGCCCTTGGCAGCGATGCCGTTGAGCGTCACGCTGCCCTGGGTGGCAGCCGGAGCATCGGAGCCACCCCCACCGCCGCCGCAAGCGGCGAGCAAGGCCGCGCTGAGCGCCGCCGGAATCAGGTTCGAATATTTCATGACAGTTTCCTTGTTCTTGGTTCGATGCTGTTCGGAAGACGCTGCGAGCCCGGTGTGCCTCGCGCTGCACGGCCATCGGGGCTGGGCAGGCGCCGAGTGTGTGGGCCGATCCATGACCGCGCGTCATCCGCTTCGTGGAGAACGTGGCAAAGCACTGTGACCCAGTGCACACGACTGTGCGCTGTCGAACAATCCGTGCACGCCGGCGTGCACGGCACCACGAATCAGGGTGCGCGGGTCAGCAACATCGCGTCGCCGTAGCTGAAGAAGCGGTAGCGCTGCGCGATCGCGTGCGCATACAGCGCGCGCACTTGCTCGTACCCGGCGAGTGCGCTCACCAGCATCATCAAGGTGCTGCGCGGCAGGTGGAAGTTGGTGACGAGGCCATCGACAACGCGAAAGCCGAAGCCTGGGGTGATGAAGATGTCGGTGTCGCGGCTGCCGGCTTGCGGTGTGCCGTCGGGTGCATGCAGCGCGGCCGATTCGAGCGCGCGCAGCGTGGTCGTGCCGACCGCCACCACGCGCCCCCCGGCCGCGCGGGTGCGGGCGATGGCCTGCACGGTTGTTTCGCTCACCTCGAACCATTCGCTGTGCATGCGGTGCTCGGCCAGGTTCTCGCCACGCACCGGTTGGAAGGTGCCAGCGCCCACGTGCAGGGTCACGTTCGCCAGGCTCACACCGCACTGCTTCAAGGCATCGAGCACGCCGGCATCGAAGTGCAGGGCCGCCGTTGGTGCGGCCACCGCGCCGGGGCGGGCGGCGAACACGGTCTGGTAGCGCGCTTCGTCGTCGGCCGTGTCGCCATGCGTGATGTAGGGCGGCAGCGGCACGTGGCCGTGCTGCTCCAGCAACAAGAACGGGTCGGCGGGAAAGCGCAGGTGGAACAGCGAGCCGTCGGGGCCGCCGCGGCCCAGCACCTCGGCGTCGAACGCATCCGCAAAGCGCACCCTGCCGCCCGGCTTCGGCGACTTGCTGGCGCGCAAGTGCATCAGCACTTCATGGCCCGGCAGCACGCGTTCGACGAGGGCTTCGACCGCACCGCCGCTGGCCTTCGCACCGAGCAGCCGCGCCTTGATGACGCGTGTGTCGTTGAAGACGAGCAGGTCGCCCGGCGCCAGCAGCGATGGCAGCTCGCGGAAGGCGCGGTCCACCGGTGCGGGGCCGCGGCCGTCGAGCAGGCGCGCGCCGCTGCGTTCAGCCGGCGGGTGCTGGGCGATCAGTTCGGGGGGCAGCGCGAAATCGAAATCGCTCGCGGTGTAGGTGTGGGCGCGGGTGTGGGCCATGGCGGCGCGGATTGTTCCATGCGCGCGATGCCATGGGCGCCGCGGGCGCCGAGGCGCCGGCTCAGGTGCTGCTGGCGGCTGGCGGCGCGGGCGCGCGGGCCGCTTCGTCGGAGCCGTCCCACGCGATCGCGGCGAGCACGCTCAGCGACAGAACGGCCGCCACGCAGGCGATGAAGCGGATCAGAAAGCCCATGGCGATGGTTCGGGGAAATTTCATGTGGCCGCGATTGTGCCGCCTCCCGCGGGCGCGCCCAGCGGCTTGTGACGGGCAAGTCGACATCATCGACCCGGCGTGGTGTGCAAAGCCACGAAAGGCGGGGAAATTTCACGCGCGAGAATCAAGACATGGCCGAGACCCCGCCGCCGAAGAAGGAAAAATCCGCCCCGCAACGGGCGATGGAAAAGCTCGGCCTGCTGCGCGACATCGACCTGGCCCTGCACCTGCCGCTGCGCTACGAGGACGAAACCCGCCTCACCCCGATCGCCGCACTGCGCGACGGCACCACCGCGCAGGTGGAAGGCACAGTGCGCGACTGCGAGGTGCAGTTCCGCCCGCGCCGCCAGCTCGTCGTGACGCTGTTCGACGACAGCGCCGACCTGGTGCTGCGCTTCCTGCACTTCTACCCCTCGCACCAGAACGCGCTGGCGGCAGGCGCGCGCGTGCGGGTGCGTGGCGAAGCGCGCGGCGGCTTCTTCGGGTTGGAGATGGTGCACCCCACCTTCAAGGTCGTGGCCGGCGACACGCCACTCGCGCGGGCCCTCACACCCGTCTACCCGGCCAGCGCGCAACTGCCGCAGGCCTATCTGCGCAAGGCCGTGGCCTCGGGTTTGCAGCGGGCCGATCTGTCACCGCTGTTGCCACCGCAGGTGGAGCCGGTTGGCCTGCCGACCCTTCGAGAAAGCCTGCTGTTCCTGCACCAGCCGCCACCCAACGTGAGCCTGGCGACACTCGAAGACCACAGCCACCCGGCCTGGCAGCGGCTGAAGTTCGAGGAGTTGCTGGCGCAGCAACTCTCGCAATTGCAGGCCAAGCGCGAGCGTGAATTGCAGCGCGCGCCGGCCTTCGAACTGCGGCCGCGAGGCCTGCAAGACCAGCTGCTCGCCGCGCTGCCGTTTGCATTGACAGCGGCACAACGCCGCGTCGGCGACGAGATCGCGCACGACCTGCAGCGCGCCGTGCCGATGCACCGCCTGCTGCAAGGCGATGTCGGTTCGGGCAAGACCGTGGTGGCGGCACTCGCCGCGGCCATCGCCATCCAGGCCGGCTGGCAATGCGCGTTGATGGCGCCGACCGAAATCCTCGCCGAGCAGCATCTGCGCAAGCTCGTCGGCTGGTTGGAGCCGCTCGGCATCACGGTCGCGTGGCTGACAGGCAGCCGCAAGGGCAAGGGCCGAAAGCAGATGCTCGAACGAGTCGCTTCGGGCGAAGCGGCCCTGGTGGTCGGCACACACGCCGTGATCCAGGACCAGGTCGAATTTGCGAATCTCGGCCTGGCCATCATCGACGAGCAGCACCGCTTCGGCGTGCAACAGCGGCTGGCGCTGCGCAAGAAGTTGCAGGCGCAGGCACTGGAGCCGCACACGCTGATGATGAGCGCCACGCCGATCCCGCGCACGCTGGCGATGACGCTCTTCGCCGACCTCGACATCAGCACCATCGACGAACTGCCGCCCGGCCGCACGCCGATCGTCACCAAGCTGTTCTCGGATGGCAAGCGCGCTGCGGTGGTGGCGCGCATCCGCGATGAAGTGGCGCAGGGCCGGCAGGTGTACTGGGTCTGCCCGCTGATCGAGGAATCAGAGAATCTCGATCTGCAGAACGCGACCGAAACCCACCAGCACTTGTGCGATGCGCTGGCCGGCCAGACGGTCGGCCTGCTGCACGGCCGCATGCCGGCGGCGGAGAAGGCGGCGGTGATGGCGCTCTTCACTGCGGGGCAGATGACGGTGCTGGTGTCGACGACAGTCATCGAGGTCGGCGTCGATGTGCCGAATGCCTCGCTGATGGTGATCGAGCATGCTGAGCGTTTCGGCCTCTCGCAGCTGCACCAGCTGCGCGGGCGCGTGGGCCGTGGTGCGGTCGCGAGTGTGTGCGTGCTGCTCTACGCCACACCGCTCTCGCCCACCGCGAAGGAGCGCTTGAAGGCGATGATGGAAACCAACGACGGCTTCGAGATCGCGCGCCGCGACCTCGAGATCCGCGGGCCGGGCGAGTTCATGGGCGCACGGCAATCGGGCTCCGCCTTGTTGCGCTTTGCGGACCTGGCGACCGATGGCGAACTGGTGCAGGCGGCGCGCAGCGCGGCGACTGTCCTTCTCGACACGTATCCTGATGTCGCACTGCGCCACGTGGCGCGCTGGCTCGGCGGGCGGGCAGAGTATCTGAAGGCCTGACAACTCACGCAAGGAGAAGAGCGATGGCAGACGACGGTTCAGGACAATCCACCACGGTGTGGCCGATCCCGAAGTTCCGCTTCGAAGTGCTGTGGGACGACGTGGTGATGAGCTTTCAGGAAGTCTCTGGCCTGGACATGGAAGCGCAGCCCATCGAATACCGCCACGGCGACAGCCCGGCGTTCTCGGTCATCAAGATGCCCGGCATCAAGAAATACAGCGACGTGACGATGAAGAAGGGCGTGTTCAAGTCCGACAACAAGTTCTGGGACTGGTTCAACGAGATCAAGATGAACACCATCAAGCGCAAGCCCGTGACGATCCGGTTGCTCGACGAAGCCGGCGCGCCGACGATGGTCTGGACGCTCGCCAACGCCTGGCCCACCAAGATCTCCGGCACGGACCTGAAGGCCACGGGCAACGAGGTGGCGGTCGAGACCATTGTCATTGCGCATGAGGGGCTGACGATCAGCAACGCCTGAGCGCCCGGCAGCGCGCCGCAGGCCGCTGCGCTACGCTCGCGCCCATGACGCTCACCGAACTCCGTTACATCGTCGCCGTCGCCCGCGAAAAGCACTTCGGCCGTGCGGCGGAGGCCTGCTTCGTCTCGCAGCCCACGCTCAGCGTGGCGATCAAGAAGCTCGAAGAGGAGCTCGACGTGCGCCTGTTCGAGCGCGGCACCAGCGAGGTCAGCGTCACGCCGCTCGGCGACGAGATCGTGCGCCAGGCGCAATCGGTGATCGAGCAGGCGGCCGCCATCAAGGAGATCGCCAAGCGCGGCAAGGACCCGGTCTCGGGGCCGCTGCGCCTGGGCGTGATCTACACGATCGGCCCGTACCTGCTGCCCGACCTGGTGCGCCAGGCCATCGACCGCGTGCCGCAGATGCCGCTGATGCTGCAGGAGAACTTCACCGCGCGCCTGCTCGACATGTTGCGCACCGGCGAGCTCGATTGCGCGATCATGGCCGAGCCCTTCCCGGACACCGGGCTGGCGGTGGCACCGCTCTACGACGAGCCCTTCGTCGTGGCGCTGCCCAAGACCCACGCGCTGGCCAAGCGCAAACGCATCAGCGCCGAGGAGCTGAAGCAGGAAACCATGCTGCTGCTCGGCACCGGCCACTGTTTTCGCGATCACGTGCTCGAGGTCTGCCCCGAGTACGCGCGTTTTTCCAGCAATGCCGAAGGCATCCGCAAGAGCTTCGAGGGTTCGTCGCTGGAGACCATCAAGTACATGGTCGCCTCGGGCATGGGCGTCACCGTGGTGCCCCAGCTCAGCGTGCCGGCCGACGCCCAGCCGCACGTCAAGTACGTGCCCTTCAGCGCACCGGTGCCGACACGCCGCGTGGTGCTGGCGTGGCGGCGCACCTTCACGCGCTACGAGGCGATCGCCGCCTTGCGAAATGCGATCTACGCCTGCCCCTTGCCGGGGGTGAAGCGCCTGACGGCTTGACGCAGACAGCAATGCAGGCTATCGATCGGCTAGAGATCGTCAATTGGAGTTGACTATCGAGTGAACTTACAGTGCAATGGTGTCGACGGCGCAGGGTTGCGTGGTCCACATCCGCACAAGGAGTCGCTCATGTCCGATAGTCCCAGCCCGACCACTGCGTCCGGCGAAGCCCAGTGCCCGTTCTCGGGCAGCAGCCGCAAACTCACCGTGGCAGAGGCAACGGCCAATACCAACTGGTGGCCGAACCAGCTGAACCTGAAAACCCTGCACCAGCACTCCTCGCTGTCCAACCCGATGGGCGAAGACTTCGACTACGCCGAAGCGTTCAAGAGTCTGGACCTGGATGCAGTGATCAAGGATCTGCACGCCCTGATGACGGACTCGCAAGACTGGTGGCCCGCCGACTACGGCCACTACGGCCCGTTCTTCATCCGCATGGCCTGGCATGCCGCCGGCACCTACCGCACCGCCGATGGTCGCGGTGGCGCGGGCTCCGGATCGCAGCGTTTCGCGCCGCTCAACAGCTGGCCGGACAACGGCAACCTCGACAAGGCGCGCCGCCTGCTGTGGCCGATCAAGCAGAAGTACGGTCGCAAGCTGTCGTGGGCCGACCTGTTCGTGCTGACCGGCAACGTCGCGCTCGATTCGATGGGCTTCAAGACCTTCGGCTTCGGCGGTGGCCGCCCGGACATCTGGGAGCCGGAAGAAGACATCTATTGGGGTGCCGAGACGAAGTGGATGGGCACCGACAAACGCTACTCGGGTGACCGCGTGCTCGAAAGCCCGCTCGGCGCCACCACGATGGGCCTGATCTACGTGAACCCGGAAGGCCCGGAAGCCAACCCCGACCCGCAAGGCTCGGCGCGCGACATCCGCGAGACCTTCGCCCGCATGGCGATGAACGACGAGGAAACCGTCGCGCTCACCGCCGGCGGCCACACCTTCGGCAAGACCCACGGTGCCGCGAATCCGGGCCAGTACGTCGGCCCCGAACCCGAAGGCGCGAGCATCGAAGAGCAGGGCCTGGGCTGGAAGAACAGCTTCGGCAGCGGCAAGGGCGTGGACACGATCACCAGCGGCCTGGAAGGCGCCTGGACGCCGAACCCGATCCAGTGGGACAACGGCTATTTCGAAACCCTGTTCGGCTACGAATGGGAGCTGACCAAGAGCCCGGCCGGCGCGCACCAGTGGAAGCCCAAAGGCGACGCCGGCGCCGGCACCGTGCCGGACGCGCACGACCCGGCCAGGCGCCACGCGCCGATGATGTCCACCGCCGACATGGCGATGCGCGTGGACCCGGCCTACGAAAAGATCTCACGGCGTTTCATGGCGAACCCGCAGGAGTTCGCCGACGCCTTCGCCCGCGCCTGGTTCAAGCTGACGCACCGCGACATGGGGCCGATCGCGCGTTACCTCGGCCCGCTGGTGCCGAAGGAAGAACTGATCTGGCAGGACCCTATTCCCGCCGTCGACCACCCGCTCGTCGATGCGCAGGACATCGCCGCCCTGAAGGCGCAAGTGCTGGCCTCCGGCCTGTCCATCTCCCAGCTGGTCACGACCGCCTGGGCGTCGGCGGCCACCTTCCGCGGCAGCGACAAGCGCGGCGGCGCCAACGGTGCGCGCATTCGCCTCGCGCCGCAGAAGAACTGGGAGGTCAACCAGCTGGCCGAACTGGCCCAGGTGCTGTCGACGCTGGAAGGCGTGCAGACGGCCTTCAATGCAGCAGCCTCCCGAGGCAAGAAGATCTCGTTGGCCGACCTGATCGTGCTCGGCGGCTGCGCGGCCGTCGAGGCGGCGGCGAAGCAGGCCGGTCCCGACCTGACGGTGCCGTTCACGCCCGGCCGCATGGACGCCTCGCAGATGCAGACCGATGCGGAATCCTTCGCCGTGCTCGAACCGATGGCCGACGGCTTTCGCAACTACACCCGCAAGGGGCTCGAAGGCTCGGCGGCCGAGCTGTTGCTCGACAAGGCACAACTGCTGACGCTCACCGCGCCCGAGATGACGGTGCTGGTGGGTGGCTTGCGCGCGCTGAACGCCAACGTCGGGAAGGCTGCGCACGGTGTCTTCACGAAGCGGCCGGAAACGCTGACGAACGACTTCTTCGTCAACCTGCTCGACATGAACACCGTGTGGCAGAAGTCCGCCACGGCGGCCGGCGTGCTGGAAGGGCGCGATCGGGCGAGCGGCGCGCCGAAGTGGACGGGCACCGTGGTCGACCTGGTCTTCGGTTCGAACTCCCAGCTCCGCGCCCTCGCGGAAGTCTATGGAAGCAGCGACTCGCAAGCAGTGTTCGTGCGGGACTTCGTCGCCGCCTGGAACAAGGTGATGAACCTGGACCGTTACGACATCGCGTGAGCTGAACGCAGCGGGCACGCAGGCCCGGCCCCAGCGCTGCCCCGGCACTTCGCTACAGTGTCGGGGTTCTTTCTGTTTCCCCTCAGGAGTACCGCATGGCGAAGAAGCCCAGCACCGCCGCCAAGACTGGCGGCCCGGCCATCAACATCGGCATCAGCGAGAAAGACCGTGGCGCCATTGCCGCCGGCCTCTCGCGCCTGCTGGCCGACACCTACACGCTCTACCTCACGACCCACAACTTCCACTGGAATGTCACGGGGCCGATGTTCAACACCCTGCACCTGATGTTCATGGCGCAGTACACCGAGCTGTGGAACGCGGTGGACCCGGTGGCCGAACGCATCCGCTCGCTCGGCCACGCCGCGCCGGGCTCGTATGCGCAGTTCAGCGCGCTCGCATCGATCAAGGACGCGCCGGCCACCCCGCCGAAGGCACTCGAGATGGTGCGCATCCTGGTCGAAGGCCATGAGGCGGTGGCACGCACCGCGCGCGCCATCTTCCCGCTCGCCGACAAGGCCGCCGACGAGCCCACCGCCGACCTGCTGACGCAGCGGCTGACGGTGCATGAACAAACTGCCTGGATGTTGCGCTCCCTGCTCGAAGATTGAGCAGTTCTCGGTGCGCATCGCCATCCTCACCTTCGACGGCTTCAACGAGCTCGATTCCTTCATCGCGCTCGGGCTGTTGAACCGCCTGAGCGCGCAAGGCTGGAAGGCCGAGATCACGAGCCCGAGCGCGCAGGTCACCTCGATGAACGGCGTGACGGTGCACGCGCAACAGCCGCTCGAATTTGCCAACGAGGCCGACGCGGTGATCTTCGGCAGCGGCATCTACACACGCGCCATTGCCGAGGCCCACGGCCAGCGCGGCTCGGTGCTTGACCGGCTGCAACTCGACCCGCTGCGCCAGCTGATCGGTGCGCAGTGTTCGGGCGCGCTGCTGCTCGCGCGGCTCGGCCTGCTGGCTGACATGCCGGCCTGCACCGACCTCACCACACGGCCCTGGCTGGTGGAGGCCGGCGTGCGTGCGCTCGACGAACCCTTTCACGCGCGCGGCCCCATCGCCACGGCCGGCGGCTGCCTCGCTTCGCAGTACCTGGCGACGTGGATGATGCTGATGCGCGCGGGTGAGCAGGCGACCACGCAGGCCCTGCACTACGCCGCGCCGGTCGGTGAGAAGGCGGCCTATGTCGAGCGGCTGCTCGCCTTGGTGCGCCCCTTCGTGCCGGCTGTCACCTGAACGGGGCACACTGCCGAGCTTTCCGGTTTTCGCAGAGGTTCTTATCAAGTTGGCAATTCGCAACGCGCTGGCGCGTTTGGCCGTGGTCGCAGTGGTCGTACCGACCTTGCTGCTCTCCGTCGTCTACAAAACCGGCATCGTCAGTAGCTGGTGGCTGGAGCTGCTTCAGTACGTGCCCTTCCCGGCCTTCTTGGTGCCGGCGATGCTCGCCTTCGGCTTGTCCTTCGTGCTGGGGCGGGCATGGCGGCTGGCAGCCTTCGTCGGCCTCGTCCTGGTGCTCACCGTGCTGATGGGGGCGGTGTTCGGCAGCGCGGACACCGGCA
>JANYJL010000346.1 GCA_025361845.1 Rhizobacter sp.
CGCGCAGCACCGTCGCCGGGCTCGGCCAGGTGCCGCCGCCGGTGGTCGAGGCGGCCACCGGCATGGGCCTCACCCGCGCGCAGATCTTCTGGAAGGTGCAGGTGCCGATCGCGCTGCCGCTGCTGCTCTCGGGCCTGCGGGTGTGCACCGTGCAGACGATCGGCATGGCGGTGATCGCGGCCCTCATCGGTGCGGGCGGCTTCGGTGCGCTGATGTTCCAGGGGTTGGCCAGCAGTGCGCTCGACCTGGTGCTGCTGGGCGTGATCCCGGTGGTGGCGCTGGCGGTCGTGGCTGACGTCGCCTTCGGTGCCTTCATCACGCTGACGGAAGTGCGCGCCGCATGATCGAGTTCCAGCAGGTCAGCAAGGCCTACGGCGGCGCGAAGGTGATCGATGAGCTGTCGCTCACCGTCGCGCAGGGTGAGTTCGCGGTGCTGATCGGCGCCTCGGGTTCGGGCAAGTCGACCACGCTGAAGATGATCAACCGGCTGATCGAACACGACAGCGGGCGCATCCTGATCGCGGGCGAGCAGATCCGCAGTTTCAAGCCCGAGGAACTGCGCCGCCGCATGGGTTATGCGATCCAGTCGACCGGCCTGTTCCCGCACTGGACGGTCGAGAAGAACATCGCGACCGTGCCCGAACTGTTGAAGTGGAAACCGACGCGCATCCGCGAGCGCGTGACCGAGTTGCTGGAGTTGCTCGGCCTGGAGCCGGCGCTATTCCGCGGCCGCTACCCGCAGCAGTTGTCGGGCGGGCAGCAGCAGCGCGTGGGTGTGGCGCGTGCGCTCGCGGCCGACCCCGAGGTGTTGCTGATGGACGAGCCTTTCGGTGCGCTCGACCCGATCACACGCGCGAGCTTGCAGGCCGAGCTGGCGCGCATCCACCGCCTGTCGGGCAAGACCATCGTGCTGGTGACGCACGACATCGACGAGGCCTTGCGGCTGGCCACGCGCATCGTGATGCTCGACCATGGCCGCATCGTGCAGGCTGGCACGCCGGCCGAGTTGCTGGCGCATCCGGCAAACGATCGGGTGGCTGAATTCATCGGCTGCGGCGACGTCGGCATCAAGCTGCTGGGCTTGCGCACGGTGGCCGATGCGATGCGCGTGGGCGAGGGCGGTGAGGCCGTAGAAGGCGTGCCGATCGATGCGGGTTCGAGCCTGCGCGAGGCGCTGTCGGTGTTCGTCGCGCGGCGTGTCGAGGTGCTGCGTGTTGTCGATGAACAGCAGCACACGCTCGGCACGCTCCACTTCGCCGATCTGCTGAAGGCGCCGCCGTGACATCGCCGCGCGAAGTCTTCAAGGAGCCGCTGTGGTGGGCGCTCGCCGCGCTCGCGCTCGGTGTGTTCGGCATGGCGCCGCTGAAGCCGCTGTTCGCCGCGCTGTTCCCGCAGCTCGATCGACCGCTCTACGAGCAGGACACGTTCGCGGCCCTGGTGCTGGCGCACGTGGGCATCGTTGTGGTGTCGAGCGCGGTGTCCATCGTCGTCGGGGTGGCTGCGGGCCTGTTCGTCACGCGCGCAGCGGGCCGCGAGTTCCGGCCGCTCACCGAAACTGTGGTCGCGATGGGCCAGACTTTCCCGCCGGTGGCCGTGCTGGCCGTGGCCGCGCCGCTGATCGGCTTTGGCGTGGCACCGGCCTGGATCGCGCTCGCGCTCTACGGCCTGCTGCCGATCGTGCAGGCGACGATCGCGGGCATCGAATCGGTGCCCGCCGCGGCACGCGATGCGGCGGTGGGCTTGGGGCTGACACCGGGCCAGGTGCTCGCGCGCGTGGAGCTGCCGCTTGCGCTGCCGGTGATCGTGGGCGGGGTGCGCAGCTCGGTGATCATCAACATCGGCACGGCGGCGATCGCGTCGACGGTCGGCGCCAAGACACTCGGCTCGCCGATCATCATCGGCCTGAGCGGCTTCAACACCGCTTACGTGATCCAGGGCGCGCTGCTAGTCGGTCTGCTGGCCGTGGCCACCGACCTCGCGTTCGAACGTTTCGGGCCGCGTGGTCCGGTCGATCAGAAATAGAGCGCGAGCACCTCGGCCACGACGCCTTCGCTGATGATGGGCACGGCCACCATCGCATCGGCACCGCAAGCGCCGGCCGAGGCACCGACCGGGCCGGGCTCGGCCGCCGCCTGGTTCGTCAACGCCGGCATGCCCCGCATGAAGGCACTGGCGACGCAGCCTGCGTCCGCTTCGAGCGGTACGCCGGTGGCGGCGGCGGCCAATGCACCTTCGCCTTCGCATAAGCCGAAGCTGCGTTGCAGGCTGCGCGAGCCACCGCTGGCGGGCGACCAGGTCTCGATGCGTCGCGCTATCGGCGTGGCGGCCGAGGTGAGCAGGGTCAGCACATGGTTTTCATTCGCGCGGGTCGGGCAGGGAATCGCCAGGCCGCGGTGGATGCCGGCGCTCGCGGCCTCTTCACCGCGCAGGAAGCGGCCGGCGGTTCCCAGGTCGGGCATGAACACCGCCGAGCCGCGCTGCCATGCCAGGCCGGGCAGGCCGGTACCGCGCGGGAGGAAGGTCTCGCGCGAGAGGGCTTCGAGGGCCGCCGCATCGGCGCCGTAGCGGCCGTCGACCAGGGTCATGTCGGTCGTCACGCGCGGGTTGTTGCGCCAGAGTTCGAGCGCACCGCCCTGGGCCGCGTCTTCGCTGCAAAAGAACACCAGCACCGAGGTCAGCGCATCGCCCAGGAACATCGGCAGCGCCACCGCACAGCCCAGGCCGGCCGCCTTCGCGGCCGCGGTGCGACGGAAGTTCGAGCCTTCGAACTGTTTCAGCAGGATCGGCCGCCCTTCCTCCCAGGCGGTGCCGGGCAGGCCTTCGGCGCGGCCGAAGCACATGGCGCGGCTGATCGCGGCGAAGTGGGCGGCGCCGGCGAACAGGCCGCCGCCGAATTCGAGCAGCAGACCGTCGGTGGAAGGCACCCAGATTTCGGTGGCGCGGATGAAGGTGTTCAGAGGTGTGGTCATGGGTTCGGGGGAGTCGTGCACCGTTGTGCAGTGGGCTCGCAAGGAACGGGCCACGAGGGTGCGGCCCGGCCCGTCATCCCCCTGGTGCGCCTTGGGTGTGGACGTAGAGCGCGTAGACCGATTGGCTCGCCGCCATGAACAGGCGGTTGCGGTGCAGCCCGCCGAAGCAGACGTTGGCGCAGCGCTCGGGCAGCGCGATGCGGCCGATCGGCACGCCGTCGGGCGCGAAGATGCGCACGCCGTCCTGGCCTGGGTCGGCATCGCCACCGCCCCAGCCGGCCCAGAGGTTGCCGTCCACGTCGCATCGGAAGCCGTCGGGCTGGCCGCCGTCTGTCGCCGTGTAGAAGATGCGGCCGTTGCTCACCTGGCCGCCCGCATCGACATCGAAGGCATGGATGCGGCGCGGCTCGGCCCCCGATTCGACGACGTACAGGCACCGCTCGTCCGGCGAGAAGCACAGGCCGTTGGGCTGCACGATGCTGTCGATGACAACGCTGAGCTGGCCGGTGCGCGGGTCGCAGCGGTAGACGTTCGTCGGCAGCTCGGGTGTGGCTGGGTTGCCTTCATAGTGGCCGCCGATGCCGAAGCTCGGGTCGGTGAACCAGACCGTATCGTCCGATTTCACGACCACGTCGTTCGGAGAGTTCAGGCGCTTGCCCTGAAAGCCATCGGCCAGCACGGTGATGCGGCCGTCGTACTCGGTGCGGGTGACGCGCCGCCCGCCGTGTTCGCAGCTCACCAGCCGGCCCTGCCGGTCGCGCGTGTTGCCATTGCTGTGGTTCGACGGGGCGCGGAAGCTGCTGACCGTGCCGGTCGCTTCATCCCAGCGTTGCAGGCGGTTGTTCGGGATGTCGCTCCACAGCAGGTAGCGCCCATCGCCGAACCACACTGGCCCTTCGGCCCAGCGCTGCCCCGTGGCCAGGCGCTCGACGGCGGCGTTGAAGACGCGGTATCTGGCGAAGCGCGGGTCGAGGGTTTCGATCGAGGTGTCGGGGTAGCGGGTGGCGGGGTGCCAGGGGGTGTTTTTGTCGGTGCTCATGGGGTGTTTCATCGAGTCTCGAGGCCGCGCAATGCCGTCTCGGCCTGACCCGCCGAGCGGCAATCGGCGATGTACTGCTGCACGATGTCGGCAAAGTTCGCTTCCGGCTGCAAGCCCAAGCGCGCCGCACGTGCGCCAGTCGCACCACCGGGCCAACCGGCGACGATGCCGGCGATGCGCTCATCGCGAACGAAGCGCACGCGCTCGCGCACGGCGCGGCCGGCGACGGCCTCGAGCGCATCGAGCATCTCGCTCACGCGCACGTTCAGCGCCGGCAGGTTGAGTGCCGTGCGGCCACCGAGCGCTTCGCGGCTCGCTTCGAACACCGCGATCAGACCGTCGATCGTGCGGGCCGGTGACGACACCGGGTGCGAGACTTCGGGCGACACCGGGCAGATCGCTTCGAGCCCCGCCAAGGGCTCGCGGATGATGCCGCTGAAGAAGGACGAGGCCGCGCCGTTCGGCCGGCCGGGCCGCACCGTGACCGTCATCAGCCGCGCGCTGCGGCCATCGAGGTAGCCCTTGCGCGTGTAGTCGGCGATCAGGTGTTCGCAGACCAGCTTGTGGGTGCCGTACGAGGTCTGCGGCGTGGGCAGGGTGTCGTCCGCGACGCGAGCCGGCAGTGGCACCGAGGGGTCCGGGCCGAATACCGCGACCGAGCTGGAGAACACGAGCCGCGCGGGCGGGGCGCCTTGTTCGGTTCGGGTGCGCAAGGCGTCGAGCAGGGCGCGGGTGCTGTCGAGGTTGGAGCGAAGGCCGAGTTCGAAGTCGGTCTCGCATTCACCGGACACGGCCGAGGCGAGGTGGAAGACGCCGTCGAAGTCTTCGACACGCAGTGCGGCGCATTGGTCCAGCAAGGGGCCGACACGCGATTGAACGCGGGCATCGGCCAGCAAGGCGGGTTGCGCCGCGGCCTGGTCGGCGAGCACCAGGGTTTCGATGCGACGGCCGGCCAGCGTGCCGCGTTCGAGCAGGCGTTGCGCGAGCCGGCTGCCCACGAAGCCGGCGCCGCCGGTGATGAGGATCTTCATGGTGGCCCGGGCGTTGGGGATCAGCCGCGCACGAACAGCGTCACCAGTGGCTCGGTGCCGAGCTGGCGGCTGCAATGGCCGTGGACTTTGGCATCGAAGCTCGCACCTTCGGGCAGCGTATCGGCCGAATAGAAATGCGAGCCGGGCAGGAAGACGCGTGTGCTGCCGTCCTGCAGGCCGATCTCCATCGCGCCGCCGAGCACGAACAGCCACTGCGCGCTGCCGGTGCAATGGAATTCGCTGCGAAAGCCGACCGGGCTGTGGCGGAACTGGTAGCCGCCGCTCGGGGCCAGCGGCGAGAGCATCGCTTTCGGCGTGCCTTCGTTGAGTTCGAGGGCCTCTTCGCGAAAGCGCGCGCGGCCGTCGGTGTCGGTGTAGAGGATGACTTGGGGGAAGGTGGTCATGGCGAGCTTCCGGAGTTCAGGCGGCTCGCGAAACGAGCCCTGGCAAGACAGTTTGCACGAAGCGCCCGGTGGATGCAGCTGCCGGCCCCGCACTCAGCCCAGTCGCTGCCCGGTTGAACCGTCGAACACGTGCGCGTTCGCGGTGTCGACGCGCAAATGCACGGTGTCGTCGGGCCGCGCCGAGGTACGCCCGTGCATCACGAGCACGAGGCGCGCCTCGCCCACTTGCAGCAGCAACTCGGTCTCGGCGCCGGTCGGCTCGACGACGATCACTTTCGCCGCAATCCCTTGCCCGTCGCTTGCGAGGCTGATGTCGCCGGGGCGGATGCCGTAGTGCACCTGCTGCCCGGTCTGCCCCGCCACGCCGGCCGGCACCGGCCAGTGCGCGCCCTGCGCCTCGACGAACACGCCGTCGCCGCCACGGCCCCACACACCCGCCAGCACGTTCATCGCCGGCGAGCCAATGAACTGCGCGACGAAGAGGTTGCGCGGTTTGTCGAACAGCTCCAGCGGCGTGCCGATCTGCTCCACGATGCCGTCGTGCATCACGACGATGCGGTCGGCCATCGTCATCGCCTCGATCTGGTCGTGCGTGACGTAGACCGTGGTCGTTTTCAGCCGCTGGTGCAGGGCCTTGATCTCGGCGCGCATCGCGACACGAAGCTTGGCATCGAGGTTCGACAGCGGTTCGTCGAACAGGAACACCTTCGGGTCGCGCACGATCGCACGGCCCATCGCGACGCGCTGGCGCTGGCCACCCGAGAGTTCACGCGGGTAGCGGTCGAGCAACTGGTCGAGGTTCAGGATGCGCGCCGCGTTCGCCACGCGCTCGGCCATCAGCTTCGCATCGGCGCTGCGCAGCTTCAGGCTGAAGGCCATGTTCTCGCCGACCGTCATGTGCGGGTAGAGCGCGTAGCTCTGGAACACCATCGCGATGTCGCGGTCCTTCGACTCCAGCTCGTTGACGACGCGGCCGTCGATGAGGATTTCGCCACCGGAAATTTCCTCCAGCCCGGCGAGCATGCGCAGCAAGGTGGACTTGCCGCAGCCCGAGGGGCCGACCAGCACGACGAACTCGCCATCGGCGATCGAAAAGTCGATGCCGTGGATGACCTTGACGCGGCCGTAGGCCTTCTCGATGTTGCGAAACGCGACCGATGCCATGCGCTTGTCCTCTGTTCTTCTTGTTCTCGAAACGTCTCAGCTCTTCACCGCGCCGGCCGTCAGGCCCGACACCATGTAGCGCTTGAAGGCGTAGTAGATCGCGGCCGGCGGCAGCGCGTAGATCAGGCCGGTGGTCATCAGCAGTTCCCAGGGTGAATCGTCGGCCGAGAGGAAGTTGCCGAGTGCGACCGACAGCGTCACGCTCTTGTCGTTCGAGAGCAGCAGGAAGGCGTAGAGGTATTCGTTCCACGCCAGCAGCAGCGAGTAGGTGCCGACCGCCACCAGCGAAGGCACCATCAGCGGCAGGTAGACGAGGCGGAACAGTTGCAGCGGCGTGGCACCGTCGATGCGCGCGGCTTCGTCAAGCTCGAAGGGCAGTTTGTCGGAGGCTTGCTTCAGCACCCAGATGCAGTAGGGCGAGGCGATGGTCACCATCGCGAGGATCAGCGACCACTGGTTGTTCAGGAGCCCGTAGTTGCCCATCGTCTTGTACATGGGCACGGCCAGGAAGGCGGCCGGGATGAAGTAGGTGAAGAGCGCGAGGTTCATCACCGTGCGCCCGCCGCGCACCTTGAGCCGGCTGATCGAGAACGCGGCCGTGGTGGCGATGAACAATGTGATCGCGCCGACAGCCACCGCGATGAGCACCGAGTTGCCGAACTGCACCCAGAAGTGGTCGAGGTAGAAGTGCTTCTGGCCGAACACCATCGCGAAGTTCTGCAACGTCGGCTCCTTCGGCCACAGGCGGCCCGAGGTGGCCGAGTCCTTCGACGAGATCGAGAACAGGAACAGGTGGTAGATCGGGATCATCGTCCACAGGAACAGTGGGATGCCGATGAGCAGCAGCTTGGCTTCGGCCGTTGCGTTCTTCAGCGTGAAGCGGCGGCGCGTCATTTCGAGAGCCTCTTCATCATGAAGAACACGAGCGGCAGCACGAGGGGGAGCGCCACGACGATCGAGGCCATCGCCAGATCGACCTGATCGAGCCGGAGGTAGCGGATGCCGAGCGTGGCGAGCACGTGCGTCAAGTCGGCCGGGCCGCCGCCGGTGAGCAGGTAGACGCTGTTGAAGTCCCCCAGCGTCCAGATCATCGAGAGGATGGTCGAGGTGAGGTAGAGCGTGCGCATCGCCGGCCAGGTGATGTACTTGAACTTCTGCCAGTTGGTGGCGCCGTCGACAGCCGCCGCTTCGTACTGGTCAGACGGAATCGCCATGCGCGCGGCGATCAGGATGAGCGTCCAGAAGGGCAGCGACTTCCACACGTGCATCAGCATCGAGAAGGTGAGCGCGAGCGTCGGGTCGTTCAGCCAGTTCGGGCCATCCATGCCGGTCAAGCGAAAGATCAGCGAATTGATGACACCCCACTCGGGGTTGAGCATGAAGCGCACCGACAGGATGGTCGGGATCGACGGCACGGCCCAGGGCAGGATGAAAAGCAGCGAGAGGATCTTGATCCACCAGCGCTTCTGCACGAAGAAGCCCGAGAGCACGAGCGCGATCACCATCTTGATGTTGATGCCGACGACCAGGAACACGACGGTATTGATGACCGTGCGAAAGAAGATCGGGTCTTCGAAGAGCTTGACGTAGCTCGCCGGGTGGCGCGCCAGCCAGAGGCCATAGCCGACTGGGTAGAGCACGAAGATCACGAAGATCAGCAGGTAGGGAACGACGAGCACGCGGCCCCAGAACTCCCAGGGGCTGAGAGGCTTTCTGGGCCTTGCGGGGAGGGTGGCGGTTGCGGTGCTCATGTCGTCAGATCGAGGTTCGCGCTGCTCGCCATGCACAGCGAGCGAGCTTGCTCCGGCGGTGGGGGGCGGGCCACGGCGGGCAATCAGGAATCCAAGGTTCGGCCCGCAGGGCCGGACGATTATTCCGCCCGCCGTAGCCCGGCCCCCACCGCTGGAGCCGAACCGAAGAGGGCACTAGGACACCCTCCACAGGAACCATCTCGAGGATCAACGCGCCACAGTCTTGATGCGGTCGATCATCTCGTCGGTGGCTTTGTCCACCGGAATCTTCTCGTTGATGATCCGGTTCATCGCCTTGGCCCAGACGTTCTCGTTGTTCAGCACGGTGAACTTGTAGTTCTTCGTGAATTCGAATGTCGTGGTGCCGTTCATGAACTGGTTGTAGACCGACAGGCGGTGCGGGTCGGCCTTCCAGAAGGCGCTTTGCTGCGCCACCTTCGTCACCGGGAACCAGCGGCCGAGCGAGCCTTCCACGTACGGCGTGAGGTTCGCTTCTTCGAGCAGGAAGGAAACGAACTGCTTGGCGGCAGCCTTGTTCTTCGCCTCCTTGAAGATCACGCCGGTCTTCACGGCCGCGCGGTAGATCATCTTGCTGCCATCGGGTTTGCTGGGCCAGCCGGCGGTGCGGATCAGCTCGGTGTAGTTCTTCTTCGCGGTGGCGCGCTGCGCTTCGGTGAGTGCGGCATTGTTGCTGTAGTCGAGCCACTTCGCGGCGATCGAGATCGTCGCGTTGTGCGTCATCAGGGTCGTCTTGTTGTGGAAGGCGACGTTGTTGTCCGGGTCCTTCCAGCTCGTGGACGACGGCGGCGAGCAGCCTTTGAGATACACCGAGGTGTAATCGGTCAGCGCGTTGATGAGGCCTTGCCGCACGCTCGGGTCGTCCACCAGCAGCTTGCCGCTGTCGTTGACGAGCTTGACGTTGTAGGCGTCCATGAAGGTCAGGAACGAGTAGAACGAATCGCTTGAATCCACCCCCATCGGCATGCCGATGCCGAAACCTCGGTTGCCGGTCTTCTGGCGGTAGGCGGGTTGCGCCTTGTCGCACCAGAAGCTCCAGTATTCCTTCCATGTCGTCGGGATGTCGGATTCCTTGAAGCCCGCATCGGCCAGCATGTCGAGCCAGTACTCGATGTGCATGGTCTGCTGCTTGATCGGGAAGGCGTAGTAGGCGCGGGTCTGCGCCTTGTCGTTGTAGAGGAAGGTCGTCTCGACCGTGTTCGGCGCGAAGCGCGCGCGGATCGGGTTGATGACGCTGCTGATGTCTTCGAGCTTGTCGTCGAAGGCCCACTTCGCGGTGACCTGGAAGTCGTACACATCGGCGTAGGCCACGTCGGGCGGCGAGCCCGAATCGAGTGCCGCGACGGTCTTCGGGATCATGTCCTGGATGGGGTACTGCGAGAGCTCGATCTTGATGTTCTTGTGCTTGGCCTCGAACTTCGCGATGGCGGCGAACAGTGCGTCGTCTTCGGCCTTGTAGAAGCCCTTGACCCACCAGACCGTGAGCTTCTCCTGGGCCATCGCGGGCGCGCTGCCCAGCAGCCCGGCGCCGATGAGCGCGCCCACCATCCATGCCTTGAATTTCATTGCCGTCTCCAGTTTGTTCTGTTCGTTCTGACCATTGCTCAGGGGTGCAGCAGGTGGCCTGACCACGGGCGAAATCGTAGGCGGCCCGATCCATGCCGGGCCGGGTGCTTACCCGAAGAGATTGGCGTTGCCAACAACTGGCAGCGTCAACGGCATTCAGGCACCGGTGAGGGCAGCGGCTGCCCGGCATAAATCGCTTGCAGGTTCGCGAACGCCAGCTCGGCCATGGCGCGCCGCGTGGCCGCTGTGGCGCTGCCGATGTGCGGGGTGAGCACCACGTTGGGCATGTCGCGCAGGGCCTGCGGTACCTGGGGTTCGGCCTCGAACACATCGAGCCCGGCAGCGGCGATCACACCGCGTTGCAGTGCATCGATCAGGGCCGTTTCATCGACCACCGAACCGCGCGCCACGTTGATGAGCGTGCCCTCGCGGCCGAGCGCGGTCAGCACCTCGGCATCGATCAACTTGCGCGTGCCGGCGCCGCCTGGCGTGATGACGATGAGGAAGTCCGACTCGGCAGCGAGTGCCTTCGCCGAGGGCAGGTAGCGCAGCGGCAGATCGGCCTTCGCACTGCGAGCGGTGTAGGCGATGCGCATGTCGAACGCGGCGGCCCGCTGCGCAATCGCCTGGCCGATGCGCCC
Source organism: Rhizobacter sp. (assembly GCA_025361845.1). GTDB lineage: Bacteria > Pseudomonadota > Gammaproteobacteria > Burkholderiales > Burkholderiaceae_C > JANYJL01. The sequence goes on from JANYJL010000346.1 coordinate 10,584, forward strand.
CATGCCGACGATGCCCAGCCGCGCGCCCGAGACCTTGCGTGCGAGCGGCATCGCGCCGCTCGGCCACAGCCCATCGCGCACATGGCGGTCGGATTGCGGGATGGCGCGGGCGCTGGCGATCATCAGGCCGATGGCGAGGTCGGCCACGTCGTCGTTCAGCACGCCGGGTGTGTGCGTGACGACCACGCCGCGCGCCTTGGCGGCAGTGACGTCGATGCCGTCGTAACCGACGCCCATCACCGAGACGATGCGCAGCGCGGGCAGCTGGTCCATCAGGGCGGCGCCGACCTTCGATTCGCCATTCGCGGCGATGGCGGTGATGCGCGGCGCGGCAGCGGCGAAGGCGGCGGGGTCGGTCTCGTGCAGGCGTTCGTGCACGGTGAACGTGGCGCGCAGCGTCTCCATCAACCAGGGCGAGAGCCTGGCAACGATCAGCACTTCATTCCTGTTCGGCATGCCCGGGCTCCTCGTTCTTGGCGGCGCCGCGATCGTGCCAGAAGTTCGGGCACCAGAAGTGCGGCGTGCACAATGCTTTGGCCGTTGCCTTCGCAACGCAGGAGTCCCCATGAACACCACCAAACTCGTCGCCATCGTGCTCATCGCAGCTGGTGTGCTCGGCCTGGTCTACGGCAGCTTCAGCTACACGAAAGACAGCCACGACATCAAGCTCGGCCCGCTCGAACTGTCGGTGAAGGAGAAGCAGACGGTCAACGTGCCAGTGTGGGCCGGTGTGGCGGCCATCGTGGTCGGCGGCGCGCTGCTGCTGGTGGGTGGACGCAAGTAGTTCGAGGCACCGATGCTGAACCGACATCTTGCAAACTTCGGCTTCCTGGTCGTCCTCTTTTTCGCTTCCATCACGGTGACACCCGCCATGGCGATCAATCTCGCGCCCCTGTGGAACTTCAGCGATCCCGCACTGAGCGAACGGCGCTTTCGCGAGGCACAGGCCACTGCCAGCGCCGACGACGCGCTGATCCTGCAAACCCAGATCGCGCGGACCTACGGCCTGCGCAAGGATTTCGCCCGCGCGCAGCAGATCCTGCGCGAGATGGAGCCGCGCCTGCCGGGTGCGAGCGCCGAAGTGCAGGTGCGGCACGCGCTGGAATATGGCCGCACGCTCGCCTCCACGGCCCATGAACAAGACTCGCAAACCCCGGAGGTGAAGGAGCAGGCGCGGCTGGCCTATGGCCGCGCGCTCGAGCTGGCGAAGGCCGCCCGCCTGGACGGGCTGACAGTCGACGCCCTGCACATGATGGCGATGGTGGACACGGCGCCTGCCGATCAGTTGAAGTGGGGGCAGGAAGCGCTGGCCGTGGTGCAGGCCTCGACCCAGCCGGACGCGAAGAAGTGGGAGGCCTCGCTGCGCAACAACATCGGCTATGCGCTGCACCAGCTCGGCCGGTTCGATGACGCGCTCGAGCAGTTCCAGCAGCAGATCGTGCTGCGCGAGCGCGGCACGAATGCCGAAGCGACGCGTGTCGCGTACTGGATGTTCGCGTGGACGCTGCGGGCGCTGAAGCGCAATGACGAAGCGCTGGCGATCCAGCAGCGCCTGGAACGCGAAGGCGATGCGGCCGGCGAGCCCGACCCGTATGTGTTCGAGGAGCTGGAAATCCTCTACCGCGAGCGCGGTGACGCGGCGCAGGCCGAGGCTGCGGCGGCGCGCAAGAAGGCCCTGGAGAAGTGAGCGTGGGCTCGTGATGGACGCCGACATCTGCATCATCGGCTCGGGTGTCGGCGGCGGCGCCGTCGCGTTGAGCCTGGCCGACAGCGGCGCGCGCATCGCCATCCTCGAACGCGGCGAACGCCTGCCGCGCGAGGCGCAGAACACCGACCCGACGGCGGTGTTCATCGACCGCCGCTACCGCACGAAGGAAAGCTGGGTCGATGGGACGGGCGCGGCGTTCACGCCCGGCCAGTACTACTTCGTCGGCGGCCACACCAAGTTCTACGGCACCGCGATGTTCCGCCTGCGCGAGCAGGACTTCGAAGCGAGCGAACACGAGGACGGTGTGTCGCCGGCGTGGCCGCTTTCCTATGCCGAGCTGGAGCCGTACTACGCGCAGGCCGAGGCGCTGTTCGGCGTGCACGGCGAGTCCGGTGTGGACCCGACCGAGCCGCCGCGTTCGTCGGCTTACCCCTACGGGCCGATCCCGCACGAGCCGCTCATCGGCGCGCTGGCCGAGAAGCTGCGGCTGCGGGGGCTGCACCCTTTCCACATGCCCTCGGCGATCGATCTGCGCGAGGGCGGGGCCTGCATCCGCTGTGGCACCTGCGATGCGTTTCCCTGCCGCCTCGGCGCGAAAGGCGATGCCGAGGTCTGCCTGATCGACCCGGCCTTGCAGCGCCCGAACGTGAGCCTGCACACGGGCTGCCGCGTGACGCGGCTCATCACCGACGACGCGGGCAAGCGCATCGTCGCCGCCGAGTTCGAGCGCAATGGTGTGACCGAAACGATCCGCGCCGCGCTGTTCGTGCTGAGCGCGGGAGCCATCAACTCGGCTGTCTTGTTGCATCGTTCGGCGACGCCTCAGCACCCGAACGGCCTGGCCAATTCCTCCGGTGCGGTCGGGCGCTTCTACATGAACCACAACACGACCGGCTTGATGGCGCTGATGCCCTTCACGGTCAACGACACACGCTTCACGAAGACGCTGTCGCTCAACGACTTCTATGCTTCCGGTGCGGGAAACATCCAGATGCTCGGCAACATCCAGGAGCCGATGCTGCGTTCGGCCGTGCCGTCTCTGCCGTCGTGGGTCGGCCGGCCTCTGGCCCATCACAGCGTCGACTGGCTGGTGATGAGTGAAGACCTGCCGCATGCGGACAGCTGCGTGCGTGTCTTGCCCGACGGCCGCACCCAGCTCGACTGGCGGCGCACGAACATGGCCACGCATGCGGCCTTCGTGAAGCAGACGCGTCAGCTCTTGCGCGAGATCGGCTTTTCAGCCGTGCTCGGCCGCCCGTTCGGGCTGGACGTGCCCTCGCACCAGTGCGGCACGGTGCGCTTCGGCGATGACCCGGCGAGCGCGCCACTCGATCCGTTTTGCCGCGCCTTCGATCACCCGAACCTGTACGTGGTCGATGCGAGCTTCTTCCCGTCGTCGGCCGCGCTGAACCCGGCGCTCACGGTCGCGGCGCAGGCGCTGCGGGTTGGCGAACATCTGAAGGCGAATTTGCACACCTTCTGAGGCGATATCACTTCGCCCAGGTGTCCTTCAGCGTCGTCGTGCGGTTGAACACCAACCTGCCGGCGCGGTGGTCCACGCGGTCGGCGACGAAGTAGCCGTAGCGTTCGAACTGGAACTTGTCGTCGGGCTTCGCTGCGGCCAGCGCAGGTTCGACGACCGCCTGCACGCGCTTGAAGCTCGCCGGGTTCAGGCTCGCCTTGAAGTCGCGTCCGCCCGCGTCGGGCTGGGCTTCGGTGAACAGGCGGTCGTAGAGGCGCACTTCCGCGGCCACGCCATCGTGTGCGGCCACCCAGGTGATGACGCCTTTGACCTTCACCGCATCGGCACCGGGTGTGCCGCTCTTGGTGTCGGGCACGAGTTCGGCCTGCACTTCGGTGATGTTCCCGGCCGCGTCTTTCGTGCAGCCGGTGCACAGGATCACGTGGCCGTATTTGAGCCGCACCTTGTTGCCGGGGAAGAGGCGGAAGTAAGCTTTGCTCGGAACGTCCATGTAGTCGTCGCGCTCGATCCAGATGTCGCGGCCGATGCCGAATTCGCGCCGCCCGCGTTCGGCGTGGCCGGGGTGCACGGGGGCGCTGCAGGCGTCCACCGTGCCGGCGCCCATCAGCGTGTCCCAGTTCGTCAGCACGAGCTTCAGCGGGTCAAGCACGACCATCGCACGCGCGGCCTTCGGGTCGAGGTCGTCGCGCAGCGCGATGTCGAGGCTCGCGTAGTCCGTCCAGCCACCGGCCTTGCTGGTGCCGGCACGTTCGCACATCAGGCGCACGGCCTCGGCGGTGTAGCCGCGCCGGCGCAGGCCGACGATCGTCGGCATGCGAGGGTCGTCCCAGCCCTCGACGATCTTCTCGTCGACGAGCTGCTTCAGCTTGCGCTTGCTGGTGATGACGTAGGTGACGTTCAGGCGCGCGAATTCGTACTGGTGCGGGCGCGGTTGCGCCAGCAGGCCGAGCACGCACAGCGTGTCGAGCAACCAGTCGTAGAAGGGCCGCTGGTCTTCGAACTCGAGCGTGCAGATGCTGTGGGTGATGCCTTCCAGCGCGTCCTCGATCGGGTGCGCGTAGGTGTACATCGGGTAGATGCACCAGCGTGTGCCGGTGTGGTGGTGCTCGGCGTGTTTGATGCGGTAGAGCGCCGGATCGCGCAGGTTGATGTTGGGCGAGGCCATGTCGATCTTCGCGCGCAGCACCATGCTGCCGTCGGCATGCTGGCCGTCGCGCATCTCGCGCAGGCGCGCCAGGTTCTCGGCCGGCGTGCGGTCGCGGAAGGGGCTCGCGGTGCCGGGGGTGTTGAAGTCGCCGCGGCGCGCGCGCATGTCGTCCGCGCTCTGTTCGTCCACGTAGGCGTGGCCCGCGTTCACCAGCGCTTCGGCCGCGCGGTACATGAAGTCGAAATAGTCGCTCGCCTGGTAGAGGTGGCTGGTGCCATTGGCCTGCCAGCCGAAGCCGAGCCACTGCACCGCGTCGAGGATGGAGTCGACGTACTCCTGCTCTTCCTTCTCGGGGTTGGTGTCGTCGAAGCGCATGTGGCACACGCCGCCGTACTCCGCCGCGAGGCCGAAGTTCAGCGTGATGCTCTTGGCGTGGCCGATGTGCAGATAGCCGTTCGGCTCGGGTGGGAAGCGCGTGCGGATCTTCGCCACGTCGAGCGGCCCCGCGGCGTGGTGGGCGGCATCCCCCGGCGTGCCGGCGAAACGACGGCCGGCGTAGCTGCCCTGGGCCAGGTCGCGTTCGATGATCTGGCGCAGGAAGTTGCTGCTCTTCGGTTCGTCGGGGGTCGGGTTCATGGGGGCGGGCACGCCTGGAAACGGAGGGCGCATTCTATCGGCGGGGTCGTTGGCGCCGAGGCTCGGCCTCTCGTGCCAGCGTGCACCGCCGCTGGCAGCAACGCATGTTTACGTTCGCGTGGGACGCGGGGGTCAACCGGCGCAGCCGGTGGCAGCGTTGTAGGTCCATGCGCACAGCTGGTGCGCTGAACCGGAGATACAAATGGCCCGCAAACTGATCCTCGCTCTTGCCAGCACCGCTGCCCTGCTGTGCGCAGGCGCCGCCCACGCCAACGGCGTGACCTGGAGCATCGGCATCAACGCGCCCGGCATCGGCACCGTGATCTCGAATGCACCGGTCTACCGCCCCGCGCCGATCTATGTGCCGGCGCCGGTGGTCTACGACGAACCCGCGCCCGTGGTCTACCAGCAGCCGCGCGTGATCTATCAGCAGCCGCAGGTGGTCTACGACGAGCCGCAGGTCGTCTACCAACAGCCGCAGGTGGTGTTTCGCCCGGTGCCGCGCATCTATGCTCCCGCGCCGTTCGTCGTCGTGCGGCCCGAGCCGGTGGTCTACCAGCGTGGCCCGTCGCAGTGGGTGCCGCCCGGCCAGCGCCACGAGTGGAACGGTGGGCACTACGACGAGCGCCGCTGGCACCACGTGGACCATGACCGCCGCGACCGCCGCGACGAATACGGCAACCGCTTCAACTGAACGGGGGGCGCGCCGGCTGAGGCGTGCTCACTAGGCTTCCCCCTCCAAGGGGCGATGGCATGTGGCCATCAGGCACCTAGAGTGTGATCAGCTGCGCAGCGGTGTGCGGCGGGGCCACAAGGAGTGCCAAACATGAACGCTGATGATTCCTACCTGAACGAGCGCATCGCCGAGCGGCGCCGGCAGTTGCGGTCCGGTGTGGCCGGTGTGGGCCTGTTGCTGGCGCTGGGTTGGGGCTTGTTGTTGTCGTACCCCACGCCGAGCCGCTTGGTACCCGAGCCGAACGTGTCGACGACGACTGCATCGCAGTCCGATCTCCTGAACGGCAGCGCCACCACGGCGCTGCGCTGATCACCGAAGCGAGCTCAGCGTTTCAGCGCGCCGCCGCCGACCATGCCGCGATAAACGAACGCGCCGCATCGGCCAGCGCCGCCAGGCTCACACCGGGCCGGAACAGCTGGCTGCCGACGCCGAAGCCGGTGGCCCCGGCACTCACCCCCGGACCGATGCTCTGAGGCGTGACGCCCCCCACCGGCCACAGCGGTGTGCCGGCCGGCAACACCGAGAGCAAGGCCTTCAGGCCGCCCAGGCCGATGGTCTCGAACGGGAACAACTTCAGCGCATGCGCGCCGGCATCAAGCGCAGCAAAGGCTTCCGTCGGTGTGGCCACACCCGGCGCGGCCAGCATGCCGAGGCCGACCGCATGGGCGATCACCGCCGGGTTGCAGTTCGGCGAGACGAACAGTTGCCCGCCGGCCGCATGCACCGCATCGACATCGGCCACGCGCAACATCGTGCCGCCACCGACCAGCGCGCCGGGCAGCTTCAGCTCGCTCAGCGTGGCGATGCATTCCAGCGCGCCGGGCCGGTTGAGCGGCACTTCGAGCAGGCGAAAGCCGGCGTCGAAGAGCGTGCGGCCCACGTCGGCAGAGCGTGCCGGTTCGAGACCGCGCAGGATGGCGACGAGGGGCGGCTTGAAGTCGGTCGGGTTCATCGGAAGCTCCTTCGTCAGATCATGGGGCGCAAGGCTTGCAGCGCGGCGAGCTGCACGCTGCGCGCGTCGAGCGCGGCGACGTGGCAATCGAACATCGCGCCAACCGTGGCGTAACGCTCGGCCAGTTGCGCCGAGCCGATCACGGTGACGCGGGCGGGTGCGCTGCCCGAGCGCCGCAGCACATCGTGCCACTCGGCGCCGATCAACAGGCCCGACAGGTACTCGCGCGCCTGCGCTGCCGGCAAGCGGCCGGACACCACCTGCGCGCGGCAACCGAACAGCGCGTTCGACAGGGCGCTGCGGCCTGCCGCCGTCACGCCGCGTGCGAAGGCTTGCGGGTCGGCATCACCTTCGCGCGTGACGCTGCTCAACGTGCCCTGCTGCGTCAGCAGCGAGAACAATTCGCCGGTCATGTAGGTGGCCAGGTCGGCCACGCGGCCACCTTGCAGGCGCACCCACTTGCAATGTGTGCCGGGCAGCACGTACCAGCCATCGCCCTGGCCCAGCGCGTGGGCGCCGAGCAGCTGAGTCTCTTCGCCACGCATCACATCGACGCTGCCGCCGGCGCCGACGAAGCACATGCCGGGCACGATGAAGGCGGGCCGTTCAGCCGCCGGCACCGGCGCCAGGTGCCGTGCGATCTCGGACAGCGGCGTGGCCGCGTCGAGGTAGGGCACCTCGCGCCAGCCGCTCGCACTGCCGACCATGCCGGACATCACGATCGGCGCGTCGGCAGCGAGCGCCGGGCCGTGTGCCAGCAGCGCCTGCAAGGCATCGGCAAAGCGCCCTTGCACGGCCAGCAGGCCCTGGTCGTCGGCATGTTCCGCGATCACGCTGCCGTTGGCGCCAAGCCACCAGGCGCGGCGGTTGCTGGTGCCCCAATCGATGCCGAGGAGCGCGGGTGCTTGAGCGGTGTCCATGGCAAATACTGTATTACAAATAGAGGCGGGCTCGTACACTCGCACGCCATGCAACCCGCCACGCACATCGGCGCCACCTATCGCGGCCCGAGCCTGCACGGGCAGGTCGTACAGAAACTCGGTAGCCGCATCGCCGGCGGGTATTACGCGCCCGGCGCGGTGCTGCCGAACGAGGAAGTGCTGTGCGTGGAACTGAAAGTCAGCCGCACCGCATTGCGTGAAGCCATCAAGGTGCTCGCGGCCAAGGGGCTGGTCGAATCGCGCCCGCGCATCGGCACCCGCGTGCGTGCCATCGATCTGTGGAATCAGCTCGATCCCGACGTGCTGGCCTGGCGCTGCCGCAGCCTCCCCGACGCGCGCTTTTTGGAGCAGTTGACCGAGATGCGCGAGATCATCGAGCCCGCCGCCGCGCAGCTCGCCGCACGCCACCGCACGAGTGAGCAGATGGCCGAGATGGACCGCGCGCTCGCGGCCATGGCGGCTGCCAAACGCATCGGACCGTGGGTGCAGGCCGACCTCGAATTCCACCGCGCGATCCTGAACGCCACCGGCAACGGTCTGCTGATGCCGCTGGCCGCCTTGATCGCCACCGCGCTCGAATCCCTGCTCGGCTTGTCGGCGCGCAAGGCAGGTGACTTTCGCGCGGCCTTGCCCGACCACGTTCGGGTGCGCGACGCCATCCGCGCGCAGGACACGCAGGCCGCAGGCCAGGCCATGTCCTTCCTGCTCGCCGACACACGCCGGCGCCTGCTGCCGGCCGCGCCCGAAGTGCCCGTGCCAGCGTTGGTGCGAGCCCGCCGCCGGCGTGTTTATTTGTAGGATGAATGAAATGCTTCGGATCCCCCTCAGGAAGACCGCATGAAGCTCGGCGTCTGCTACTACCCCGAACACTGGCCCGAGAGTCTGTGGGCCGAAGACGCCGCGCACATGCGCGAGGTCGGCATCACATTCGTGCGCATCGCCGAGTTCGCCTGGAGCCGCATCGAGCCCGAGCCCGGCCGCTTCGAGTGGACCTGGCTCGACCGCGCGATCGAGACGCTGCACGCGCAGGGGCTGAAGGTCGTGATGTGCACGCCCACGGCCACGCCGCCGAAGTGGCTGGTCGATGCAAACCCCGATGTGTTGCCGGTCGGCGCGGATGGCCATGTGCGTGGTTTCGGTTCGCGCCGGCACTACTGTTTTTCGAGCCCGAGCTACCGTGCGCAGTCGCAGCGCATCACGCGCGCCGTCGGCGAACGCTACGGGCGACACCCCGCCGTCGCGGCTTGGCAGACCGACAACGAGTACGGCTGCCACGACACCGTGCTGAGCTACAGCCCGGCCGCGAAGCTCGGCTTTCGGCGCTGGCTGCAAACGCGCTACACGACCATCGCGGCCCTGAACGAAGCCTGGGGCACGGTGTTCTGGAGCCAGGAGTACCGCCACTTCGACGAGGTCGATCTGCCGGCCGGCACCGTCACCGAAGCGACGCCCGCGCATCGCCTCGACCACCAGCGCTTTGATCCGATGAAGTGGTGGCCTTCAACCGCGAACAGGTGCAGCTGCTGCGCGAGCTGTCGCCGGGCCGCGATGTGTTGCACAACTTCATGGGCTTCTTCACCGGCTTCGACCACCACGATCTGTCGGCCGACCTCGACGTGGCCACGTGGGACAGCTACCCGCTCGGCTTCACGCAGAACTTCTTCCTGAGTGCGGAAGAAAAGGTCGCCTTCGTGCGCACCGGGCACCCCGACATCCCGTCCTTTCACCACGATCTGTACCGCGGCATGTGCCAGGGTGCGAACCGTGGCCGCTGGTGGGTGATGGAGCAGCAGCCCGGCCCGGTGAACTGGGCGCAGTGGAACCCCGCGCCGGCGGATGGCATGGTGCGGCTGTGGACCTGGCAGGCGTTTGCGCATGGGGCCGAGGTGGTGAGCTACTTCCGCTGGCGCCAGGCGCCGTTTGCGCAGGAGCAGATGCATGCGGGCTTGAACCGGCCCGACCGCTCGCTCGACCAGGGCGGCCTGGAAGCCACCGAGGTCGGGCGCGAACTGGCCGGGCTGGCGCCGCAAGGTGTACTCGACGGGCTGCACGTCGATGCGCCGGTCGCGCTCGTGTTCGACTACCCGAGCATCTGGATGGCGCGCATCCAGCCGCAGGGCGCCAACTACGAGCCGATGGAGCTGTGCTTCCGTGTCTACAGTGCCCTGCGGCAGCTCGGGCTCGATGTCGACATCGTCTCCAGCGCGGCCGAGCTGTCGCACTACCGGCTGATCGTGCTGCCCGCGCATCTGCGCAGCGATGCGGCCCTCGCGCAGCGCCTGGCCGCGAGCGGCGCGCAGATCGTGTTCGGCCCGCGCAGCTTTTCGAAGACGACGAGCCTGAGCATCCCGCCGGCGTTGGCGCCGGGTGATGCCGCGGCGCTGGCCGGCGTGAAGGTGCAGCGGGTCGCGTCGCTGCCGCCGGGTGTGAGCGATGCGGTGACCATGGGTGCACATACCTTCGACGCGACGCGCTGGCGTGAAGACCTGCGCTGCATCGGCGCGAGCGTGCTGGCGACTTATGCGGATGGCTCGCCCGCCGTCACCCAGCAGGGCAGCGCGCGTTATGTCGCGGGCTGGCTCGATGCGGCGGGTTGGCAGTGCGTGCTCCAGGGTGCGGCACACGCAGCCGGCCTGATGACGCAGACACTGCCCGAGGGCCTGCGCATCAGCCGCCTCGGTGCGCTGACCATCGCCTGCAATTTCTCGAACGCGGCGTTGCCCTGGGCGCCGGCATTGGGCGGCGACTGCCTGCTCGGCAGCCGCGTGCTGGCGCCGCGGGGTGTGTCGATCTGGGCGTCAGGCGCTGCCTCATGAACCGCCGCACGTCGCACAATGGCGGCCGACGTCAACCACGATGAATTCGATGAACACACAAATTTCCCGCGCCTTCGGCAACTACCCGAGCCTGGCCGGCCAGACGGTCTTCGTGACCGGCGGCAGTTCGGGCATCGGCGCCGACATCGTCGTCGCCTTCGCACGCCAGGGCGCGAAAGTCGGCTTCACCGGCCGCAACGTCGAGGCCGCGGCCAAGGTCGTCGCCGACGCCAAGGCGGTCGGGCCGGCGCCGCTGTTCCTGAAGAGCGATGCGGCCGACGTGGAGGCGCTGCGCGCCGCCATCGCGCAAACCGCGGCGAGCTTCGGCGACATCGGCGTGCTGATCAACAACGTCGCGAACGACGAGCGCCATGACATCGCCGATGTGACACAAGCCGACTTCGACTGGCGCATCGCCGTCAACCTGCGCCCGCCTTTCTTCGCCGCGCAGGCCGTGATCGAGGGCATGAAGCGGCTGGGCGGCGGCGCCATCATCAACCTCGGCTCGATCAGCTGGATGATCAAGGGCGCAGGCTACCCGGTTTACGCCACCTGCAAGTCGGCGATGGCGGGCTTCACGCGCAGCCTGGCGCGCGACCTGGGCAAACACAGTATCCGCGTCAACACGCTCTCGCCGGGCTGGGTGATGACCGAGAAACAAAAGAACATGTGGGTCGATGAAGCGGGCGAGAAGCTGATGGACGACAACCAGTGCCTGCCCGGGCGCATCGTCGGCGCCGACGTGGCGCAACTCGCGCTCTACCTCGCCGCCGAAGACAGCCGCATGATCACGGCGCAAGACTTCATCATCGATGCGGGGTGGACATGAGCCTCACGGTCGAATGCATCTGGCCGCTCGCTTGCCGGCTCGGTGAAGGCCTGGTCTGGGACGAGGCGAAGCAGTCGATCTTCTTCGTCGACATCCAGGGCCTGGCGGTGCACGCCTACACGCCGGCGAAGAACGCGCAGCGCAGTTGGCCGATGCCCGAGATGGTCGGTTGGTTGGTGCCGCGCGCGAGCGGCGATTGGGTGGCCGGGTTCAAGAGCGGCGTGGCGGCCTTGAAGCTCGGCCAGCCCTCGAAGATCGAGTGGCTGCATCGCGTGCACAAGCCGAACTCGCCGATGCGCCTGAACGACGCGAAGGCCGATGCGGAAGGTCGCCTGTGGTTCGGCACGATGAACGGCGAAGACGAGTCGCAGCCGGTCGGCGTTTTCCATCGGCTCGGCGCCGATGGCGCGCTCGCGACGGTGGACCGCGGCTACTGCGTGACGAACGGGCCCACCTTCAGTGTCGACGGCCGCACCATCTTCCACACCGACAGCCCGCTGCGCACGATCTACGCTTTCGATGTATCGCCCGAAGGCGAGCTGTCCAACAAACGTGTGTGGGTGAAATTCGCCGACGACGAGGGCTACCCCGACGGCATGACGACCGATGCGGACGGGCATGTGTGGGTGGCGCACTGGGGCGGCTCGCGCGTGACGCAACGCGGCGCCTCGGGCCAGGTGCTGCAAACGATCACGCTGCCGGTGCCGCATGTCACCAACGTCGCCTTTGGCGGGGCCGATCTGAGCGACCTGTACATCACAAGCGCGCGCAAGGGCTTGAGCGCGCCGCAACTGGCCGCAGCGCCCTTGTCGGGCGGCCTGTTCTGCGTGGCCGGCGCCGGGCAGGGTCGCCTGCCGGGTGTGTTCGCCGGCTGACCGGCACTGCCACCCTGCGCGCAGCGGGGTCTTGAATCTTTCGGCTTCGGCTCCAAATCACGCTGGCCGGTAGCCAATGGCCGCTCGCACATGCGCCCTTCCTGACAAACAAGACGCCCAGACCATGACTGAAAAGCAAACGCTCTCCTTCCAGGCCGAGGTCAAGCAGATCCTGCACCTCGTCACCCATTCGCTCTACTCGAACAAGGAAATCTTCCTGCGCGAGTTGGTCTCGAATGCGTCCGATGCCTGCGACAAGCTGCGCTTCGAAGCGCTGAACAACACGGCGCTGTTCGAGGATGCGCCGAACCTGGAAGTGCGGGTGGGCTTCGACGCCGCGGCCAAGACCATCACGATCACTGACAACGGCATCGGCATGTCGGCCGACGAGGCGGTGGCCAATTTGGGCACGATCGCCAAGAGCGGTACGCGCGAATTCATGGCCGCGTTGGAAGGCGACAAGAAGAAAGACGCGCAACTGATCGGCCAGTTCGGCGTCGGCTTCTACAGCGGCTTCATCGTGGCCGATCGCATCACGGTCGAAACGCGCCGTGCTGGCGCTTCAGTGGACGAAGGCGTGCGCTGGAGTTCCGAAGGCGCGGGCGAGTTCGAGGTCGAGACGATCACACGCGCCGAGCGCGGCACGAGCGTCACGCTGCATTTGCGCGAGGGTGAGGACGAGTTCCTCTCCGGCTGGAAGCTCAAGTCCATCATCTCGAAGTACTCCGACCACATCTCCCTGCCGATCCTGATGCAGAAGGAAGAGTGGGACGCTGAAGCCGCCAAGCAGGTCACGCGTGACGAATGGGCGCCGGTCAACAAGGCCGCGGCGCTGTGGGCGCGCAGCAAGAGCGACATCACGGCCGAGCAGTACGTCGATTTCTACAAGCAGATCAGTTACGACACCGAAGCGCCGCTGGCCTACACGCACAACCGCGTCGAAGGTCGCAGCGAGTACACGCAACTGCTCTATGTGCCGGCCAAGGCACCGTTCGATCTGTGGAACCGCGACAAGCGCGGCGGCGTGAAGCTCTACGTCAAGCGCGTCTTCATCATGGACGATGCCGAGGCGCTGATGCCGGTGTACCTGCGCTTCGTGAAGGGCGTGATCGACAGCGCCGATCTGCCGCTCAACGTGAGCCGCGAGCTGCTGCAGGAAAGCCGCGACGTGAAGGCGATCCGCGAAGGTTCGACCAAGCGGGTGCTGGGCATGCTCGAAGGCTTGGCGAACAGCGAGGACGAAGCCGAGCGCGCCAAGTACGCGGCGTTCTGGAAGGACTTCGGCGTTGTGCTGAAGGAAGGCGTCGGCGAAGACCACACGAACCAGGAGCGTCTGTCGAAGCTGCTGCGTTTTTCCTCCACACACGCCGACGAAGGTGTCTCGCTCGCCGACTACGTGGGTCGCATGAAGGAAGGCCAGGAGCCGATCTACTACATCACCGCCGACTCGCTTGCGGCCGCGAAGAGCAGCCCGCAGATCGAGATCTTCCGCAAGAAGGGCATTGAGGTGCTGCTGCTGATCGACCGTGTGGACGAGTGGCTGCTGAGCCATCTGTACGAGTTCGACGGGCACGCGCTGCAAAGTGTCGCCAAGGGGGCGGTCGACCTGGGTGCGCTGCAAGACGAAGCCGAGAAGAAGCAGGCCGAAGAGGCGGCCACCGCCTTCAAGCCGGTGCTCGACCGCCTGAAGGAAGCGCTGAAGGACCGCGCGAAGGACGTGCGTGTGACGACCCGCCTGGTCGATTCACCGGCCTGCCTGGTGATGGAAGAGGGCGACATGAGCGCCCACCTCGCGCGCATGCTGAAGCAGGCCGGGCAGGCGGCGCCGAAGTCGCAGCCGATCCTGGAAGTGAATGCCGAGCATGCGTTGGTGAAGCGGCTGGACGCGAGCGCACATTTCGACGACCTGGCGCACATCCTGTTCGATCAGGCGCTGCTGGCCGAGGGTGGGCAGCTTGAAGATCCTGCCGCCTACGTGCGGCGAGTCAACGGATTGCTGGCCGCCTGATCTGACACGTCAAGCCAGGCCGCCGAGCGGCGGCTCGGCCATCGCGACGATCTGCTCGCGCAGGCGCGTCGTCTGCTCGGCCCAATAGGCCGGGCTTTCGAACCAAGGGAAGGCCGGCGGAAAGGCCGGGTCGTTCCAGCGCCGCGCGATCCAGGCGCTGTGGTGCAGCATGCGCAGGGTGCGCAGCGGCTCGACCAGGCGCAGCTCGCGCCAATCGAAATCCATGAAGCTCTCGTAGCCGTCGAGCACGGCCGAGAGCTGGCGTGTCATCGCGCCGCGCTCGCCGGAGAGCAGCATCCACAGGTCCTGGGTGGCCGGTCCCATCACTGCGTCGTCGAGGTCCACGAAGTGCGGGCCGTCGCTGGTCCACAGCACATTGCCCATGTGGCAATCACCGTGCAGGCGCAGGCTGCGCGTGGGGCCGGCCTTGTCGAAGGCTTCGTTGACCGCATCGAGCGCGGCGTTCACCACTTGGCGCCAGGCGGTCGATGCGTCGGGTGGCACGATATCGTGTTCGATCAACCAGTCGCGCGCGTCGGTGCCGAAGGTCTTGGCATCGAGCGTGAGACGGTGCTGGAACTTCGATGTCGCGCCGACCGCATGCATGCGGCCGATGAAGCGGCCGAGCCATTCGAGCGTCTCCATGTCCTCGAGCTCCGGCGCGCGGCCGCCCAGGCGGTCGCTGACGCTGAATCGGTAAGCGCCTGCGGGTGTGTCGATGCGGGCGAGCGTGGGGGACGCAGCGCTCAGGCTCACGCCGCGCTCGCGATCGGCTTCGACCGTGAGCGGCCACGAGGGTGCTACCGGAATCTCCTTTTCGGCCAGCTCGGCCGCGAAGGCATGCTCCTCGGCGATCTGCGCATCGCTCCAGCGTCCCGGCCGGTAGAACTTGGTGACGACCACGCGGCTGTCTTCGAGGAAGACCTGGAAGACGCGGTTTTCGTAGGAATTGAGCTGGATCAGGCGGCCATCGCCGCGCAAGCCGACGCCATCGAGCGCGTCCAGCACAACATCCGGGTTCAGGCCCGCGTAGGGCGTCTCGTTGATCGGGCTGGCAGATGAGGGTGCGGTCATCGGCGCATCGTACGCGCCGGTCCTTCGCCAGCCGCAAGACCCTTTCGGGCGCCTGCGCGCGCGCTCAGTGGCGGGAGTTGACGGCGATGCGCGGTTCGTCGGTGACGATGCCGCCGAGGCTGTCCGGGCCACCGTCCTGGTCGTTGCGGTCGCCTCGCCGCAGCCGCAGGGCCGCATCGGAGGCGCGGCTGCGGGAAGGCGATCCGAGCAAGGGTTGCAGGCCCGAGAACTCGCTGTTGCCCGCCGCGTCGAGGCGGCTGTCGGGCGCGAAGAAAGAATCTTGGAAGACCGACGAGTCCTGCCAGAGCGCGGTGCGCTCGGCGCGCCGGCTCGCCACGGCGTGGGAGAGCGAATCGCGCGCCTGGCTCAGGTCGCGTGCCGGCGTTGGCGGGGGCGCCGCTTGCGGCCCGCGGTTGCCGGCCAGCACCTGGGGCACGAGCAACTGGAGTTCGGCGATCGACGGCATGTTGTCGATCGGGCAGCGCAGGTAGCGCACCCGGCACGCGTTCATCACCGATTGTTTGATCAGCAGGGAGCGGCGTGAATCGCCCCGTTCGGTATCGAGGTCGATTGCAGCGAGTACGCGGCCGTTCGCGCTGCATACCGCGAAGGTCACGTGTTTGGCACCCAGCAGCTCGTACCAGTAACGCACCTCGGCTGGGTCGGTGGGCTGGCAAAAGCGCACCAGCGGCAGCTTGGACAAGACCACGTGGTGCGGCAGCGCTTCGCGCAGCAGGCGGTAGGCGCGCCGCTCGTCGGTCGAGAACACGGGGCGCGGAACCACGGCCCAATCCTTGGGCATCGCCACGCCCTTCTTGCGATCACGCCTATTCAAAGTCCATGCGGCCATGCCGAACCCGAAAACGACCAAAGCGGCCACAGCGACGATCCATGGGAGGGTTTGCATTTGACGCAGGTCCGTGGTGTCAGGCCCACGGCGAAGTGACGGACCCGAGGCGAAAATGTAGCGGATGCGGCCCCTGCGGCGCGGGGAGAATTCGCCCCCTGATTCCGGGGGCGATCCGCGTTCAGCGGCGAATCTTCAGTCTTGTGCGACGTTGGCGCTGTCGCCGATGCGGCCCTTCAACTCGACCAGCACGCCGAGCGCGGTGTTCACCTGGTGTGCGTGGACCTTGAACCGATAGTCCAGCTCGGCCACCTGCTGCTCGACTATCTGCCCCATGTGCGAGGCGAGAGTGTCGTCCGGCAATTCCAGCCAGGCCTCCGATTCGGACCCGTCGCGGACCACCTTGGCGCCAGCGTTGCGCGCGATCTTCAGCATCACCGTGTTCTCGCTCAGCGCGTGGATGAAGAGGATCCGCACGCCGCGGTTGCGCGCGTGCAGCATGGCGTGTTCGAACAGGCGTTTGCCGAAACCTCGGCCGCGTGCCTTCGGCAGCACCGAAACGCCGAACTCGGACATCGCCGACCCGGACGTTGTGCCCCGGTTCGCCTTGGGTTGGTCCGGATGCGCCAAGTGCGCCATCGCGATCAGTTCCAGCCGGCGGTTGAAGATGCCGAAGACCTCGTCGCGGTCCAAATCGAGCATGTCGACGTATTTCGACAGCTGGGCATCCGTGGCGACGTAGCCGAAGCGCAGGTAACGGTCGGATTCGCCCAGCGCCATCAGGTGCGCGAGGATGCGCTCGCGGTGGCGTGCGCCGAGCGATCGCACCGGCACCCAGCTCCAGTTCGCCGGGACGGGCGAAGCGGGGACCTGCGTCGTGCGGGCAGATTCCATCGGAAGTCCTTGATCTAGGGTAAACCCCAGTCTATGCCATTTCTCCGAAGTCGGTGCTCCCGTGCTTGGGTGGGTTCGGGGTGTGCCGCCGGGGTTTCAGGCGCCGCAGACCCCACTCTGATATAGTCAAAGGCTTTCCCGCAATTGCAGCCCCGGGGAAAGACGTGTGCAACGCCAGTTGTGCACGACACCGCCAGAGAGTCCGCCGAATCAAGAAGCGGAGCCGAACGCGGTGGTTTGCGCATCAAGCGGGGCTCGAAACCAACTCCATTGATCCCATGAAAACCTTCAGCGCCAAGCCGGCCGAAGTGACGCATGAGTGGTTTGTGATTGACGCGACCGACAAGGTCCTCGGAAGGGTGGCCAGTGAAGTCGCCCTCCGTTTGCGCGGCAAGCACAAGG
>JANYJL010000005.1 GCA_025361845.1 Rhizobacter sp.
GCCGCGTTGAACTTGCCCGGCGGCACGGTGCATTTGGCGAAGATGTGGCGCTCGTACAGGATGGTCGGCCGGTTGCTGGAATCGAATGCGGCGCTGCGGGTTTCGACCTCGGCCACCGCCTTGATCGCGGCGGCTTCGCAGCCGAGGGCCTGGGCGGCCTGCGCGTAGTCGGCATCGGTGAGCGCGACGCCGGTGTAGGCGCTGAAGAAGTCGGCCGGCATGCTGGCCGCGGCCACCGGCGCCGCCGAGGCCGGCATGTCGCGCGAGGCCGTGGCCTTCTTGGCCGGAGCCTTCTTGGCGACGATCTTCTTGGCCACCGACTTCTTTGCCGGCGCCGCCTTCTTCGCAACCGCGTTCTTGGCAGCAGGTGCCTTGGCAACCGCCTTCTTGACCGCAGGCTTCTTGGCTGGAGCCCTCTTCGCGGCGGCCTTCTTCGTGGCAGTCACGGTCTTCTTGCGTTGGGTGGCCATGGTGCTTGTCTCCAGGGGGTTGACGGCGCGGGTGATGCCAAGCGCTCGGTACAAATGCCGACGTCACCTTAACGTGGGACGCATCGAAATGGAATGCCCTGGCCCGGATTTCGCATCGGCACGCGGACACCGCCACGCCCACTTGCACTGACGCCAGCGCCGAAACGGCAGCTCCCGGACAATGCGGGTCAACCTGCCACGCGGCGCACCCCACGCGCCCAGCCTCGAATGAACTCATCCCTCTTGCGCAACGCGCTGATCCTCGGCCTGCTGTCGGCCCTCGGCCCGTTCGCGATCGACATGTACCTGCCCGCGCTGCCGGCCATCGGGGTGGACCTGCACGCCTCCACGCGCGAGGTGCAATTGAGCCTGATGGCTTTCTTCCTCGCCATCGGGATCTGCCAGCTCGTCTACGGGCCGCTGGCCGACATGTACGGGCGCAAGCCGCCGCTGTATTTCGGCCTCGGCCTGTTCGCCCTCGGCAGCATCGGCTGCAGCCTGGCGCCGAACATCGAATCGCTGATCGTGTTCCGCCTGATCGAGGGTGTGGGCGCCTGCGCCGGCATGGTGATTCCGCGCGCCATCGTGCGCGACCTGCACACCGGGCCCGAAGCCACGCGGCTGATGTCGATGCTGATGCTGGTGTTCAGCGTTTCGCCGATCCTGGCGCCGTTGGCGGGCAGCGTGATCGTGTCCTTCACGAGCTGGCGCGTGATCTTCTGGGCCGTCACCGGCACGGCCTTGCTCGGCATTGCGCTGATGGTGCTGTGGCTGCATGAAACCCGGCCCGCGCACGAACGCGCCGGCAGCAGCCTGGCCAGCGCGATGGCCGGTTACGGCCTGCTGCTGCGCGACCGCCACTTCCTCGGGCTGACCTTCATCGGCGCCTTCGGCATGGCGGGCTTCTTCTCCTACCTGGCGAACTCGTCCTTCGTGCTGATCGAGCACTACGGCCTCACGCCGGCACAGTACAGCGGCTTCTTCGCGGCGAACGCCGCATCCTTCATCGGCGTCTCGCAGTTCAACGGGCACTTGAGCGAGAAGTTCGGCCTGCCGCGTGTCATCCGCATCGGCGTGCTCGGTGCCTGCGTGCCGGCGGTCGCGCTGTTCGCGGCCTTCGCGGCCGGCGTCGACAGCCTGCCGCTGCTCGCCGTGCTGGTGTTCGTGAGCTTCGGCTTCCTCGGCCTGGTGGTGCCCACCACCTCGGTGCTGGCGCTCGACGAACATGGCGAGATCGCCGGCACTGCTTCGGCCCTGCTCGGCACCTTGCAGATGGTGACGGGCGCCGTGGTGATGGCCTGCATCGCACCCTTCCTCGACGGCAGCGCGATGCCGATGGTCACGGGCATCGCCGCCTGCATGGTCACGGCCTTCGTGCTGGCCCAGTTGACGCTCAAGCGCGCGCCTCAGCCACCAGCGCGCTTGACGGCGTAGCCCTCGGCCTTCAGGGCCTCGAGCAGGCGATCGGCATGATCGCCCTGCACCTCGATCACGCCGCCCTTCACGGTGCCACCGGCGCCGCAGGCCCGGCGCAGGCGCTGGCCGAGTGCCGCGAGCGCCGCTTCATCGAGCGGCACGCCGCGCACCACCGTCACCGCCTTGCCACCACGGCCCTGCGTCTCGCGGCTGACCCGCACGATGCCGTCGCCCGCCGGTGCCTTCGCCGCGTTCGCCGCACACACGCAGGCGCCCAGCGGCTGGCGGCACACGGGGCACATGCGCCCGCTGTCGGTGGAGTACACCAGCCCACCACTCACGGGTTTGCGCATGCGTGACCCGGCTTTCTGATCGACGAACTCATGGACTCGATTCTCGGGCCTCGCTCTGGCGGCGCCCGGCTGTGGCGCTGCGGCCTCGGCCGCGGCGCCGGTTATGTAAGGAGTGCCCCGCGGATGTGACCGAATGGGCACGCTCCCCGCGCCCCCGTCACCCAATTCTTAAGGGAAATGGCCGCGCGCCGCCGGGGCTCACGTCACCCCGGAACCGCCCTTGCCCGCGCAGATTCTTAAGGATGTGCAAATTGCACTTTCTCTAACAATGCCCTCGACGCGCCACTTTAATCTTCCTTCATGTCCGGCCGGCTTGGCGTTTTCGAGCCCGCCCCGGTCGATCGCATCACGGGCCGCGTCGACGCTCAAATTGAAGGTATCTCATGGAATTCACCCGTCTCGCCGTTCTGTACGTTCACCTGATCGCCTGCTGTGTCGCGATCGGCCTGGTGCTCACGCACGACATCGCCATGGTCAGGGAGTTGCTGGATGGCAAAGGCCCGGCGCATGCAGATCCGAAGGCCCTGAACACGCTGCAAAGCACCGTCTCTCGCGCTCTGGCCGTGCTGTGGGTGACGGGTGCGGCCATCGTGGCACTCGACGCTTCGGTGAAGGGCTGGGAGTACTTCGGCAACCCGAAGCTGCAGGCCAAGATCGGCCTCGTCGTGCTGCTCACCGCCAACGGCGTTCTGCTGCACCAGACCGTGTTGCCGATGCTGCAAAAAGCCGGCTCGCTGCTGAAGCTGACGTTCGACCAGCGCCTGCTGGCCGTGTTCGCCGGAGCCGTGTCGGGCGTGACCTGGTTCTATGCCGCCTTCATCGGCGTGGCACGGCCGCTGGCGTGGAAGTTTTCTCTGATGCAGTTGCTGGGTGCCTATCCGGTGCTCGTGCTCGGCGGCTTCACCACGATGCTGGGCCTGACCTTCTGGGCCAAGGCGCGGGACGACCACCGCAACCGCTTCTACCTCGACACCCGGCTGGTGGCCCGCTGAGCACGCGGCACTCACTCAGGATGCCGACGCCTCCTCGGGGGTCGTCGGCCGTCCGTTGAAGTCGGTCCAGCAGGCCGCGTCGCAGTCCCACAGCTTGCAGCGGCGCGCGGTGCGCGCATACCAGCGCCACGAAAACGGCTGCACGATGATCTGGCCCGGCAGCTTCTGTTCGAGCAGACGCTGCGCTTCCTTCAGCCGGTAGAGCGGCACGCCCATGTCGACATGGTGCGCGGTGTGTTCCATGATGTGATGCAGCAGGCTGCCCACGCCCCAGCGGAAGCTCAGATGCACCGTCGTCGAGACGAAGGGCTGCGCCGCGGCCCAGCGCGGTTTGTCGACGTACCACGACACGGCTTCGTGCGTGTGGTGCACGTAGACCACGAAGCCGATCAACCCGTTCCACACCAGGAAGGGCAGCGCGAAACCGACCGTCACCAGCCACGCAACCGCTTGGCCGGTGTGCGCGGCCGCGACGGCGAGGCCGCCGACCCATGCCAGCGCGAAGGCGCTGACGAGCAGGCCGTCCGCCGTGAAGACGGCGCGACGCGTCGGCATCGTGCGGCGCGAGGGGAAAAACAAGCGCACCCACCACACCTCGACCAGGTAGTAGAGCCAGGGCGCCCAGCCGCCGCGGTAGATGCGCTCGAGCGTCTGCCGCCAACGCGGCAGGGCCTGGAATTCCTGCAGCGTGCGCGGCTCCCAGACGAAGTCGAAGCCCTTCAGGTTCGTGTAGCCATGGTGCACCACGTTGTGGCCGACTTCCCACAGGCTGTAAGGCGTGAGCGAGGGCAGGAACACCAGCCGGCCGAGCCAGCGGTTCAGGCTGCGGTGCGGCGTGAAGCTCTGGTGGCAGGCGTCGTGGCCGAGGATGAAGAGTCGTGCGATCACGAGCCCCGCAGCGACACCGGCGAGCAACTGCAAGAGCGGCTGTTGCAGCAGCACGATGGCAACCATCAGGCCCGCGAACAGCGCCACGTCGACTGCCACCAGCACGAGCGCGCGCGGGGTGCTGCGCGCCGAGATCGGGGCGAGCCAGGCGCGGATCAGCTTGCGGTGCGGGAGGGCGGTGGCGATGGCGGTGCTCATTCGAAAACGTTCGGGTTGTGACAAGGCGAATGCTTCGCAGTACTCACCCACCATTGGACGGCCATGCAGCGAGAGCGATATTGCGATGCATCAATGACAAGGCGAACGCTGCCGCGGCGCCACAGTCGCCGCTCGGTTTCACACCCCGTCGAGCACCGGTTCAAAGCGTTGTGTATCCGAATACATAACCGTTTGCCTTACAGTCGCGGGCATGAAGCACCGCCTCTCCACCCTGCTCGCCCGCGTGTTCACCGCCACCGCCTGCGTGGGCATCGCGCACGCCGGCGAGGTGCAGGTCGCCGTCGCCGCCAACTTCGCCGGGCCGATGGGCGCGCTCGGCCCGGCGTTCACGGCCGCCACCGGCCACACGCTGGCGCTCTCATCCGGTGCGACCGGAAAGTTCTACACGCAGATCGCCGCGGGCGCACCCTTCGAGGTGCTGCTGTCCGCCGATGACGAAACACCGAAGAAGCTGATCGCCGAAGGCCTCGCCGTGCCGGCCAGCAACGACACCTACGCGATCGGCAAGCTGGTGCTGTGGAGCGCGCAACCGGGCTTCGTGGACGACCAGGGCGCGGTGCTGGCCGGCGGCAAGTTCGAACATCTGTCGATCGCGAACCCGAAGGTCGCGCCTTATGGGGCCGCCGCGATGGAGGTGCTGCGCGCGCGCGGCCTGGCCGACACGCTGGCGCGCAAACTCGTCACCGGCGAAAGCATTGCGCAGGCGCAGCAGTTCGTCGCGACGGGCAACGCGGAGCTGGGCTTCGTCGCGCTGTCGCAGGTCGCCGCGCCGGGCAAACCCGTCGTTGGCTCTTACTGGCTGGTGCCGCCGTCGCTCTACCGCGAGATCCGACAAGACGCGGTGCTGCTGAAGGCCGGCGAGAAGAACGCTGCCGCCATCGCCCTGCTCGCGTGGCTGAAGGGCGATGCGGCGAAAGCGCTGATCCAGGCCTGGGGTTATGGTCGCTGAATGACCCCCGCCGACTGGAGCACCGTTCGCCTCACCGCCGAACTGGCGACGCTGACGACCCTGCTCCTGCTGCTGGTCGGAACACCGCTGGCCTGGTGGCTGGCGCGCACACGCTCATGGCTGAAGCCGCTGTGGTCGGCCCTGGTCGCCATGCCGATCGTGCTGCCGCCCACCGTGATCGGCTTCTACCTGCTGCTGCTGCTGGGGCCGCAAGGCGCGGTCGGCCAGTTCACGCAGTGGCTCGGCCTGGGCCGCCTGCCCTTCAGCTTCGCCGGCCTCGTGGTCGCCTCCGTTCTGTACTCGATGCCCTTCGTCGTGCAGCCGCTGCAACAGGCCTTCGAAGCGATCCCAGAACGCGCGCTCGAAGCGGCCGCCACGCTGCGCGCCAGCGCGCGGGACCGCTTCTTCAGCGTCGCGCTGCCACTCGCGCGGCCCGGCCTGGTGACAGCCAGCGTGCTCGGCTTCGCGCACACCGTCGGCGAATTCGGCGTGGTGCTGATGATCGGCGGCAACATCCCGGGCCGCACGCGCACGCTCTCGGTCGCGGTCTACGACCATGTCGAAGCGGCCGAGTTCGCCGACGCCCACCGCCTCGCCGCCGGCATGGTGGCCTTCGCACTCGTTGTGCTGGTGGGCCTGTACGCCATCAACCGGCCGGCGCGCGATGCGCATGCTGCATCGGCATGAGCGATGACAACAGCATCGTGCTGACGCTGCGCCTGCCGCGCCGCGACTTCACGCTCGACGTCGCCCTGGCCCTACCCGGCCGCGGCGTGACCGCCGTGTTCGGCCCGTCCGGCTGCGGCAAGACGACCCTGCTGCGTGCCATCGCCGGGCTCGAACGTGCGGCCGGCCGCGTGGCCATCGGCAGCGCGGTCTGGCAGGACGACGCCCACCCCGACAAGGCGCAGCGCTTCCTGCCCACGCACCGCCGCCCGCTCGGTTATGTGATCCAGGACGCGGCGCTCTTCCCGCATCTCGACGTGCGGCGCAACCTCGACTACGGCCTCCAGCGCACCGCGCCGTCGGAGCGCCGCGTCGCGCTCGACCAGGTGGTCGAGCTGCTCGGCATCGGCCATCTGATGGCACGCCGGCCGGCCACGCTCTCCGGTGGTGAACGCCAGCGCGTGGCGATCGCCCGCGCCCTGGCAACCAGCCCGCGCGTGCTGCTGATGGACGAGCCGCTCGCTGCGCTCGACGCCGCCCGCAAGGCCGACATCCTGCCCTACCTCGAACGCCTGCACGAGACGCTGGAGATCCCGGTGCTCTACGTCAGCCACGCACTCGACGAAGTGGCGCGCCTGGCCGACCACCTGGTGCTGATGGACGCCGGCCGCGTGCTCGCCCACGGCCCGCTGGCCGACATGCTCGCGCGCCTGGACCTGCCGCTGGCACGTGGCGAAGACGCTGGTGTGGTGCTCGACGGCGTGGTCGGCGAGCGCGATGCGCAGTGGCAACTTGCGCGGGTGGATGTCGAGGATGTCGGCCATTCCTCGCCGTGCAGCCTGTGGGCGCGCGACCAGGGCCACGCCCTCGGCCAGCGTGTGCGGCTGCGCGTGCTCGCACGCGACGTGAGCCTGGCTCGTGCGCCCTTGACGGGCAGCAGCATCGGCAACCAGTTGCCCGCCACGGTCGAGGCCATTGCCGATGGCGAGCACCCCTCGCTCGCGCTGGTGCGGGTGCGTGTCGGTCAGGTGCCGCTGGTGGCACGGCTCACACGACGCTCGGCCCATGCGCTCGAACTCGCACCGGGACAAGCCGTGTGGGCGCAGGTGAAAACCGTGGCCCTGATGGAATAGGCCGGGACCAGGCAACACGCGATGGCCGACGGTTCCCTGCTCAGCGCCGACATCAAACTCGCCGGCCGGCTCGACGCGCGCTTCTTTGCGTTGCTCGATGCGGTGCAGCGCACCGGCTCGATCAACCGCGCCGCACGCACGGCGGGCCTGAGCTACAAGGGCGCCTGGCTGATGCTCGAATCGGCCTGCAACCTCGCCAACGAGCCGCTGCTCGAGACCGCCGCGGGCGGTGTCGGCGGTGGCGGCACGCGGCTCACCGCGGCCGCGCTCGATCTTCTGCAAGCGTGGCAAACGCTGCAAACCGACCACCGCGATTTCCTGCGCGCGCAGGAAGTGCGCCTCGCTCAACACCCGGCCCTGCAAGGGCTGCGCCGGAGAATGTCCATGAAGACCAGCGCCCGCACCCAGTTCGCCGGCACCGTGCAGGCGATCGAGATCGGCCCCGTCTCGGCCGAGGTGACGATCGCCTTGAAGTCCGGCGACGAGATCACCGCCACCCTCACGAGTGCGGCCGCGCAGCGCCTGAAGCTGAAGAAGGGCAAGGAGGCGCTCGCCCTCGTGAAGGCCTCGGCCATCGTGCTGGTGACCGACTTCGCGGGCTGGCAACTCTCGGCACGCAACCAGCTCGCCGGCACCGTCTCGCGCATCGAGACGGGCGCGGTGTCGTCGCTCGTCATCGTCACCTTGCCGGGTGGTGCCACCATCACCGCGAGCGTGACGAACGAGGGTGTCGAGGCGCTCGGCCTCGTCGTCGGCGCGCCCGCCACGGCCGTGTTCAAGGCCTACGCGGTGATGGTGGCGACACAGGGCTGAGCCCGGCTCACCCGCGCAAGCGACGATTGACGGCCGGCATGTTTTGTCGCACCTTCCCTGACCGGACGTGGACGCGACAACAACGTGAACGGAGACAAACATGGCCACCCCCACCGCGGCAGCAGAGGCACACAGTTCCCAGACCAAAAAAGCCACCGCGAGCGGCTGGATCGGCTCGGCGCTCGAGTACTACGACTTCTTCATCTACGCCACGGCGGCGTCGCTGATCTTTCCGCAGATCTTCTTCCCCAAGGGTGACCCGACCGTCGCCATCGTCGCCTCGCTCGCCACCTACGGCGTGGGCTACGTGGCGCGCCCGATCGGCGCCTTCTTCCTCGGCCACTGGGGCGACACCCACGGCCGCAAGCAAGTGCTGATCGTCTGCATGTTCCTGATGGGTTTTTCCACCGTCGCGGTCGGCCTGTTGCCGACCTACCAGCAGGTCGGCTGGTACGCCCCGCTGATGCTGGTGGCGCTGCGCCTGATCCAGGGCTTTGCCGTGGCCGGCGAGATTTCCGGCGCCAGTTCGATGATCCTCGAACACGCGCCCTTCGGCCGGCGCGGCTTCTATTCCAGCTTCACGCTGCAAGGCGTGCAGGCAGGGCAGATTCTGGCGGCTGCGGTGTTCCTGCCGCTCGCCCACTACATGCCCGCCGAGGCCTTCAACAGCTGGGGCTGGCGCATCCCCTTCCTGTTGAGTTTCATCGTCATCGTGGCCGGCTACATCATCCGGCGCGAGGTCGATGAAACACCGGCCTTCGCCGAAGAAGGCGCGCATGGCGCGGTGCCCAAGGCACCGGTGATCCAGGCCGTGCGCGAGAGCTGGCGCGACATGCTGCGCGTGATGTGCTGCGCGCTGATGAACGTGATCCCCGTCGTGACCTCGATCTTCGGCGCGGCCTACGCGGTGCAGCCGGGTTACGGCATCGGCTTCGACAAGGATGTCTACCTGTGGATCCCGGTGCTCGGCAACATCGTCGCCGTGGTCGTGATCCCCTTCGTCGGCAACCTGACGGACAAGATCGGCCGCCGGCCGCCCATCATCATCGGCGCGCTCGGCGCGGGGCTGCTGTCCTTCGGCTACCTCTACGCCATCAGCATCCACAGCGTGCCACTCGCCATCGCCATGTCGCTGCTGATGTGGGGCGTGGTCTACCAGGGCTACAACGCGGTCTTCCAGAGCTTCTATCCCGAGATGTTCCCGACCCGCACGCGTGTTTCGGGCATGGCCATCTCGCAGAACCTGGGCACCCTCGTCACGGCCTTGCTGCCCGCCTTGTTCGTGGCCGTGGCGCCCCCGGGTGCGGTGAACATTCCGATGACGATCGGCTCGATCACCCTGGGCATCACGATCGTCGCGGCCATCGCTGCCTGGACGGCGCGCGAAACCTACCGCGTGCGCCTCGACGACCTGGGCAACCCGAACGCTGTTCCGGTGGACAAGGATGTTTACAACCGCCTGCGCGAGCGCAACCTGAGCGACACGAAGGCCGCTGCCCGCACGGCCTGAGAGCAGGGCTTAAGCTCGGAGGCATGAATCCCCAGCTCCTGTTGCTGGCCTTGTGCCAAGGCCTGTTCCTCTCGAACAACGTCACCTTCGTCGCCATCAACGGGCTCGTCGGGCTGAGCCTGGCGCCCTTGCCGTGGATGGCGACCCTGCCCGTCGCCGGCTACGTGCTCGGCGGTGCAATGGCCGCGCCGCTGGTGGCACGCCACCAGCGCGCGTGGGGGCGGCGCAAGACCTTCCAGCTCGGTTTGCTGGTGGCCATGATCGCCTCGGCGCTGTGTGCCTGGGCCGCCATCATCGGCAGCTTCTGGCTGCTCACCGCGGCCACGATGCTGGCGGGTTACTACAACGCCAATGCCTCGCTCTACCGCTTCGCGGCCGCCGAGTTGGTCGGCCCGTCGATGAAGGAGAAGGCGATCTCCTGGGTGCTGGCGGGCGGGCTCATCGGCGCCGTGGTCGGTCCGAACCTGGCCACTGCCACACGCGGCGCGCTGCCGCAACCCTTTGCGGGCGCCTACATCGCACTCGTGGGGGTCGCTCTGCTGGCCATGCTGCTGATGTCGCGCATCCAATTCCCGCCGCTCGTGGCCGTGGGCAGCGCGCCGGTCCAGGGCCGGCCGCTGCGCGAGATTGCGCGCCAGCCCGTCTTCATCGTCGCGGTGACGGCTTGTGCCTTGGGCTACGGCGTGATGAGCCTCCTGATGTCGGCCACACCGATCGCAATGGCGCAGTGCTCGCACCCGTTCGCGTCCGCCGCGCTGGTGCTGGAGTGGCATGTGGTCGGCATGTACCTGCCGAGCTTCTTCACTGGCGCCTTGATCAAGCGTTTCGGCGCGCTGCCGATCATGGCGATTGGGCTGCTGCTGAACATCGGGTGCGTGCTGATCGCGCTGTCGGGCATCGACCTGATGCATTTCCTGGCGGCGCTGATCACGCTCGGTGTCGGCTGGAACTTCCTGTTCATCGGCGGCACCACGCTGGCCACCACGGCCTACCGGCCCGAGGAGCGCACCACCGCCCAGGCCGCAGTGGACTTCTGCGTCTACGCGACGATGACCGTCACCGCCTTCGGCTCCGGCGCGCTGGTCACGACGGGCGGCTGGGTGGCCATGAACAAGGGTTCCTTGTTGCCCCTGGCGATGCTGGGGGCAGCCTTGCTTTGGTTGGCGCTGCGGCAGCGCAAGGCGGGGTTGGCAGCGGTGAGCGGCTGATATCGGCACCTGCCGTTGACGGCAGGCGCTCGGCCGTTACCGTCACAGCCGGCTCAACAACTCTGCCTTCTTTGCCAGGAACTCGTCGTCACTGAGAATTCCCTTGGCGCGCAGGTCCGCCAGCCTTTCGATGGTGGCAAACACGTCTTGTTCATTGCCGATCGCGGCCGGCGCCTGGCGTGCCGGCGCGAAGTTCTGTGGTGCGTTCTGTTGTGTGTACTGTGGCAAGGCCACGGGCCGCGGCGGCTGGCCGTTGGACGAGATGACCGGCAGGCTGGCCACGTCGATGAGCCCGTACTGGCTGTTGAAGCTGAGCGTGCCGCCCACCGACTGCTGCTGGGAAAAGCCACCGATCTGGTGGTCGAGCGTGTCGTACACGGTGACGGTGCCACCGACATCGATCACCAGGCGCCGCACCTGCCCGAAGTAGGCGTAGCGCACGCCGTTCTGTGCCCCGGTGCTGTTGGGAAACCGCAGGTCCGATGGCCACCAATCGTTGGATGTGCCCGGCACAAACAGGCTGGCAGTCCCGAAACTGCCGCCGCCTTGTTGCTGCTGGCTGCCACCCCCGTGGTTCGACTGTTGCTGGCCGCTGTTCTGGTAGCCGCCGCCCTGGTTTTGTGACTGGAAGCTGCCGCTGCGCACCAGGTCGGGCTGGTTGGCCACGATATTGGCCAGTTCGGAGCACAAGCCGTCCACCCGCCCCTTGAGGTAGTTGTTGAACATGTCCGACACCATGGTCATGCCACCGCGCATCCATTGGCCGGAACCGGCGAACTCGGGATGGTTGAACTGAGCCATGCTGCCGTTGCCGTTGATCACCGAGTCGAGCATGCTCATCGTGGCGTCGAAGCTGAAGCCGTTGCGCTGCGCAATGCCGCTGATGAGATCATGGCCAGCGGGAGAGAGTTGTCGCAGGTGGAATCCTTGAAAAGTGTGTCTGCGCGACCGAGGAATCCGGGGCGTCGATGAGTTCGTCGGGTGAGCGCCGGCGCCATCTGAGGGCGGGAACGATATCAGGCCTGTGCAAAGGTCCAGATTTCAGTTGCATACACCGCATTCGCCTCGGCCAGACGCTGGTTTGAACGGCTTGGACACCGTGGGCTGGTTTGAGGCACTGGGTCGAGTTCGGCGAACCTCAGGTTGGGGTCGACAGCCGCAGATGGATGCTCAAGCCTCGAAGTGGCCCGATCCCGAGCCCGCTCAAGCCACCCCGTCATCCACCGGCAGTGCCTCAGCCCGCCAGCGCAGCATGCCGCCCGCCAGGTTGGCCACGTCCTTGAAACCCGACTTCTGGAGCAGCACAGTCGCCTGTGCCGACCGTGCGCCAGAGCGACACACGGTCACGACCGGGCGGGTCGGGTCGATTTCGTCCGCTCGAACGGCGAGTTGGGACAAGGGCAGGAGTTGTGCGCCGCGGATGTGGCCCAGCGCGTCGGTGAACTCGTGCGGCTCACGCACATCGACGATCTGGATGTCGTTGGCGTGGCCGCCGGCCAGGCGCTCTTCGAGTACCACCGGCTGGATTTCCCACAGGCCGCCGAAGCTGCAGGTCAGCGGCGCCCAGGCGGGTTCGGGCGGCAGGCCGTCCTCGCCCTCGGGCCGGCCGCAGCGCAGGTTGGCGGGCACGGCAATGTCCATCAGCTTCGGGTGCGGCAGGCCGAGGTTGTTCATGTAGCCGGCGAAATCCGACACATTGACGTCGCCGCCCAGGCGCGGGTTGTAGCGCAGCTCCTCGGCCACGCTGGTGGCGGTGAGGCCGCGGTAGTCGTGGGCGGGGAAGAGCAGGCAGGTGGCGGGCAGCGACAGGATCTGCTCGCGCACCGAGTGGAACAGCCGGTCCGGGCTGCCCTGCTGAAAGTCGGTGCGGCCGCAGCCGCGGATCAGCAGGCTGTCGCCGGTGAAAGCCATCGTCTGGTCATCGAGCACGAAGCTCAGGCAGCCGCTGGTGTGGCCCGGCGTAGCACGCACGTCGAGGTGGCGGCGGCCGAAGGCCACGCGGTCGCCATGCCTCAACAGGCGGTCGGCATTAGCGGCCGCCGCAGCTTCGGCCAGCATGATCTGGCTGCCGCACTGCGCCTTCAGCAGCCAAGCGCCGGTGACATGGTCGGCATGCACATGCGTGTCGAGCGTGGCCACCAGGCGCAGGCCGAGTTCGCGCAGCAAGGCCGCGTCGCGGCGCGCGTTCTCGAACACCGGGTCGATGAGCACGGCCTCGCCGGAGCCCGCATCGCCGAGCAGGTAGGTGTAGGTCGACGAGGGTGCGTCGAAGAGTTGACGAAAGACGAGCATGGCGATGGCCTTCGTCGAACGCGCTTCAGCGCTTCAGCAGCCAGCGGTCGTGGAGCACCATGCCCACCAGCATGGCGGCGACGAAGACCCCCGCCGGTGCGAAGCCACCGCCCAGCGCGACCAGGGCCGGCCCGGGGCAGAAACCACCGATGCCCCAGCCGATGCCGAACAGCACGCCGCCACCGATCAGGCGCCGATCAATGACGGTGCTCGACGGAATCTCCATCGCATCACCGGTCCATGAACGTGGGCGGCGTTTGGCCGCGGCAAAGGCGAACACGCCGACCGCGATGGCGCCGCCCATCACGAACGCGAGGCTCGGGTCCCAGGGACCGATCAGGTCGAGAAAGCCCTTCACCTTGGCCGGATCGGTCATGCCGCTGGTGATCAGGCCGAGACCGAAGACGAGGCCGCTGAGCAGCGCGAACAGGGTGCGCATCGCCAATCTTTCAGAGCATGTGGCGCAGCACGGCCACGGTGACAAAACCCGCGCCCATGAAGGCCGCCACGTTGGCCAGCGAGCGCAGCGAAAAGCGGCTCAGGCCGCACACGCCGTGCCCGCTGGTGCAGCCATTGCCCATGCGCACACCGACGCCGACGAACAGGCCGGCAACCACGAGGCCGGGCCAGCCCACATCCACGGTCACAGCCGGCAGGGGCGCGAACAGGCGCCAAAGCCAGGGCGCCAGCAGCAGCCCGCCGATGAACAGCAGGCGCGTGCGCTCGGGCCGCAGGCTCGTGCCCGTGAACAGCGCACGCAGCGGGCTCGCGACGATGCCCGCGATGCCGGCCACACGGCCGTTGCCCAGCAGGTAGAGCGCCGCCGCCAGGCCGATCAAGAGGCCACCAACGAGGGCGCTCCAGGGGGCGAATGCGGTCCAGGCGATGGTCATGCGGCGCACCTCACGTGTTCACCCTCGCGATGCCGGCGTTGCCCTGCACGCCCAGCAGCGTCGGCGTGTTGATGCGGCGCACCTTCACGTGGCCGCCGGGTTGCGACTTCAACCAACTCTCGACCACGTCCCACACCGGCTTGTTGCCCGGTGCATCACGCGCCGCTTCGGCCACCGGCGCCCAGCCCGCGACCTTGTACTTGCGATCGGCCTCGATCGGCTTGCCACCGAGCCGCAGGTCGCCGATGCGCCGGCCCATCGTCTCGCCGGGATTGCAGCTGTAGGCCAGGCCGCCGACACGCACCATGTCGCCGCCCTGCTGGTAGTAGGGGTCGGGGTTGAAGAGGTTGTCGGCCACGTCTTCGAGGATGCTCTTGATCGTCTCGCCCGTCATCTCGTTGACCGTGGCGTACGGGTAGGTGATGGCCAGCTGGTCCATCATCAATTCGCGCGTGATGGTGTCGCCGGGCAAGAGCGTCGTGCCCCAGCGGAAGCCGGGCGAGAAGGCGATCTCTGCCCCCTGCACGTCGATCAACGCATCGCACACGAGCTGGTCCCAGCTGCCGTTGAAGTTGCCGCGGCGGTAGAGCAGGCCGTCGGTGATGGCGAGCTTGTCGGCCAGCTTGGTTTCATACGGCGCGCGCACCTTGCTGATCAACGCGGCCATCGCAGGGTCGGCCTTAAGTTGGTTGGCGAAGATGGGCAAGAGTCGGTAGCGAAAGTCCGCCACCTTGCCACCCTTCACCTCGAAATCCATCACGCCGAGGAACTTGCCGTTGCAGCCGGCGTTCGTGACGAGCGTCTTGCCGCCGGCCGTGCTTCCACCATTCGCCACGGGTATCGCCACCGGCACCCCATCGTGCGTGTGGCCGCCGAAGATGGCATCGATGCCACGCACGCGCGTCGCCATCTTCAGGTCCACGTCCATGCCGTTGTGCGACAAGAGCACGACCACGTGCGCGCCCTTCGCACGCACTTCATCGACCACCTTCTGCATGTTCTCGTCCTGGATGCCGAAGCCCCAGTCGGCCATCAGGTAGCGCGGGTTCGCGATCGGTGTGTAGGGGAAGGCCTGGCCGATGATCGCGACCGGCACACCGTTGATCTCGCGCATCACGTAAGGCTTGAAGACCGGGTCACCGAAGTCGTTGGTCTTGATGTTCTGCGCGACGAATTCGATCCGGCCCGCGAAATCTTTCTCGGTGATCTCCTTCACGCGCGCCATGCCGTAGGTGAACTCCCAGTGGCCGGTCATCAGGTCCACGCCGAGCAGCTTGGCGGCATCGACCATGTCTTGCGCGTTCGTCCACAGCGCGGTGGCCGAGCCTTGCCAGGTGTCGCCACCGTCGAGCAGCAGCGCGCCGGGGCGGCTGGCCTTCAGTTGCTTGACGAGTGCGGCCAGGTGCGCAAAGCCGCCGAGCTTGCCGTAGCGGCGCGCGGCCATGTCGAAATCGAGGAATGTGTAGGCATGGGCCTGTGCGCTGCCGGGGCGCAGGCCGCTCGCCTTCAAGAGCGCGTCGCCGACGAGGTGCGGCAAGTGCCCCTGCATCGCACCCACACCCAGGTTGACGCTCGGCTCGCGGAAGTGGCTGGGCCGCAATTGCGCATGGCAATCGGTCATGTGCAGCAGGGACACGTTCCCGAACTTCGGCACGTCGTAGAGCCCTTGCTGCGCGGTTGCCGCATCGGCATCGGCGTAGCGCCCCAGGCTCAGACCGGCAGCCGTTGCCGCCCCCAGCACCTGGAGGAACTCGCGCTTCGACAGGTTCATTGCACGGTCACTGATTCACCGGCGATTTCGGGTCGAGCAGCAGCGCCATCAGGTGCTTGAGTTGGGTTTCGTCGAGCAAGCCGCCGTGGCCGAAACGCGGCATGCCGGAGCAGGCGTTGTAGGCCTTGGCGTTCCACATCTTCGTCCACGTGTACTCGACGATGGGCTGGGCGGCGGCGCTTGCCGGGTCGGTGACGCCGCGGTTCTTGCCGTACTGGTAGAGGCTCGGGCCGAGGGTGCCGTAGGAGATTTCGGCCTTCGTGATCTGGTGGCAGTTGTAGCAATTGCCACCGTTGGATGCAGGCGCTGCGGACTTGTCGGTCCAGGTCATGCCGCGGCCGTTCTGCGCGAGCTTCTCGCCTTCGCGCCAGTCGCCGAGGTACTGGCCATCGGCGGGCAGGCGCACACCTTTGAGCGCGGCTTGCTGGATCGCGTTCGCCGCTTCCTCGGGCAGCGCACCGCCCTGCGCCTTCGAGCACGCGGCGTTCGAGGCGTCTTGCTCAAGGCGATCGACCGTGGCGATGCCTTCGTCGCGGAACGAGGCCTTCATCATCTGGGTGGCCAGCGCGTCGTAGTCGGGCTTGGGCTCCAGCGCGGCGCAGCCGGCGAGTGCCATGCCGAAGGCTGTGAGTGGAATCAGTTGGCGGAAGAGGTTCATGCAGATTCCTTCAGCGCTTCAGGGCCGGCGCGACAGACTCGGCGCCCTTCGCGTTCACGCCCATGTAGACACCGAGCGCGATGGTCGCGTCGGAGGCATAACCGGGGTACGGAAAGCGCTGCTGGCGAAAGCAGTCGTTCAGGCGGTGCTGCATGCTCCACAACTCGCCATTGCTGACGCGGTAGGCCGGCCAGGCCGCGAAGCCGACGCCGTTGCCGGGGTTCTTCGTCAGCTCGGGCAGGTCTTGCAGGCGGATGCGCTTGTCGGGCTGGCCGTGGCACGAGGCACACGCAAAGTCGTAGGGCCCGGCGCGGTAGAAGAACGCACGCTTGCCGAGTTCATAGGTCTTGCGCTCGTCGGGATGGGCTTGCGGCAGGTTGAACTTCAGGCCGCGCGACTCGCCCGAGACGTAGGCCGCCAGCGCTTCGAGCGTCACGATCTCGCCCTTGCCGAAAGGTGTCTGCGCGATGGCCGCGGCGTCGAAACCTTGCAGCCGTTCCATGCAGGTGAGCAGGCGCGATTCGAGGTCTTGCACCTTGGCCGTGTCGGCAAACCAGCGCGGCAATTCGACGAAGGCGCCTTTCACGACACCCGGCCCCAGGCCGAGATCGCACTGTTCGAGCGTCGCGTTCTTCGGGCCGCGCGCCTGTTTCCACAGGCCCTCGCCCTTGGCCTCGAAGAGTTCGGCCGGGTTGCCATCGGCGAGCATCGCGCGGTACTCGGCTATGCCGTCGGCGGTGGACTTGGTTTGCGCCGTGGCGAGGCCGCTGGCGAGCGCGAGGCCGGCGATGAGAGCGAGGGTCCGCATGCTGCGCCCGCGCTCAGGTGGCCGCCGCGACGACGGCTTCGTCGCTGCGCTTGTCGCCATGGTTGTCGGTCCAGCTGATGCCGACCTTGTCGCCGAGCTTGGCACCCTTGAGGGTGAACTGGAGGAACGGGTTCTTCGCGATCGACGGCCCCCACTGGGCCGTCAGCACCGTCTTGCCGTTGAGCTGGGCGCTCACCTCCTGGATGTACCAGGCGGGAATCGTCTTGCCAGCAGCGTCCTTGCGCTGGCCGGTTTCCATTTCATGCGCCATGAGCACGCGCACCGTGGTGGCGGTGCCATTGGTCTGGGCGCGTATGCGCATCGGGTCTGCCATGTCGTTCTCCTGTCCTTCAACCGCCGCAACCGCCGAGCGTGACCTTCACTTCCTTGGCCGCGTAGAGCAGCCGGCCGTCGGCCATCACCGCGATGGCGTAGACGTTCGACGACTGGCCCATCTTCACGCGCGTCGAGATGTTGGCGTCGACCGCGTCGCTCACCTCGAAGGCCGCCGACAGCACCGCCGGGTTCTTCTCGACCAGCAGCAGCAGGCGCTTCACGCCGGGCAGCGCGGTGGCGGCGCCGACCGGCACGACGGCACCGTTCTCCGCGATGTCGGGCGCGGTGATCGTCACGTCCTTGCTCTCGGTCGGTGCGCTCGCGCCCAGCGCCTTCATCGCCTCGGCCATCGTCTTGGCATCGAAGGCGGCGGTGTTATAGCCACTCGCCTGGGCCTGCGCGAAGCCCGGCAGCAGGCCGAGCGCGGCGAGCATGCCGGCCAGCTGGGCCGAGCGAGAGAGCAGTTGTCGACGGGTACTCATGCGTTTCTCCTTGAGGGCGCCATCCTAGGGGCGGAGCTTCTTTGCACGATGGGTGGCATCCCTGATGCGTTGCAGGGTCTTGTGCCGGGGTTTGGGGCATCATCGCCAGCCGCCGCGCCTTCGCCACCCCGTCATGAACCTTCCGCTCAGCCCCGAAACCGCGACGCAGACCGTGATCTGGGGCGGCCTGGTGATCGGCCTGGCCCTCGGCGCGGTGGTTCAGGGCACACGCTTTTGCACGATGGGTGCGCTGGCCGACTGGTTCACCTTCGGCAGCACCGGCCGGCTGATGATGTGGGTGCTGGCGGTGGCCGTGGCGGCCACCGGCTCGTTGGGCCTGATCCACCTCGGCTGGCTCGATGCGAGCCGCGCCCTGCCCTGGAGCGAACGCTTCCTGTGGCTCTCCTACCTCGTCGGCGGCACGCTGTTCGGCATCGGCATGGTGTTCGCCTCGGGTTGCCCGCAGCGCAGCCTGACCAAAGCCGGCGCCGGCAACCTGAAGGCCTGGGTGGTCTTGCTCGTGACCGGGGTCACCGCGCAGATGAGCTTGCGAGGCGTGCTCGCCGGGCCGCGCGTGAACGGGCTCGACGCCGCGGGCGTGTCACTGGCCCACCCGCAAGACCTGGGCTCGATGCTCGCGCCGCTGCTGGGCGCACCCGCCGCCACGCTGCGCTGGGCCGTGCTCGCGCTGCTGCTCGTCGTGGCCGCGCTGTTGCTGTGGCGTGCCCGCGCCGGCATGGATCACAAACATTGGCTGGGTGGCGCGTTGGTCGGCCTGCTGGTGCCCGCGGCCTGGGCCCTGACCGGGCACCTCGGCTACCTGCCCGAACACCCGGACACGCTGGAAGCCGCCTGGCTCGGCACCGCCTCGCACCGCCCCGAAGCGCTGACCTTCACCGCGCCGCTGGCCTACGGCCTCGACCTGCTCACGCTCTGGTCGGACCGCAACACCACCGCCAGCTTCGGCGTCGTCGTCGCCCTCGGCGTGTTGCTGGGCAGTGCCGCGTCGGCCTGCTGGCGCCGGGAGTTCCGGCTCGAATCCTTCGGCAGCGCGGAAGACCTGGGCAACCACCTGCTCGGCGGTGTGTTGATGGGCTTCGGCGGCGTGACAGCGGTGGGCTGCTCGATCGGCCAGGGCATCAGCGGCTTGTCCCTGCTCTCGGCCGGCGCCTGCCTGGCGGTGGCCGGCATCGTCGCCGGCACGTGGCTGGCGTTTCGCTGGCAGGCCTGGCGCGTCGAGCGCAGCATGGCCGCTTGAGGCTGCCCTCAGATCTGCAATTCGTCCGCCAGCGCCAGCACCACGGAGGGTGAGAACTCCGGCGCGTCTTGCGGCTTGTGGCCGTGCATCCAGGCCATCAGGGCATCGGCCGGCATCGGTTTGGCAAAGTAGTAGCCCTGCAGTTCGTCGCATCCCAGCGCGAGCAGGATGTCGCGCTGGCCTGCCGTTTCAACCCCCTCGGCAACCACCGTCAGGCCGAGCGAATGCGCGAGGTGGATCACCGCGTCGACGATCGCGCGGGCATCGTCGCTGGCCTCGATGTCGCCGACGAAGCTGCGGTCGATCTTGAGCTGCTGAGCCGGCAGTTGGCGCAGGTAGCTGAGGCTCGAATAGCCGGTGCCGAAGTCGTCGATCGACAGGTACACACCCAGCCGCGCCAGGCCGTCGAAGGCACGCTGGGTGGCGCGGATGTCTTCCATCGACGCGGACTCGGTGATCTCGCACAGCAGTTGCGAGGGCTGGACATGGTGGCGCGCCAACGCTTCCTCGATGCGCCGCACGACCTGCTCACCGCGCAACTGGTGCACCGAGAGGTTGATGGCCACGCGCATGCGCACGCCGTCGTCGGCCCAGGCCTGCATCTGGCGGCAGGCTTCGTCGATGACCCAGTCGCCCAGGCCAGTGATCATGCCGAAGCGTTCGGCGATCGGGATGAAGATGGCCGGGCTCACCATGCCGCGTTCCGGGTGGCGCCAGCGCAGCAGCGCCTCGACACCGCGAATGTGCCCGGTCTTGCCACACACCTTGGGTTGGTAGTGCAGTTGCAGCTGGCCACCTTCGACGGCGTGGCGCAATTCGTTTTGCAGGCTCAGTTGTTCGAACGCGCCCGCATCCATGTGCGATGCGAACAGCTTGTGCGTGTTGCCGCCGGCGCGCTTGGCCGCGTACATGGCGGCGTCGGCATGCGAGACGAGCTTGTCCGCCAGCCCATGATCGGGGTAGACGGCCACGCCCACCGAGCCGGAGATCTCGACCTGCCGGCCGGCGATGTCGAAGGGCGTGGCCAGCGCCTCGACGAGGCGGCGCGCCACGACCTCGCAGTCTTCCGCGCCGGCCACGTCTTCCATCAGCAGCACGAACTCGTCGCCACCGATGCGCGCCACCGTGTCGCTCTTGCGGGCGGCCTGGCACAGGCGGTCAGCGGCCTGCTTCAGCACCTGGTCACCGGCGCTGTGGCCGAGCGAATCGTTGACGGGCTTGAAGCCGTCGAGGTCGATGAACAGCACGGCCAGCTTGTCGATGCTCCGGCCCGTGCCGTCGCGGGCGGCACGCTCGCTGCGCGCGGCCGCGTGCATCAGCCGATCTTCGAAGAGTGCGCGGTTCGGCAGGCCGGTGAGTGGGTCGAGGAAGGCCTGCTGCTTCAGCTCTTCATTGACCGAATGCAGCTGGGCGTTCGCCGCTTCGAGCGCGCCGGCCAGCAGGGCAGTGCGGCGTTGCATGCGCGCGTGCTTGGCCAGATCGAGCGCGACGTAGGACGCGAAGCTCGCAATCAGCAGCGAAGTCGTGACGACCCACGGGTTGTAGGACGAAGGCAAAAATGCCACAGAGGTTCCAGTTCCCGGCGTCCGGGAGGCAGGCGACGTCTTGCGACGGAGGGCAGCCTCCCGTTATCGGCAAACTTCGGGCAAAGCTGAGGTCGGCCGCGCCCAGCCGCAGGTCACGCGCAATTCAGGCGCAGCTCAGGGCCGACAGCAGCTCCGGCCCCACGTCGAAGGTCGCCTTGCCTGCGCTGAGCGCAGCGACGATGGCGTACTGGGGCGAGGCCGTGTCGCGCCGCACGGGCGTGCGCAGGCTCACGCCGCGCGGGCTCGTCATGGCCGCCACGACCGGCGTGTGCGCGCTCGAACCGCGTCGCACCACGATGCCGGTTTCACCCGAGGCCAGCCGCACGAAACAGCCCGGCGGGTAGAGCCCGAATTCCTTGATGAGCGCGGCGGCTGTCGGGTCGCCCTG
>JANYJL010000009.1 GCA_025361845.1 Rhizobacter sp.
ACAGCCCGAGGTTCACGCCGCTGACCGCGAAGCGCGCGTCGCGGCTGGCCACGGCCAGGTCGCACATCGCCACCAACTGACAACCCGCTGCGGTGGCGATGCCCTGCACCCGCGCGATCACCGGCACCGACAAACGCTGCACCGCGAGCATCACCTGCGTGCACTGCGCGAACAGGCGCTGGTAATAGGCAAGCGAAGGTTCGGCGCGCATCTCTTTCAGATCATGGCCGGCGCAGAAGGCCTTGCCTGCCGCGCCGAGCACGACCACGCGAGCCGCATCGTCACGTGCAATCGTTTCCAGCGCAGCGCCCAGTTCCGCGAGCATGCCCTCGGACAAGGCATTGAATGCCTGCGGCCGGTTCAGCGTCAGCGCGACGACACCGCGCTCATCCTTGCGCATCAGCACCAGTGCTTCGCTCATCGATGGCTCCTCATTCGATCGCCGATGAACTCTTCGCCCGCTCGCGCAACTGGAACTTCTGGATCTTGCCTGTCGAGGTCTTCGGAATCTCCTCGAAGCGGATGTCGCGCGGCACCTTGTAGCCGGCGAGCAGCGCCTTGCAATGAGCGATCAATTCATCGGCAGTGACGCTCGCCCCCGGCTTCAATTCGATGAAGGCGAGCGGCGTTTCGCCCCACTTCGGGTGCGCCTTGGCGACCACCGCGCAGGCCATCACGGCCGGGTGGCGGTAGAGCGCGTCTTCCACCTCGATCGAGCTGATGTTCTCGCCGCCCGAGATGATGATGTCCTTGCTGCGGTCCTTGATCTTCACGTAGCGGTCGGGCTCGATCACCGCGAGGTCGCCGGTGTGGAACCAGCCGCCTTCGAAGGCCTTCGCGGTGGACGCCGGGTTCTTCAAATAGCCTTTCATCACGATGTTGCCGCGGAACATGATCTCGCCCATGGTCTGGGCATCGGCCGGGGTTTCGGTCATCGTCTCGGCATCCATCACGGTCATGCCTTCCTGCATCACGTAGCGCACGCCCTGGCGACCGTTCAGGCGCGTCTGCTCGGACAGGCTTTGCGCCGCCCAGCCACTGCGCTTGACGGCGACGGAGGCCGGGCCATAGACCTCGGTGAGGCCGTACACGTGCGTGATGTCGAAGCCGAGTTGCGCCATGCCTTCGATCATCGCGGCCGGCGGTGCCGCACCGGCCACCATGCCACGCACCTTCTGCGTGATGCCGGCGCGCAGTTCCGGCGCGGCGGTGATGAGCAGGTTGTGCACGATCGGCGCGGCGCAGTAGTGGTCGACACCATGCTCGCGCATCGCGGACAGGATGTTCGGCGCATCGACGCGGCGCAGGCACACATGCGTGCCGCCGAGCATGGCAACAGTCCACGGGAAACACCAGCCGTTGCAGTGGAACATCGGCAATGTCCACAAGTAGGTCGGGAAGTGCGGCATCGTCCAGGTGGCCGCGTTGCACACCGCGTTGAGGTAGGCACCGCGGTGATGCGTGACCACGCCTTTCGGGTCGCCGGTGGTGCCGCTCGTGTAACTCACGGCGATGGCATCCCACTCGTCCTGCGGGCCGTCGAGCTTCGCCAGCGGCGCGTGTGCCGCCAGCAGTGCTTCGTATTCATGTGCGCCGAGGCGATCACCCGCGCCGTCGTACTCGCTATCGCACACATCGATGACGATCGGTGTGCCGCCGTGGTCGCCGCGCAGGATGCGCAGCGCTTCTGCGACAGTCGGCGCGAACTCGCGGTCGGTGATCAGCACCGCGGCTTCGCAGTGATTCATTTGCCAGGCGAGCAGGGGCGCGTCAAGCCGAGTGTTCAAGGTGTTGAGCACGGCGTTCAGTGCCGGCACCGCGTAGTGCGCCTCGACCATCTCGGGCGTGTTCGGCAGCATCACGCTGACGGTGCTGTTGCGGGCGATACCCAAGGCTTGCAGCGCGGCGGCAAGGCGTGCACAGCGCTCGCGCAACTGCGCCCAGTTGTAGCGGCGCGCACCATGGATCACCGCCGGCAGATCGCCGAAGACCTCGGCGCTGCGCTCGACAAAGCTGACAGGCGACAGCGCGGCGCAGTTCGCCGCGTTGCGGTCGAGATCGGTGTCGTAGATGCTGGTCATCGGGGTCTGCCTTCCATCGGAGCGAGCGAGCATTGTGGTCCGCACGCCCGTGAAACATCAACAAGAAGGCCCTGCGGCTGGGTCGCTACGCGCCATCGTCGGCCCGAAACTCTCGCTCGTCTGCCGCCTCAGCGGCGCCTCAGCCTTTGAATTGTTCGAAGAAGCTGTAGTCGACATCGAAAACCGTGCGCGGCTTGACACCCAGGCCCACGCGCTCGAACAACTCGACCAAGGTTTCTCCATCGACAAGTTCAACGGGAGGTGCCCCGTCACGGCTTGCCTCGGTGACGGCCTCCTTGCTGAAGCGTCCAGTCGTGATGAAGATGCCCTTCTCAGCTCGACCCAACATCGCGTTTCGGAAGTCGCCAACCTCTGCGCGCGACACCGTGCCCTTGTATCGCTTGCATTGAAACAACGCCTTCATGCGAACAAAGGGATTGAGTTGAAGCACTCCGACGCCATCAATTCCACCGTCATGTGAACGCCCCGTGACCGTCACGCTCTCGAAACCACTTTCGCGCAGCAGACGCTGGCAAACACGCTCGAAGCCCGATGGGCTCAGCGCCCGCAAGACGCTCAACAACTGCGCTTCCTCGACTTCGTCTTCGGGAATCGGAACGCTCGCTGTATCGGATTTCGAAACCGCTCCAAGTTGAGCACTTTCGTCCTGCGCAGCCCGACGTGCTTCCTGATGCAGTTGAACCCACTTCAAGAAAAGCGCCCGAGACTGCTCGTCGCTCAGCGATGTCTGCGACCCGGTTGCCGTCAGGGTCCAAACCCCACGCTTGGAGCCGTCGAGCAGACCTTCCCAGACCAGATATTGCCGAGCCCAGGCCACCTGGTTGTAGAACCGGTCCTGGCCAGTCTTTGTCGTGGCATTGAGTTGCTCTTCGGGCAGCTTCAACGCAGCGGCGATCCGGTCCGAAGCCTCGCGAGGGCGGGCCGATCCGCCAAGCTCGCGGAGCGAATCGAGCAGTGGGCCCATCCAACGCGTGAATTCGGCGCCTTGGGTTCTTGCTCTCGTTTTCATCCCCCCACCCAGTTTTCAAGCTTCAAGCCCTTGACTCGACGAAATTCACGCTCGTTGTTGGTCACGAGCGTGGCGCCGAGTGCCAGCGCGTGCGCGGCGATCAACAGGTCCATCGGGCCGATCACTGCGCCCCGCGCCATCAGATCGCATTTGACGCGCGCAAAGTGTTCTCGAGCGCCGTCGTCCAGCGGCAAGACCTTGAACTCTGCCAACCAGCGGCGAACTGCGGGTGCGTACGCGTGCGCTTCTGCGCGCATCGCACCGACCTCCAATTCCATCGCCACGACGACGGAAAGCGCCACGGCCTCGGAGTCCAGCGCATTGAGCCGCGCCAATACGCTGGGCGGGCGCCGGCGTATGGCGTAGATGCAGGTGTTGGTGTCGAGCAAGTGCACGGAGCTGGCTACCGCGTACGCTTGCTCTTGTCCGCGGCCTTCGGCCTGCGCACCGGGCCCGGCGCAGGCGAGTCCAGCCAATCGCGCACTTCGGGTTCGCCTTGGTCCGGACGGACGAAACTCGGGTCATCGGGCAGCCCGTCGAGTGCCGCCCACAGGCGATCGCCAAGGAGGCCCTTGGGTTTGGGCCGAAGCACCACCGCGCCGTCGGGCTGCTTCTCGATCGACACCTCGTCGGCATCGAAGCGGTAGGCCTTCGGCAGGCGCACGGCCTGGCTGCGACCGGTCATGAAGACTTTGGCGGTGTCCACGGCATGCTCTTGATGTTGATATGTACCACAGCCGTATTCTGCCAGATACCAAGGGTAGCGGCAAGCGGCTCGTGAGTCACTGACCCATGAAGAGGCCCGGCAGCTTCACAGCTGTCGGGCCGATGCTTGACGCGGCTCAAGGGCCGCAGTCGCTTCAGGCGTGCTTCTTGTCGAAGAACTGTTCGTCCTCGGTCGAGCCCTTCAACGCGCCGGTCGAGGCTTCGCGCTCGATCGTCGTCGTCACGGCATCGAAGTAACCGGTGCCCACTTCGCGCTGGTGCTTCACGGCGGTGAAGCCCTTCTCGGCGGCGGCGAATTCGGCTTCCTGCAGTTCCACGAAGGCGCTCATGTTGTTGCGCGCATAGCCGTGGGCCAGGTTGAACATCGAGTAGTTCAGGCTGTGGAAACCGGCCAGGGTGATGAACTGGAACTTGTAGCCCATCGCACCCAATTCGCGCTGGAACTTGGCGATGGTTGCATCGTCCAGGTTCTTTTTCCAGTTGAAGGACGGCGAGCAGTTGTAGGCCAGCAGCTTGCCCGGGAATTTCTTGTGGATCGCGTCGGCAAACTGCTTGGCGTAGGCCAGGTCGGGCTTGCCGGTTTCGCACCAGACCATGTCGGCCACGTCGGCATAGGCCAAGCCGCGCGAGATGGCCTGCTCCAGGCCCGGCTTGCTGCGGTAGAAACCTTCGACGGTGCGCTCGCCGGTCAGGAAGGGCTTGTCGTTGTCGTCCACGTCGCTCGTGACGAGGTCGGCGGCTTCCGCGTCGGTGCGGGCGATCACGAGCGTCGGCGTGCCCGACACGTCGGCGGCCAGGCGCGCGGCCTGCAGCTTGGCGACGGCTTCACGCGTGGGAACGAGCACCTTGCCACCCATGTGGCCGCACTTCTTGACCGAGGCCAGCTGGTCTTCGAAGTGAACACCCGAAGCGCCCGCGTCGATCATCGACTTCATCAGCTCGAAGGCGTTCAGCACGCCGCCGAAACCGGCTTCGGCATCGGCCACGATCGGCGCGAAGAAGTCGATGTCGTTCTTGCCTTCGGACCACTGGATCTGGTCGGCGCGGGTGAAGGTGTTGTTGATGCGCTTGACGACCATCGGCACCGAGTTGACGGGGTAGAGCGATTGGTCGGGGTACATCTCGCCGGCGGAGTTGGCGTCACCGGCGACTTGCCAGCCCGACAGGTAGATGGCCTTCAGGCCGGCCTTTACCTGCTGCATCGCCTGGTTGCCGGTCAACGCGCCGAGCGTATTGACGAAGGGCTCGGTGTTCAGCAGGGTCCACAGCTTCTCGGAGCCACGCTTGGCGAGCGTGTGCTCGACCTGGACCGAGCCGCGCAGGCGCACCACGTCGGCGGCGCTGTAGCTGCGCTTGATGCCTTTCCAGCGGGGGTTCTCGGCCCAGTCTTTTTCGATAGCGGCGATTTGCTGGTCGCGGGTCAATGTGGTCATGAGAGGCTCCTTGAGGGTGGTGAAAGAAGGATCGACAAGTTCGACTTGGCTGGCCTCAAGGTTAGCCTCGCTCGCGGAAATTCGAAAGACTTATGTCTTATAGAAGACTAAAATATTGTCCTTTAAATTCAATGACTTGAAGTTTCAATTCCGGGATACGAAAGTCAATTCTCCACAATGGGAAATTTTGCGGCGGCGCAGCAGGCG
Organism: Rhizobacter sp.; assembly: GCA_025361845.1. Classification (GTDB taxonomy): domain Bacteria; phylum Pseudomonadota; class Gammaproteobacteria; order Burkholderiales; family Burkholderiaceae_C; genus JANYJL01. The sequence goes on from JANYJL010000009.1 coordinate 5,478, forward strand.
CTCATCTCAGGATGTGAAAGCGGCGTTTCTGATGATGAGATGCGGCGCCCGACTCGTATCATCCGCGGTCGTTTTCACCCGGTCGACATGCCATGAGCAGCTTTGCGTTCCTGTCCAACAACGCCTTCCTCAAGTCCGTGCCGGCGAGCGCGGCCACACCCTACGCGGTGGCTGGCGTGGCCTGGGACGGCGCGGTGACGAATCGCCCTGGCGCGCGCTTCGGCCCGCGTGCGATCCGTGAGGCCAGCCACATGCTGTGCGACGCGACCCACCCGCACTTCGACATCGCGCCGGGCGCTGCGCTTGGCGATGCAGGCGATTTGCTGCTGCCGAACACCAGCCTCGTCGCGATGCGCGAGGCGATGAAGGCGCCGGTCGAACAACTCATCCGCCGCCACCACATGGCCTGGCTCGGCGGCGACCACTCGATCACCCTGCCCTTGCTGCGCGCCTACAAAACCTGGCTCGGCCGGCCGCTTGCCGTGATTCACTTCGACGCGCATTGCGACACCTGGATTGACCACTTCGGCGAGCCCAGTGGCCACGGCACCTGGGTCTATGAAGCGTTGCAGGAAGGCTTGGTGATCAAGGAGTGTTTCAACCAGCTCGGCATCCGCTCGGCCGGCGAGCGCGCGGCGCGGGAGTACGTGCAAGACCAGGGCGGGCAGATCTTCACGGCGCGCGCGCTGCGAGGGCTCGAAAGCCCTGTGCAACTGACACCGGTGATTGGCGCCATCCGTGCGCGGCTGGCAGCGCATGGCAACCCACCGGTCTACCTGAGCCTGGACATCGATTGCCTCGATCCCGCCTTCGCGCCCGGCACCGGCACGCCCGAGCCCGGTGGCATGAGCTCGAACCAGGTGCTGAGCATCCTCGAAGAACTCGCCGACCTGAATTTCGTCGGCATGGATTGTGTGGAGGTTGCGCCACCCTACGACCACGCCGAGCTGACCAGCCAGGCGGCAGCGCACTTCGTCTGGACTTACCTCTGCGGCCGGCTGCGCGGCGCAGCGGGTTTGACGAGCTAGACCGGCAGCGCGGTCGTCTTCTTCACCGTCCGCAACACCAGCAGCGAGTTCGAGCGCGCGACGCCCGGTAGGTGCATCAACACCTCGGAGTGAAAGCGCTCCAGGTCTTCAGCATCTCGGTAAGCGAACCGGATCAGGTAGTCGTTCGAGCCCGCCACGTAGAAGCAGTCGAGAACTTCCGGCTGATCGCGCACCGCCTGCTCGAAGGCCGCGAGCTGCGGCGTGTTCATGCTTTCGAGGTTGATGATGGTGTAGCTGATGCCGTGTTTGCCCACCGCGCGCGGATTCACGAGCGCCACGTACTGCGCGATCACCTGGTTGTCTTCGAGTGCCTTCACGCGCCGCAGGCAGGCCGACGGCGACAGGTGCACACGAGCCGCGAGCTCCTGGTTCGACAGGCGCCCTTCGTTTTGCAGCTCGGTCAGGATCGCGCGGTCGATCGCATCCAGTTGCACGATGGCGGGCTTGTTTCGCATTGAATGCTGTTTGAGTGGCCTGATTTCGAATCATATTGCAAGGCTGCGGGTGAACCCAGCGTCATTGCGCAAGCACATTGCGCTGGCCTTTCTCTAGACTGGTAATGCGGTAAAACGCACACTTGACCGGGTCATCGCAGCCCGTCCGCCCGAGGAGAAGCCCATGTACACCGAAGTCGACACCATCACCGCCCCTCACCCCGATGTGGCCACGCCCGCGGCGCCTGCCGCGAAGATGGACGCCTACTGGATGCCCTTCACCGCGAACCGCCAGTTCAAGAAGTCGCCCCGCATGCTGGCCAAGGCCGCGGGCATGTACTTCTGGACGCCCGAAGGCCGCCAGATCCTCGACGGCATCGCCGGCCTCTGGTGCGTGAACGCGGGCCATGCCCGCCCGCGCATCGTCAAAGCCATCGCCGAACAAGCGGCCGAGATGGACTTCGCGCCGCCCTTCAACATGGGCCACCCGAAGGCCTTCGAACTCGCCGAACGCTTGGTCGAACTCACGCCCAAGGGCTTGAACAAGGTTTTCTACACGAACTCGGGTTCCGAGGCGGTCGAGACGGCGCTGAAGATGGCCGTCGCCTACCACCGCGTGCGTGGCGAAGGCGCGCGCACCCGCCTCATCGGCCGCGAGCGCGGCTACCACGGGGTCAACTTCGGCGGTATCTCGGTCGGCGGCATCGTCGCCAACCGCAAGATGTTCGGCCCCCTGCTGGCCGGTGTGGACCACATGCGCCACACGCACGATCTGGCGCGCAATGCGTATTCCCGCGGCGTGCCCGAGTTTGGCGCCGAACTGGCCGACGACCTGGAACGCCTGGTGACGCTGCACGATGCATCGACCATCGCCGCCGTGATCGTCGAACCCGTCGCCGGCTCCACCGGCGTGCTGCTGCCGCCCAAGGGCTACCTGCAGCGCCTGCGCGAGATCTGCGACAAACACGGCATCCTGCTGATTTTCGACGAGGTCATCACCGGTTTCGGCCGCCTGGGCTCACCCTTCGCGGCCACACATTTCGGCGTCACGCCCGACCTGATGACGGTCGCCAAGGGCATCACCAACGGCTGCGTGCCGATGGGCGCGGTGTTCGCCAAGCAGCACATCCACGACGCCTTCATGAACGGGCCCGATCACATGATCGAGTTCTTCCACGGCTACACCTACTCGGCGCATCCGCTCGCCTGCGCGGCGGCGCTGGGCACGCTCGACACGTACGCCGAAGAAGGCCTGCTGACGCGCGGCGCGAAGATGGCGCCGCTGTTCGAGACCGCACTGCACTCGCTGAAGGGCTTGCCGCATGTGATCGACGTGCGCAACATCGGCCTCGTCGGCGGCATCGAGTTGGCGCCCATCGCCGGGCAGCCGGGAAAGCGCGCGTTCGATGTGTTCCTCGAATGCTGGGAACGTGGTCTCTTGATCCGCACCACGGGTGACACCATCGCACTCTCACCGCCGCTGATCATCGAAGATGCGCACATCCAGCAGATCGTCGGCACCTTGGCCGACGTGCTCAAGAAGCTCGCTTGAGCTTTTGAGCCACAGCGAATCAATCACCCCGAACCGAAGGCTTGCCTAGCGCACACCCTGTATGTCCCTGCTCAGCGCCGACCAGCAACTGACGAAACACTCGTATTACGCCGCCACCGCGCCGCGTGACATGAGCTTCTCCGCATTGCAATCGAACGTCGACTGCGACGTGGCCATCGTGGGCGGCGGGCTGGCGGGTCTGTCGGCAGCGATCGAGCTGGCCGACCGGGGCTACAGCGTCGTGCTGCTCGAAGCGCAACAAGTCGGCTGGGGAGCCTCCGGCCGCAATGGTGGGCAGGTGATTGCGGGGCTGGCCTGCGATCAATCGGTGATCGACGAACAACTCGGCCGCGAGGCCTCGCGCCGCGTCTGGGACATGACGCTCGAATCCATCCGCCTGATCGCACAGCGCCGTGAGCGATTCGGCATCGATTGCGATTGGGTCGATGGCTACATGGGCGTGGCCGAGAGCGCGCGCAAGTCACGCGAGCTGCAGAAGTGGCAGGAACACATGCGGCGCAGCTTCGGCTACGAGACCACCTGGATCGCGCCGGCCGAGATGCCGCGCTGGATCGCCAGCCCGCGCTTTCACAGCGGCGTTCACGACCCGCTCGGCGGCCACCTGCACCCGCTCAAATACAGCCTTGGACTGGCGCGCGCGGCGGCCAGCCTGGGCGTGCGAATCCATGAATCCTCGCCGGTGCTCTCGATCGAACCCGGCAGCACGGCCGTGGTGCGCGCACGCCACGGGGCGGTGCGTGCCTCGCACGTGCTGCTGGCGGGCAATGTCTATCTGCAAGGCATCGCGCCTTCGCTCGAACGGCGGGTGATGCCGGTCGGCACCTACATCGTAGCTTCGAAACCGCTCGACCCGGCGCTCGCGGCCTCACTGATCCCGTCACGCTCGGCCGTCTGCGACACCAACTTCGTGCT
>JANYJL010000088.1 GCA_025361845.1 Rhizobacter sp.
TTGACCTTGCCGACGCCGGCGCCACCACCGCTGGAAAACGACGACGAGTTGGTGGCGCCGAAGCTCCACGACTCGAGCTCGATCTCGCCCTTGTGCTTGTCGTCGGTGGACTCGCCGGCAATGCCGTCGATCTTGAGGAAAAAGTCTACGCTTGCCATGGCAAATACCTCCGTGATTGATTAGCGTCGTTCAGTGCTTCGAGGGGTGTCACACACGACGCGCATGTGCCATCCGGGACAGGGATTCAGGATTGCTTCAAACCGCCTCAAGCCGCCTTTTGCGACGGCAGCTTCGAAACCAGCCGCAGCGACACGGTCAGGCCTTCGAGCTGGTAGTGCGGGCGCAGGAAGAACTTGGACGAGTAGTAGCCGGGGTTGCCCGGAATTTCCTCGACCGTGACTTCGGCGGCGGCCAGCGGCCGGCGCGCCTTCACGTCCTGCGAGGAGTTGGCCGGGTCGCCATCGACGTAATTCATGATCCAGTCGTTCAGCCAGCGCGACATGTCTTCCTTCTCCTTGAAGGAGCCGACCTTGTCGCGCACGATGCACTTCAGGAAGTGCGCAAAACGTGCGCAGGCGAACAGGTAGGGCAGGCGCGCCGCGAGGTTGGCATTCGCCGTCGCGTCCGGGTCGTCGTACTCGGCCGGCTTCTGCAGCGACTGCGCGCCGATGAAGGCCGCGAAGTCGGAGTTCTTGCGGTGCACGAGCGGCATGAAGCCGTTCTTCGCGAGTTCGGCTTCGCGCCGGTCGCTGATGGCGATTTCGGTCGGGCACTTCATCGCCACGCCGCCTTCGTCGGTCGGGAAGGTGTGTGTGGGCAGGCCTTCGACCGAGCCGCCCGACTCGATGCCGCGGATGCTCGAGCACCAGCCGTACATCTTGAACGAGCGGTTGATGTTCACGGCCATCGCGTAGGCCGAGTTGGCCCAGGTGTAGTTGCCGTGTTCGCCGCCGCCGGTTTCTTCCTCGAAGTTGAACTCCTCGACCGGGCTGGTCTTGGCGCCGTAGGGCAGACGCGCCAGGAAGCGCGGCATGGCCAGGCCGATGTAGCGTGCGTCTTCGGAGTCGCGCAGCGAGCGCCAGGCGGCGTACTCGGGCGTGCCGAAGATCTTGGTCAGGTCACGCGGGTTGGCGAGTTCCTGCCACGAGCTCATCTGCATCAGCGTGGGGCCGGCCGCGGCGATGAAGGGCGAGTGCGCGGAGGCCGCGATCTTGCTCATCTCGCCGAGCAGTTCCACGTCGGGCGGGCTGTGGTCGAAGTAGTAGTCGCCGACCAGGCAACCGAAGGGCTCGCCGCCGAACTGGCCGAACTCTTCTTCGTAGACCTTCTTGAACACCGGGCTCTGGTCCCAGGACGTGCCCTTGAAACGCTTGAGCGTCTTGCCCAGGTCGTTCTTGGACACGTTCATCACCCGAATCTTCAACATCTCGTCGGTTTCGGTGTTGTTGACGAGGTGGTGCAGGCCGCGCCAGGCGCTTTCGATCTGCTGGAAATCGGCGTGGTGCAAAACCGCGTTGATCTGGGCCGACATGCGCTTGTCGAGTTCGGCGATCATGGCCTCGATCGAGACGATGACATCGCTGCTGATCAGGTTGGTCTGCGCCAGCGCCTGCTGCGCGAGCGTGAGCACAGCCTGCTCGACCGCGGACTTGGCGTCCTCGGACTTGGGCTTGAACTCCTTGTTCAGGAGCGCGGCGAACTCGCCGCCCTGGTACTCGATGCCCTGAAGCGCCGAGCTTCCGGTTGCAGATTCTTCAGCCATGGTTCTTCTCCGCGGAGTCGTTCTGAAATGTCGTCAAGGGGCTAGGCTTCAAGCAGCGTCGGTCGGCTTGCGCGCGTCGGCGAGCGACTTCAGCAGCGCCGGGTCCTTGACGACCTTGGCGATCAGTTCTTCAGCGCCGGTCTTGCCGTCCATGTAGGTCAGCAGGTTGGCGAGTTGCTGGCGCGATTCGAGCAACTGGCGCAGGCCATCAACCTTGCGCGCCACGGCGGCGGGCGAGAAGTCGTCCATGCTCTCGAAGGTGATGTCGACCGCGAGATTGCCTTCGCCGGTCAGCGTGTTGGGCACCTGGAAGGCGACGCGCGGCTTCATGGACTTCATGCGCGCATCGAAGTTGTCGACGTCGATGTCGAGGAACTTGCGGTCGGCCACCGGCGCGAGCGGGTCGGCGGGTTTGCCCGAGAGGTCGGACATCACGCCCATCACGAAGGGCAGCTGCACCTTCTTCTCGGCGCCGTACAACTCCACGTCGTACTCGATCTGAACACGCGGGGCGCGGTTGCGGGCGATGAACTTCTGGCTGCTGGTTGCCATGGTCTTGCTCCTTGCTGGTGCTAAATGCCGCCGGGCCCGGCGAGCTTCTCGACGCTGTCGAGGCCCTCGGGCATGAGGTCACGAATGATCTCGAGGAAATTTTTGCTCATCAAGCGCTGCGCCCGCCGGATCAACAGCGGCGCAGGGTTGCTGGGTTCGTTGCGTTCGAGCCAGTCGCACACACGTTCGAGCGCAGTGACGGCGTCTTCGCGTGAGGCGATGGTGCCGGGCACGGAGGCGACGCGGCGGGCACCGGGGGCCGACGCGGCTGCATCGTCAACCGCGTCGTCTTGCGCGCCGGCGGAACCGCCGGCACGCCGGCCGGCCAGGGCGACGACCTTCAACAGCTTCTGGATCGGCGAGAAATCGGGGCCGATGCCGACGCCGAGGCGTTCGTCGATGGTCGCGGCGATTGCCTGCACGGCGAGGTGGCCTTGCTGCAAGGTGTCGGCCAGTGCGGGGTTCTGGGCCAGCGCGGCGCGGGTGCCTTGGAGCACGCCGTCTTCGCTCGGCACGGCCTCGCCGGCCAAAGGCTCGCCGCGGCCGAGCGCGAGTTCGATGTCGCGCACCGTCAGGCTGCCGCGGGTCGTCGTCAGTCCCGCGGCGCGCAGGTCGGCCATCGCGCCGTCGAGGTGGGCCAGCGGAGCCAGCGCGTTCAGGCGAGCGGTCGGGTCGTTGCCGTCGCTGGCATCGAGCACCGGGTGCACGGCGTCCCAATGACGTTCGAGCAGCCCCTGCACCAATTGCAGGCCGCGCACCGCAGCGCTGAGGCCGGCCACGCGGGCGCCGCTGCGCGCCAGCCACACGGCCACACGCAGGTCACGAGTGCGCTGCGCCAGTTGCGTGGCCTGCTCGTGCAGCAACAGCCAGTCCGGCGGTTCGGCGGCGATCAGGGTGTCGCCATACTGGCGTTCGGGCTTGCCTTCGCCGGTGGCTTGCAGGGCCAGGAAGGCAGCGTCGTATTCGAGGTCGGGACCGCAGGGGGCCGCGTCGTCCAGCGGCGCGAGCAGGGTATCGAGGTCGAAATCCGCCATGGTGGTCAGGCGAGGGTGACGGGACGGGAGTTCATGACGCGGCCAAGGCCCAGAGTTCTTCAGGGCACTCTAGATGCGCCGCCCCGCGCGCACACTGGTCTAAAGTCATTTCACCCACGGCCTTGGGGGATGCCGCAGCACCTCCGCAGGGCCGGCCCGAAGAACGATGCAGCGTCATGACAGCAAGCCTCGCAGCACGTTGTACAACTTGCGCGGCTGCACCGGCTTGAACAGCACCGGGTGACCGCTCTCGCTGACGCGCCGCATCTCGCCGTGCGAGGTGTCGCCGGTGATGACGATGGCCGGCACGTCGTGGCCGCATTGTCGGCGGATCGCGTCGATGGCGGCAAGCCCGTCGGGGCCGTCGCCCAGATGCAGGTCCGACAGGATCAGGTCGGGCGGCGCTTCGAGCGCGAACACCGCACGTTCGGCTTCGGCGATGGTGCCGGCCGCGATGGCGTCGTAGCCCCACTCTTCGAGCAGCAGGCGCAGGCCTTCGCGGATGGCTTCGCCGTCGTCGATGATGAGCACGGTGCGGGCTTGTGCGAGCGGCATCGGCAGGGTGTCGGCGGCGGCGGTAGCGTCCTGGATCTCGGGCAGATCGCTCAAGGCGATGCCGATGCGAAACAAGGTGCCCTTGCCGGGCCGAGACACCACCGTCAGTTCGTGCCCGAGCAGACGCGACAGGCGCTTGACGATCGCCAGGCCCATGCCCAAGCCGCGACTGCGCGCGCGCTCACCGCGGCCGACCTGGTAGAACTCGTCGAAGACCCGCGGCAGCTCGGTCGCACCGATGCCGATGCCGGTGTCCCAGACCTCGACATTGATGCGCGTGCGCGTGCTGCGCGCGACGACGACGATGCCGCCCGACTCCGTGTACTTGATCGCGTTCTGCACCAGGTTGCCGAGGATGCGCTCCAGCAACTGCGGGTCGCTGCTCACCGCCTTGCCGCCGGGCGAAAAGCGCAGGCCCAGGCCGCGCAGTTCGGCCTGCCCGGCAAAGTGCATGTGCAGGCGACGGAACAGGTCGCGCAGCGGGAAATGCTGCACGTTCGGCTCGATCGTGCCGGCGTCCAGGCGCGAGATGTCGAGCATGGCGTTGAAAGAGCGGTCGAGGCCGTCGATCGAGCGAATCATGTTGCGCACGAGGTGCTCGTCGGGCGAGCCTTGCAGGCGCTTGTCGAGCGTCGCGGCGAACAGGCCGAGCGCGTGCACCGGTTGGCGCAGGTCGTGGCTGGCGATGGTGAGGAATCGGCTCTTTTCCTGGTCGGCACGCAAGGCGGCGTCGCGCTCTTCTTCGAGCGCGCGGATGCGGCGGTCCCGTTCACGCATGGCGCGCTCGCCGCGCCGCGACAGGACCAGCACCGCCACCGCGAGTGCGCCGCACGCCACCAAGGGAAACAAGGCCCACCCGAGCCCGAGTCGCGGCCAAGCCAACGCGGCCGCAGCCAAGCCGATGGCCGCCAGGGAAACCGCCAGCGACAGCGCCATCCAGATCGCGGCGGGTGCGCCGATGCCCCCCAGCGCCAGCCCGGCCCAGCGCTTCTCACGGGTGCGCAGCCCCTGCCCGCCGGCATAGGGCAGGTCGGTGTCAGGCGCATCGCTGGCGCCGCTGACGGCGACAAAACTCGCCGCGGGGGGCGATGGCGCCAATCGACCGCCTCTCAGCGGAACAGGCTGATCAGGTGCGAGCGCGACTTCACGTCGAGCGCGAGCAGCAGCGACGACACGTAGTTCTTGACGGTACCGAGCGACAGGCCGATCGAGTTGCTGATCTCCTGGTTGGCGCAGCCCGACAAGACGAGTTCCAGGATTTCGAGGTGGCGCGGCCCGAGTTCGGCGACACGGTCGTACATGGCCGACGAGGGAAAGCGCGGGAACAGGGTGCTGCTGGGCGCCGGGCCGCGCGTCTCAGGCCCGCCGTTCGGCCAGACCAGGGCCGACAAGGTGTCGCGCATCTCGGCCATCATCGAACCCTTGCCCACATAGCCGACGGCGCCGAGGGCACGCGCCTGGCGCACCACGAACTCGTCTTGCGTGCCGCTGAACACGGCCACACGCGCCTTGGGGTGCGCATGCAGGAACTGGCGCAGGCCCTGCAGACCCTTGCAATCGGCCAGGTTCAGATCGAGCAGCACGGCGTCGAAGTCGGTCTCGCGGGCGTAGATGTCGATCGCTTCGCGCAGCGAGGTTGCTTCATGCCATTCGATCGGCACGCCTTGCAGGTCGGTGTAGAGCGTCTTGACGCCCAGGCGAACCAGCTCGTGGTCATCGACCAGCAAGAGCTTCGGCGAGGCCGTGAGCGCAGGCGACTGGCCTTGCGGCGCGGCCGGCGGCAACACCCCGAGCGAGGCGCCGCGGCTCAGGTTGAAGGTCACTTCCATTGAAGACTCTCCTGCGACAGACAGCGTGCGAAGCATCGCACTGTGGCCCGCATGGTAAGTCAGGTCGCGGCCAAAAAGCGCCTGTCAAGCTAGGGAGCGCAGGCCCCCTTGAGAGGGCTTGCCGGCGCCACCTTCCTCAGCGGCTGCGATCAGCAGTACTCGCTCATCAGGTTCTCGAGGAACTCCTGCCGGCCAGACACGGGGGCGATGTCGGCATTGCGCGAAGTCACTCGCGCCGCCGCATCTTCGAGGCTCACCTTGCCGGCCATCACCGAGCGGCCGAACTCCTCTTCCCAGGCGGCGTAACGGTCGCGCACGAAGCTGGCGTGGCGGCCGTCATTGATCATCTTCTCGGCGATCAGCAGGCCACGCGCCGAGACATCCATGCCGCCGATGTGGCCGTGGAACAGGTCGGCTGCGTCGATCGACTGGCGCCGAACCTTCGAATCGAAGTTCACGCCGCCGGTCTTGAAGCCGCCGGCCTGCATCACGGTGTAGAGCGCGAGCGCGGTGTCGCCGATGCTGTTGGGGAACTGGTCGGTGTCCCAGCCGCACTGCATGTCGCCCCGGTTCATGTCGAGCGAGCCGAAGATGCCCAGGTCGATCGCGGTGGCGATCTCGTGCTCGAAGCTGTGGCCGGCCAGGGTGGCGTGGTTGGCTTCGAGGTTGACCTTGATTTCCTTCTCCAGCCCGTGGCGCAGCAGGAAACCGTAGACGGTAGCGGCGTCGTAGTCGTATTGATGCTTCGTCGGCTCGCGCGGCTTCGGCTCGATCAGGATCGTGCCCTTGAAGCCGATCTTGTGTTTGTAGTCGACCACCATGTTGAGGAAGCGGCCCATCTGGTCGAGTTCCTGGCCGATGCGGGTGTTCAGCAGGGTCTCGTAGCCTTCACGGCCGCCCCAGAGCACGTAGTTTTCGCCACCGAGTTTCAGGGTCGCGTCGAGCGCTTCCTTCACCTGGAGCGCGGCCATTGCGAAGACCTCGGGGTTCGGGTTGGTCGCCGCCCCGCTCATGAAGCGCTTGTGGCTGAAGAGATTGGCCGTGCCCCAGAGCAGCTTCATGCTGGTCTCGGCCTGCTTGGCTTGCAGCACATCGACCATGCGATGGAAATTCTCGACGCTCGCTTTCGGTGTCGCACCTTCGGGCGCCACGTCGCGGTCGTGGAAGCAGTAATACGGCGCGCCGAGCTTCTTGAAGAAGCTGAACGCGGCGTCGGCTTTCATGCGCGCCGCTTCCATCGGGTCGGCCACCTGGTGCCAGGGCCGCGAGAACGAGCCGTCGTAGCCGAACACATCGAAACCGTTCCAGGCGAAGGTGTGCCAGTAACAGGCGGCGAAGCGCAACTGGTCTTCCATGCGCTTGCCGAGCACGATGCGGTCGCGGTCGTACCACTTGAAGGACAGCGGGTTGCGCGATTCCGCGCCTTCGTAGGCGATCGGGGCGATGTCGTTGAAGTAATCGGCCATGGTGGCTCCTGCGTCTGATTTAAAGGCTTGGGAACAGTTTAGTTCGACGATCAAACAAAGTACATCCGGGAGAACACTGCCCAGGCGGTGTCGCCCCGCAGCGAGTGCGAACCTGCGCACTCTGTCGCAAGTCCCCCCTTGAAACACTGAGGCACGACCCTATAATCTGAGTTGCTAGCACTCGCCATCAACGAGTGCTAACGACCTCCGAGTCTGTTTTGACGGGCGCGGGGCGTCGAAAAGCAAACGAGTGCAGACCCTGCCTCACCCCCCATGGAAGCTCATTCCGAGACATCAAGGAGATGCTATGAAACTTCGTCCTTTGCACGATCGCGTGATCGTCAAGCGCCTCGAACAAGAAACCAAAACCGCCTCGGGCATCGTCATTCCCGACAACGTCGCCGAGAAGCCCGACCAGGGTGAAGTGCTGGCAGTGGGCGTCGGCAAGCGCAAC
>JANYJL010000119.1 GCA_025361845.1 Rhizobacter sp.
TCACCGTGTGGGGTCGCGGCGGCCAGTGGTTCGACCGGCGCCGCACTGGCACGCTTGGCACGCGGCGCGGCCGGCGCCGCAGCGGCCGTGGGGTGCGCGGCAACGCGCAGCACGTTCGGGTTGCCGGCATCGGGCGCTTTGTGCGCGCCGAGCTTTTCGGCCAGGCGCTCGCGCACCCTGTCCAGCGGGTCCATCGGCGGCGGAGCCTTGGCGGCATGCACTTCAGGCGCGGCTTCGACCTTGCCTTCGGCCTTGCGCTCAGCTTTCGCTTCGGATTTCGCTTCGGGCTTGGCTTCCAGCTTCTTGACCACCGGCTCCTTCTCGGCTTCGGCGTGCGCATCCGAAGCGCGGGCCGGCAGGGCCAGAGCCCACAAGGCAGCGCAGGCCAGCAGCGTCAGTCGGGCCGCGGCGGGCAGAGTCAGGAAGCTGGGCATGGGCGAGGGTCTCCGGCGTCGTGGCCCGGCAAGTGCAGGCCTCAGCTTCGGATATCGACACCCCGCCGGCCGACTTGAGCGTCGGCCCATGGCCTCAGGTCACGCGCGGCTTGACCCACAGCCAAGCCACCAGGCCGATGCTCATCATGCCCAGCGAGGTGGCCGCCAGCAGCACGGCCGAGTGCATCACCAGCGGCACCACAGCGCCGGCCACCAGGCCGTTGGCCGTGCCGCCGACGAAGGCCTGGACCGAAGACGCCATGCCGCGCCGCTCGGGCACCAGATCGAGCACCATCAACGTGACCACCGGCACCATCAGCGCCCAGCCGAACGAGAAGATGCCGATCGGCAGCAGTGCCCACCAGGCCTGCGCCGGGAACAGCAGGTTCAGCCCGAGGTTGGTGACCGAGACGATCAGCATGATGGTGAAGCCGCGCCGGATCTGGTCCTTCGGCCGGATGCGCCCGGCCAGCCGCCCGGACAACCACGCGCCGGACATGATGCCGCCGATCGTCATCAGGAACAGCCAGAAGAACTGCCCCGGCGAGAGGTGCAGCAGGTCGCCGAGGAACACCGGCGCCGACAGGATGTACAGGAACATGCCGTTGAACGGGATGCCGCTGGCCAGCGCCAGCAACAGGAAGCGCGGGCTGGAGCCGAGTTGCCAGTAACCGCGCATCAGGTGCGGAATGTTGAAGGCCTGCTTCTGGCTGGCGTGCAGGGTTTCGGGCAGCAGCTTGTAGTTGAGCAACCACAAGGCCACGCCGATGACCACGAGGAACCAGAAGATCGAATGCCAGCCCGCGTGCAGGAACAGCAGGCCGCCGATGATCGGCGCGATGGCCGGCGCGACGCCGAAGTAGACGGTCACCTGGGACATCACCCGCTGCGCATCGGCCGGGGCGAACAGATCGCGGATCACCGCGCGCGAGACCACCATGCCGGCGCCCGCCGCCATGCCCTGCACGGCGCGAAAGAACACGAGTGCACCGATGTGCTGCGAGAGCGCGCAGCCCGCCGAGGCGAGCGTGAATACCGCCACGCCCCACAGCACCACCGGGCGGCGGCCGAAGCTGTCGGCCAGCGCGCCGTGGAAGAGGTTCATCAGCGCAAAGCCGAACAGGTAGGCCGAGAGCGTTTGCTGCATCTCGACCGGCGTGGCACCGATCGATTGCGCGATGCCGCTGAACGCAGGCAGGTAGATGTCGACCGAGAAAGGCCCCAGCGTGCCCAGGCAGGCCAGCAACGCGGCCAGGGCCCAGTGCGGGGCGTTCCAGAGGGTTTTGGCGTCGGGGTTCAAACGTCGTCGTGCGGTGCGTGCCCGGGCAGCGCGCCCGGCAGGGATGGAAAAAGTGTGAAGCGAGCCGATAGGCCGGATTCTGTGCAGCGACAAGCCTCTTGCGAAGCCCGCGCCGTGACCGCCATTCCTCTGGGCCGTGCATCGCTGCACGGCTCGGTGCTACCTACCCGCACACAGCCGCCGGGCCAGCGGTTGAACGGCACGTTTGCACGTGTCGTTCAGAGTGTGCCTACTTGGTATTGCTGCACGCAGAGATTGCCCGTTTCACCCGGCACCCTCGTCTTGCGACGCGGATGCCGACTCGTCTCTGTTGCTCTGATCCTCACCTCACGGTGGACAGCCGTTAGCTGCTGCGCCGCCCTGTGCAGTCCGGACCTTCCTCCAGTGCGCCCTTTCGAGCCTTGCACCAGCGGCGGTCTGGCCCGCTTCACGAACGGGATTATCCGCGCTGTGGTGCCGGCCCGCGCGGCGCCGCACCGGCGACGGCAAAAAGCACCAAAGCCACCAGCAGCCCGACCGCGATGCACAGGAACGCGGCGGCGTCCGACCAGGCGGTGGCCATGGCACCGAGGAACAGCGGCGTCGGCAGGCGGACCACCCCGGAGAGCAACGAGGCCGCACCGAGCGCCGCGGCGGCGCGGTGCGGCGAGCGCGCGGCCACCATCGCAAAACAGCAGGGCACGACGCAGGCCGTGCCCAGGCCGACCAATGCAAAGCCGAACAGCGCCGGGCCGAAGCCTTCGCACAGGCCGACGAAGGTGAAGCCGCAGGCCGCGGTCGCGAGTGACGCCATCACGAGGCGGTAGTCGCCGAAGCGCCGGCGCAGCGGGTCGCCGAAGAAGCGGATCGCCGCCTGGCTGCCGGTGAAGAACGCGGAACCGGCACCGGCAAACGCCGCCAGCTGCGCGGCCTGTTCGGCGAGGTATTTCGACGACCACATCGACGCGGTGATCTCGGCGGCTATCGTCAGGCCGAGCACGGCGCCCAGCAGCAGCACGCCCGACGGCAGGCCGCCGGGCGCGGCCCGCAGCGTGGCATCCGGCAAGGCCACCGCACGCGGGCCGAGGCGCCACAGCGCCCACATCACCGGCAGCACCACGCCGACCGCAAGCACCGCGCACCAGACCGTGCCGGCCCCGGTGGCCAGCAGGCTCCCGAGCATCGCGCCGAGTGCGAACGCGGCCGATGCAGCGGCGTGCATGCGCGTGAGCACGGGCCGGCCGAGCTCACGCTCGACCGCGGTGCCTTCGGTGTTCATCGCGAGATCGGTGCTGCCGGCCGTGGCACCGACGAGCACGAGGCCGAGCGTCAGCACGAGCGAGGAGTCGGCGGTGAACAGCAGCAGGAACGCGAGTGCATGCAGCGGCAAGGTGACGAGCAGCATGCGGCGCGGCGCGACATGGCGGGAGAGCCAGCCGCAGCCCGTCATGGCGGCGATGTAGGTTGCCGCGTGCAAGGTCAGCGCGAGGCCCAGGCCCGCGGCCGTGAGGCCCGTGCGGTGCATCAGCGTGGGCGTGGCGCCGGCCCACAGGCCGAGGCCCAGCGCGAAGGCGAAGAACACCGCGGTCACGACCCAGCGGGCGGATGTCGGAGGCCACACGGTGGCAGGCGCAGGCAAGGTCGTGTCGGTCATGGGTCTCACAGGGAGGCGAGTGCAGGAAGGCGAGTGCACGCGGGCGTTGAAACGCGACACGCAATGCCCGTGCCGCGTCAGGCCGGCGGGCGGAACACAGCGGCATTTTCGTCGAACAACGTCAGCGCATCACGCACCGCGCCGCGCGTGGCGCCGATACCGTGCAGCGCGACCCGCGCCGCCTGCGACTCGTTGAGCCGCCGCTTGAGCTGCGGAAAGCGCAGCCACCCGATGCCGTTGAACGGGTCGTGCAGCTTGTCGCGCGTGGGCACGCTGGCTGTGCGGGCGATGAAGGCTTCGTAGGCGACGTCACCCGCGGCCTCTGCGGGCGCGAATTCACCGCACCCGGTACTGGACCTTGTTGGGCTGCTTCTCGGGCGTGAGCTCGAACCAGTCCGGGTACTTCTTGAACAGCTTGGTGGAGGCCGCGCTCTTGGACAGCAAGCCCGCTTGGCGCAAGGGTTCGACCGTGCTGTTGAGCTGCAAACGTTCGCCACTGCGCAGGGCCGGCACGATGTGCAGGATGCTGACCACGTCGGCCGGCTGGATGGGCTCGGGTGGGCGTGCGGGCACAGGTTTGGGTGTCGGCGCCGGTGCTGCTTCCTTCAGCTTGGTGCGGCCCCGAACCGCGCGGACCTTTTCCACCACGGCGTTCTCGACCACAGGCCGCTCCGCTCTGCCTCGCCGCACCGGCCCCTTGGCGGCCTTGTGGTGTGCCAGATCTTCGAAGTGGTCGTAAGCCACCGGCGCCTCTTCGCCGGTTTTGCCGAGCTGGCCGATGCCTTCGACGCGACAACCTTTTTCGCGCAGGCGGATCACGAGCGGCGCGAAATCGGAGTCGGAGGAGACGATGACGACGACGGAGGGCCGCTCCGAAATCGCGAGGTCGATCGCATCGACGGCGAGCGCGATATCGTTCGAATTCTTGCCCGCCGAGAGGTTCACGATCGGCCGGATCGACAGGCTCTTGAAGAGCTTGGCGTGCGTCACCGCTGCCTCGGCCGTGCAGTAGGCGCGGCGCACGTGGATCGCGCCATGCCGCGAGACCACCAGTTCGATGGCTTGCTGGATGACGTCGGCCGAGACGTTGTCGGCGTCGATCAGCAGCATGGTGCGCGGGGTGGGTGTCATGTGAGTTTCCAGGTCAATGTCTCACCGCCTCGCAGCGGCTTGAGTTGGGTGTCGCCGAAGGGCAGCACTTCGGGCACGGTCCAGCTGTCGCGCGTCAGCGTCACGCGGCCGGTGTTGCATGGCAGGCCGTAGAAGGCCGGGCCGTTGAAACTGGCGAAGGCTTCGAGCTGGCCGATCGCGCCGACCGAATCGAAGGCCTCGGCATACAGCTCCAACGCGGACAACGCGGTGTAGCAGCCCGCGCAACCGGTGGCGTGTTCCTTCAGATGCGCCGGGTGCGGCGCGCTGTCGGTGCCGAGAAAGTACTTGTCGCTGCCGGAAGTGGCGGCCGTCACGAGCGCACGGCGGTGCTCTTCGCGCTTGAGCACCGGCAGGCAGTAGTAGTGCGGCCGCACGCCACCGAGAAAGATCGCGTTGCGGTTGTACAGCAGGTGGTGCGCCGTGATCGTGGCAGCGGTGTGCGGCCCGGCCTCGCCGACGTACTGCGCGGCTTCGCGCGTGGTGATGTGCTCGAACACGATCTTCAGTTCAGGGAAATCACGCCGCAGCGGGATCAGTTGCTCGTCGATGAACATCTTCTCGCGATCGAACAGATCGATCTCGGGGTCGGTCACTTCGCCATGCACGAGCAGCAGCAGGCCTTCGCGCTGCATTGTTTCCAGCGTCGCGTGGGTCTTGCGCAGGTCGGTCACACCGGCATCGCTGTTGGTCGTGGCGCCGGCCGGGTAGAGCTTGACGGCGACGACGCCGGCGTCCTTCGCTCGCATGATTTCATCGGGCGGCAGGCGGTCGGTGAGATAGAGCGTCATCAACGGCTCGAAATCGACACCGGCCGGCACGGCGGCGCGGATGCGCTCGCGGTAGGCGACGGCCTGCGCCGCGGTGGTCACCGGCGGCTTCAGGTTCGGCATGATGATCGCGCGGCCGAACTGGCGCGCGGTGTGCGGCACCACGGCCGCCAGCGCCGCGCCGTCGCGCACGTGCAGGTGCCAGTCGTCGGGGCGGGTGATGGTGAGAGTCGTGCTCACGGCGGAAGGCGAGGTCATCACTTCATTTTCGCACCGGCGCGCCTCCCGTCGGGCGAGTCGCAATTCCGGCGCAAATGGACTAAACCTGAAGCACGCGCATCGCGCGCGCAAGGAGAGTCCCGCCATGAACCGCTTCCCGAGCACCCACGCCACCTGCATCCTGCCCGTCAAGGACATGGCCCGCGCACGCCGTTTTTACGAAGACGCGCTGGGCCTGGAGGTGCTGGGCGACAAACCCGACGGCAAGTTCGTCTACCGCTGCGGCGGCACCGAGATTGCGCTGTTCCCGAAACCGGAGGGCACGAAGGCGCAGCACACCGCTTTGAGCTTCCGGGTAGACGACATCGCCACCGCGATCGGCGAGCTGAAGTCACGCGGCGTCGTGTTCGCCGACTACGACTTCCCCGGCCTCAAAACCGAGGGCCACGTGTGCGTGCTCGGCTCCGAAAAAGCCGCCTGGTTCGAAGACCCCGAAGGCAACATCCTGTGCCTGCACGAGGACATTGCCTGAACCGACGTTCAGCGCCTCAGTGCTGAAGGATCTTCGACAGGAATTCCTTCGCCCGCGGCGAGCGTGCGTTCGGGTCGCCGAAGAAGGCGGCGCTGGAGCAATCCTCGACCACCTTGCCGGCATCCATGAAGATCACGCGGTGGCTCACGCGCTTGGCAAAGCCCATCTCGTGCGTGACGACCATCATCGTCATGCCTTCCTTGGCCAGCAGCACCATGACGTCGAGCACCTCGCCCACCATCTCGGGGTCGAGCGCCGAGGTGGGCTCGTCGAACAGCATCACGATCGGGTCCATGCTGAGCGCGCGGGCGATCGCCACACGCTGCTGCTGGCCGCCCGAGAGCTGGCCGGGGAACTTGTCCTTGTGCGCCATCAGGCCGACACGGTCGAGCATCTTCAGCCCGCGCGTCTTGGCCTCGTCGGCATTGCGGCCCAGAACCTTGAGCTGCGCCAGCGTCAGGTTCTCGGTCACCGTGAGGTGAGGGAACAGCTCGAAGTGCTGGAACACCATGCCGACGCGCGAGCGCAGCTTGGGCAGGTTGGTCTTCGGGTCGGAGATGCTGATGCCGTCAACAACGATGTCGCCCTTCTGGAAGGGCTCCAGCGCGTTGACCGTCTTGATGAGCGTGCTCTTGCCCGAGCCCGACGGGCCGCAGACCACCACGACCTCGCCCTTCTGGATGCTGGTCGTGCAATCGGTCAGCACCTGGAAGCTGCCGTACCACTTGGAAACGTTCTTGATGTCGATCATGGGGGTCTCCTGAAGGGTCAGCGAATGATGGCGATCTTCTTCTGCAAGCGACGCACGATCATCGACAGGCTGAAGCAGATCACGAAGTAGACGACGGCGGCGACCAGGTAGGTCTCGACCGGGCGGTTGAAGTTCTTGCCGGCGATCTCGAAGCCCTTGAGCAGGTCGTAGGCGCCGATCGCGTACACGAGCGAGGTGTCCTGGAACAGGATGATGGTCTGCGTCATCAGCACCGGCAGCATGTTGCGGAAGGCCTGCGGCAGCACGATCAGCTTCATGCATTGCGCGTAGGTCATGCCGACCGCGTAACCGGCGTTCACCTGGCCGCGCGGCACGCTCTGGATGCCGGCGCGCATGATCTCGGAGTAGTAGGCCGCCTCGAACACCGTGAAGGTGATGATGGCCGACAGCTCGGCGCCCATCGGCCGCCCGATCAGCAGCGGGATCAGCAAGAAGAACCACAGGATCACCATCACCAGCGGGATCGAGCGCAGGGTGTTGACGTAGGCCGCGGCTGGCAACACCAGCCACTTCTTGCCCGACAGGCGCATCAGCGCGAGCACGGTGCCGAGGGCAATGCCGCCGAGCATCGCGATCAGCGTGAGCTGGACCGAGAAGATCAGGCCCTTGAGAATGAAGCTGGAAACGACGCTCCAGCTCAGGAAGGCGAAGTCCAAGTTCATCGGCCACCTCCCATCATCCCGGGGATCTGCACCTTGTTCTCGATGACCAGGGCGATGCGGTTGATCGCGAAGGCCGAGATGAAGTACAGCGCCGTCACCGCGAGGTAGATCTCGATGCCGCGCGAGGTTTCTTCCTGCGCCTGCATCGCGAACATCGTCATCTCGGCGATGCTCACCGCGAACGCCACCGACGAGTTCTTGATGATGTTCATCGACTCGCTGGTCAGCGGCGGAATGACGATGCGAAAGGCCATCGGCAGCAGCACGTAGCGGTAGGTCTGCGGCAGCGTAAGGCCGACCGCCAGGCCCGCGTAACGCTGGCCCTTGGGCAGCGCCTGGATGCCCGCTTTCACCTGCTCAGAAACACGCGCCGAGGTGAAGAAGCCGAGCGCGAACACGACCAGGATGAAACTCGGAATCGCCTGCAGCGACTTGAACATGCCCGGGATCACGTGGTACCAGAGGAACACCTGGACCAGGAGCGGGATGTTGCGGAACAGCTCGGTCCAGGCATTGCCAATGAACATCAGGCCCTTGCTCGGCACGGTGCGCAGAATGCCCATCAGCGAGCCGACCAAGAGCGCGATGACCAGCGCGCAGACCGCCACCGAGAGCGTCCAGCCCCAGGCCGACATCAGCCATTCAAGGTAGGTGCGTCCGCCCCCCGTGTCTTGCAGAAAAATCTGCCAGTCCCATTTGCTGCCCAAGGCGGCCTCCCTCGTCGTTGTTGTTTGGAGCCCGGTGCACCCCTCGGTGCGCCGGGCCGGGCAAGCGCCTTACTTCTTTGCGTACTCTTCGACCGGCTTGTCGTTCGGGTTCGCCCAGGCCATCTTGGTGGCTTCGCTGGCCGGCAAGCCCACCTTGGTGTTGCTCGGCGGGATCGCCTGCACGAACCACTTGTCGTAGACCTTGGCGATGTCGCCGCTCTTCATCATGCCCTTGATGCTGTCGTCCACGGCCTTCTTGAAGGCCGGGTCGTCCTTGCGGATCATGATGGCGATCGGCTCGACCGACAGCACTTCGCCGACGATCTTGAAATCGGCCGGGTTCTTGGCCTTGGCGATGTTGCCAGCCAGGATCTGACCGTCCATCACGAAGGCATCGGCGCGGCCCGATTCGAGCAACAGGAAGCTGTCCGCGTGGTCCTTGCCGAACACTTCCTTGAAGTCGACACCGTCGGCGCGTTCGTGCTTGCGCAGCAGTTGCACCGAGGTCGTGCCCGTGGTGGTGGCGACGTTCCTGCCGTTCAGTTGCGCAATGCCGGTGATACCGGAATTCGCCTTCACCGCAATGCGCACTTCTTCGACGTAGGTGGTCACGGCGAAGGCCACGTCCTTCTGGCGCGTGGCGTTGTTGGTGGTCGAGCCGCACTCGATGTCGACGGTACCGTTCTGCACCAGCGGAATGCGGTTCTGCGAGGTCACCGGCTGGTACTTGATTTCCATCTTGGCCAGGCCGAGCTGCTTCTGCACATCGGCCAGCACGCGGCTGCAGATCTCGACGTGGTAGCCGACGTACTTGCCGTCACCCAGCGTGTAGCTGAGCGCGCCGGAGGACTCGCGCACCCCCATCGTCACGGCGCCACTGTCCTTGATTTTCTTCAGCGTGTCGTCGGCGCGGGCGGTGCCCAGGGCGGCCAGGGTGGCGGCCACGGCAACGGCCTTCACGATCATCGACTTCTTCATACGAACTCCTGTGGGGTTGAAAACCAGTGACCGGATTCTAGGGATGCGGGCCTGAGGGTTAGCACGTACTTGCCCGCAGTCGCCGGCGATATCCGCCCCTTGGTTGAGGGGCGGAAGCTCGCAAGGCTCATGCCACCAAGCGGACCGGCTGGGTGAGTTTTTCGGGCACGAGCAAGGCATTCATCTCGGCGCGGCTCATGATGCCGAGCGATTCAGCCACGTCGGCGATCGTGCCGCCGGTGGCAAGCGCGGTCTTGGCGATCAACGCGGCCTTCTCGTAGCCGATGATCGGGTTCAGCGCCGTCACCAGGGTCACCGATTCGGCCACTCGCTTGGCCAGCAAGGCGTGGTTGGCTTCGATGCCTTCGACGCAGTTGATCTGCAGCGTCTTGCAGGCATTGGTGAGGTGCTTGACGCTCTTGAACAGCGCCCATCCCATGATGGGCTCGAAGGCATTGAGCTGGAGTTGCCCTGCTTCGGAGGCCATCGTGATCGTCACGTCGTTGCCGATCACCTCGAAGGCCACCTGGTTCATCACCTCGGGGATCACCGGGTTCACCTTGCCCGGCATGATCGACGAGCCGGCTTGGCGTGCGGGCAGCTTGATGTCGCCGAAACCGGCTTGCGGGCCGCTCGACAGCAGGCGCAGGTCGTTGCAGACCTTGCTGAGCTTGCAGGCGACGCGCTTGAGCACACCCGAGAGTTGCACGAAGGCGCCGGTGTCCTGCGTCGCTTCGACGAGGTTGGCGGCCTTCACCACCGGCACGCCGCTGACCGTGGCCAGCATCGGAATCACCATCTCGGCATACCCCGCCGGGGCGTTGATGCCGGTGCCGATGGCCGTCGCGCCGAGGTTCACTTCGGTGATGAGGGCCCGCGCCTCGCGCAGCCGCGCTTCGTCTTCGCCGATCATGATGGCGAAGGCGAGGAACTCCTGGCCGAGTGTCATCGGCACGGCGTCCTGCAACTGGGTGCGGCCGATCTTCAGCACGCTCTTGAATTCGGCGGCCTTGGCTTCGAAGGCGCCACGCAATTCGGCCATCGCGATCAGCAACCCGTCGATGCCGAACCAGGCCGCGACGCGCAACGCGGTCGGGTACACATCGTTCGTGCTCTGCGAGGCGTTGACGTGGTCGTTCGGGTGCAGCACATCGTAGCGGCCCTTCTCGTGGCCCATGTGTTCGAGCGCGCGGTTGGCAATCACTTCGTTCGCGTTCATGTTCGTGCTGGTGCCGGCGCCGCCCTGGATCACGTCGACGACGAACTGCGCATGCAGTTCGCCGCGGATCAAATCGTCGCAGGCCTTGATGATCGCGCCGGCCCGCGGCCGGTCGATCACGCCGAGTTCGGCATTCGCCTGCGCCGCGGCCTTCTTGACGAAGGCCAGCGCGCGGACCAGCTCGGGCATCTGCGAGACCGCGTTGCCCGAGATCGGAAAGTTCTCGACCGCACGGGCGCTGTGCACGCCCCAGTAGGCGTCGTCGGGGATGGACTTGTTGCCCAGGAAGTCGTGTTCGGTGCGCATGGTTGCTTTCAGAGGGCCCCCTCTCCCCACAGGGAGAGGGTTGGGGTGAGGGTGGCTTCGGGGCACGGGGGTGGCCAGCGACCACCCTCACCCCTGCCCTCTCCCGGAGGGAGAGGGAGAACAGTTCAATACGTCCAGAAGATGCGCTGGAGTTCCTTGGTGTCGCTCGTCTTGGTGAGCGCCACAGCAGCCAGGATCTTCGCCTTCTGCGGATTCAGGTCGTTCGCCACCACCCAGTCGTACTTGTCGTCCGGCTGCTCGGAATTGCGCAGCACGAAGCCGTCGGGCACACGCGCCGAGCGCACGATCTGCACACCTTGCGAACGCAGTTTGCGCAGCGTCTCGACCGCGTAGTCGGCCACCGAGCCGTTGCCCGTGCCGGCGTGGATGATGGCCTTCGCGCCGGACTTGCCCGCCGCTTCATAGAGCGCGGTACCCATGTCGCCCGAGCCGTAGACGATCTGCACGTTCGGCAGTGTGTCGATCTTGTCGATGTCGAACTCGCTGGCCATCGTGTGGCGCTTCACCGGCGCGCGGAACCAGTAGCTGCGGCCTTCGACCACCATGCCGAGCGCACCCCACTGGCTGCCGAAGGCATTCGTCTTGATGTTGATGCGCTTGCCGGCGTCACGCCCGCTCAGGATGTCGTCGTTCATCGCGATCAGCACACCCTTGCCGCGCGATTCCTTGTCGGCCGCCAGCACCACGGCGTCGTACAGGTTCAGCATGCCGTCGGCCGACATCGCCGTGCCGGGGCGCATCGACGCGACCATCACGATCGGCTTGTCGGTGTGCACGACGAGGGTCAGGAAGAACGAGGTTTCTTCGAGCGTGTCGGTGCCGTGGGTGACGACGATGCCGTCGACCGTCGGGTCTTTGGCGAGTGCGGACACACGCTTGGCGAGCGTCACGAGCTTCTCGTTCGTGAAGCTCTCGGAAGCGATCTGGAACACCTGCTCGCCACGCACGCTGGCCACATCGGCCAGTTCGGGCAGGCCGGCAAGCAGCTTCTCGACCGGCACTTTGGCGGCCTGGTAGGTGGCGCTGTTGGCGGCCGAGGCGCCCGCACCGGCGATCGTGCCGCCGGTGGCGAGCACCACGACATTGGGCTTGGCGGCTTGCGCCATCGCGAAGCCGACGGCGGTAGACAACATGACAGCCAGCAGGCTGCGCAGGGAAAATCGATACAGCGACATGTACTTCTCCAGGGGGTTGAGAGGAAAGTGAAACTACAGAGCGCGGTGTTTGCGGAGTGCGCGAACTGTAGGTTCGTAGCACCCGGCGTGCCAATGCCGTTTCTTGGAGAAGCGATGCGTTCGTCGCATCATGCGCCACACGCATAGTTTCCGACATGGGTGGGCATGGCGCCCTCACCCCTCAAGCGCGCTGCAGGAACTCCCACAGCGCTAGCGCACCGGGTTTGGTGTGGCGCGCCGTCTCGGGGCGCTCGCGGTAGATGCGCACCTCCATCGTCAGCTCGAGTTCGCCGGGCGCGCTGGCGCGCAGCAGGCGCTTGCTCTTGAGTTCCTTCTTCACCGAACTCGCCGGCAGGAAGGCCAGGCCGTGGCCTTCGAGCGCCATCGCCTTGAGGCCCTCGGCCATGTCGGTCTCGTAGATCGGGTCGAGGTTCAGTGGCGCAGGTGCGAGCTTGGTGATCACCTCGACCAGCCGGCCCAGGTAGGCGCCGGACGCGTAACTCAGAAAGGGCACGCGCATGCCGTGCGGCGAGGGAAGGCGGAACAGCGGGAGGCCGGTGCTGTCAGCCTTCGCATACGGCGCCAGCGTCTCGCTGCCCAGGCTCAGCAGTTCGTAGCGCTCGGGGTTGAGCTGCAGCGGTTGCGAGGGGTGGTGGTAGGCGATCAGCAGATCGCAGCTGCCCTCGGTGAGTTGCATCACCGCGTCGTGCACGTTGAGCGCGATCAGCCGCGTCTTCAGGCCGCCGAAGCGGTGCCGCAAGTCCGTCACCCAATGCGGGAAGAAGGTGAAGGCCAGCGAATGCGGCACGGCGAACTCGATCATGTCCTGCCCCGCCACCTGGTGCGCCCGCATCATGTTGCGAGCGCCTTGCAGCGACCCGAGGATGTCGAGCGCCTGCGAATCGAAGGTCTCGCCGGCCGGCGTGAGCCGCGTCGGGTACGAAGAACGATCGACCAGGTCGATACCAGCCCAGGCTTCGAGCGCCTGGATGCGGCGCGAGAACGCCGGCTGCGTGACATGCCGCAACTGGGCCGAGCGCGAGAAGCTGCGCGTCTCGGCCAGGCTCACGAAGTCTTCAAGCCACTTGGTTTCCACGCCGACGAGTCTAACGACGACGCATCAACAAAAATCGGGGCCGAAGCCCCGATTGCGCATGCCGGCAGCGCCGTTCGTTCAGCTGATCTTCTGGCGGCGACGGGACACGACGCCCATCGCACCCAGGCCGAGCAGCATCATCGCGTAGGTCTCCGGCTCGGGGACGCTCGGCGTGATCACGATGCCGCCGCCTTCATCGATGGTTCCACCACGCAGGCCCAGCGAGATGATCTCGGTACCACGTGTTTCCATGACGGTGAATGCGGGGTCGTAGCTGGTGAATCGGTTGTGGGTCGGAAAGCCGTTGATCATGTTGGGCTGGATGCCGATTGCGGCGCCTGCAGCCGTGGCGGTAAACCCGGTCGATCCGGAGATGGACGCACCCGTTGCCACAGCGGCCGGCGGCAAGAACC
>JANYJL010000141.1 GCA_025361845.1 Rhizobacter sp.
CCGACCGCGAAGTTGCCGCCGATCAGGAAGTGGCCGAACGATTCGATCACCTTGCCCGCCGCACCCGTGCCGGTGTGGCCTTGCAGCAGCACCACACGCGTGGAGGCGACGTTGAGCGAGAGGCGCAGCAGCGTCGTGAGCAGGATCACGCTCGGGAAGGCCGCGAAATCGAGCGGGCGCAGCATGTAGGCCGCGACCATCATCACCATCAGCGCCATCGCGATGTTGAAGGTGAACAGCAGGTCGAGCGCGAAGGGCGGCAGCGGCAGCACCATCATCGCCAAGATCATCACGACCACGAGCGGCGCCATGGCAGAGCGCACCGCGCGGGCGTTGGGGCCGATGAGGCCTTGGAGCTTCTGCATCAACGGGTTCATTCAGCGGCCTTGTGATGCGGATCGAGTTCGGGGGGCACGTTCAGCTCCGGCAAATCGCCCGGCATCGGCATGCGGCCCGACATCGCGGCGCGCAATTGGTAGACATAGGCCAGCACCTGCGCCACGGCGGCAAACAGCGCGGCGGGGATTTCACGGTCGAGTTCGGCGTGGGCATACAGCGCACGCGCCAGCACCGGCGCTTGCAGCACCGGCACCTTCGAGGTGGTGGCGAGATCGCGGATCGCCATCGCGATCAGGTCGGCGCCCTTGGCGACGACACGCGGCGCCGTCATGCTGCCGTCTTCGTATTTCAGCGCGACGGCGTAGTGGGTCGGGTTCATCACCACCAGATCGGCGGTCGGCACCGCGGCCATCATGCGGCGGCGTGAAGCCTCGCGCATCAACTGGCGCACCTTGGCCTTCACCTCGCCATTGCCTTCGCTTTCGCGGCGCTCCTGCTTCTGTTCCTGGTGGCTCATGCGCAGCTTTTGCGCGTGCTGGAATTTCTGCAAGGGCACGTCAATCATCGCGAAGGCGGCCAGCGCCAGCAGCATCAGCAACATGCCGCCGAACAGGGTCTGCGCCATCTGCGCGATGCCGGCGGGCAGCGGCATGGCCAGCACGCCGCCAAGTGCATCGATGTGCGCCTTCAGGTACATGCCACCGATGCAGCCGACGATGAGGGCGAGCACGCTGGCCTTCAGTGCGTCGATCAACTGCGCCTTCGAGCCGATCTTGCCGAGGCCGGCGATCGGGTTGAATTTGCTGAAGTCGGGTTGCAGGGGCTTGAGCGTCCAGTTCCAGCCGCCGATGGCCACCACGTTGATGACCGCCACGCAGATCATCAGCCCGCCCATCGGCAGCACGACCCACAGCAACTGCACCGTCATCTCCCACAGCCGTGTGCCCATGTAGCCCGGCTCCTGCACGGCGGCCAGGTTGAAGCGCAGGCCGCGGGCGAGCGTTTCCTGGAGCGCACTGGCCAAGGCCGGCCCGAGCGTCGACAGCAGCGCGATGCCCACGCCGATGATCGTGAAGTGACCGAAATCACGCGAACGCGCCACCTGCCCTTCTTCGCGCGCCTTGGCGAGCTTGCGGGGACTGGCTGGCAGGGTGCGGTCTTGGGCGTCGGAGTCGGCCATGGTTCGTGAACGCCACGGAAGAAGGCGTCACACGATTGTTCCGGCCAGGCGCCAAAACTTGAGCCGGATCAACAGGGGGAAAGCGGCCCATCTCAAGGCACTCAGGAAAAGCCTGCGCCTGCCGAAAACCACGACAGACCGGTGCCCGCAGTCCGCACCCGACCCGTCGACGTGGAGCGCAGATGCTGAACCAGCCAACAGCCGACCCCTGGGGGTCTGCGGGCCTGCCCTTGCTGGCGGCAGCCGAATTGCAGGACCACCTGATGACGGCCACCAACGATCTGGAGCGGCTGCAACACCTGCTCTCGGAGGCCTGCGACACCTTGTTGCAAAGTTTCCATGGCGCCTCGGAGCGCATGCAGGCCCTCAGCGAAGCGGCGCATGCCGAGACCGTGGCGCAGGTTCAAACCCGCCTCGGCCAGGCCGTGATGGCCTTGCAGTTCCAGGACATGGCCTCGCAACTCATCCACCACACCAGCCGGCGTTTGCGCAGCTGCGCCGACCGCATCGCGCAAGAGGCGATGGGCGACGACGAAGACGGCGATGGCGTGATCGAAGACGCGCCGCTGCGCCCCAACCCCGTGGTTCAGGAAGACATGAGCGCCGGCTCGATCGACCTGTTCTGAGCCTCACGCGATTCAAGCCCCGCTTCAATCGACCGACAACCCCCGAGACCTTCGGAGAATTTCAGCATGCACTCAATCCTTGCCGTGGACGATTCGGTTTCGATGCGCCAGATGGTGTCGTTCACCCTCAAGAGCGCGGGCTACACCGTGGTCGAGGCCGTCGACGGGCAGGACGCCTGGGAGAAGGCCGCCAAGCAGGACTTCGACCTCGTGCTGACCGACCAGAACATGCCGCGCATGGACGGCATCAGCCTCACGAAGAAGCTGCGCGACAACCCGAAGTTCAAGGCCACGCCGATCCTGATCCTGACCACCGAGTCGAGCGATCAGATGAAGCAGGCCGGCCGCGGCGCCGGTGCGACCGGCTGGCTCGTCAAGCCCTTCGACCCGGCCAAGCTGCTGGAAGTCATCAAGAAAGTGATCCGCTGACACGCAGCTCGCGCCAGCGCACACCACCAGTTTCGGGAGACCCCAGCCATGGGCGAGATGAGTTCGGAAGGCGCCAATGCGGGCGCAGGCATCGACCTGACCCAGTTCTACCAAATCTTCTTCGAAGAAGCCGGTGAGAACCTGGACCGCATGGAGCAGCAGCTCCTGAACATCGACATCGAAGCGGCGGACGACGAGGAGCTGAACTCGATCTTCCGTTGCGCGCATTCGGTCAAGGGCGGTGCGGCGACCTTCGGTTTTTCCGATGTCGCCGAACTCACCCACCAGATGGAGACCCTGCTCGACAAACTTCGCCGCCACGAACTGGCGCCGACCTCCGCGATGGTCGACGTGCTGCTGACGGCCGGTGATGCCCTGCGCGCGCAACTGGCGCGCCACCAGGGTTCGGGCGGCGATGCGATCGACACCACCGAGCTGCTGTTCAGCATCCGCGCGCTGGTCGCCGGTGAAGCCCCGCCCGTGGTCGCGCCGCAGCCGCGCGCTGCCGCGCAAGCCGCCGCACCCGCGGTGTCCCACATCGCCGTGGAGCTGCCCTTGGCCGCCCCCGCCGCCACCGGCCCGCGCAGCCTGGAGCTGCGTGTCGGCCCACTCACCGACGTGACGGGTGCGGACAACCTGGTCGACCTGTTCAAGGAAATTGTCGACCTCGGCACCATCGAGCCAATCGACGGTGGCCAGGCGGTCGACGGCATGCGCCGCTTCAAGGTCGTGACCAGCAGCACCGATTCGGACCTGATGGACTTGTTCACCTTTCACGTGGCGCGTGAGCAGGTGCAACTGCTGCCCTTCGGCCCCGGCTATGGCTTCCACGACGGCGCGCCGGGGGCACCGCCCGAGCCGAACGCACCCGCCCCGGCCGACGCCGGCTACGGCTTCTTCGACAACGCACCGGGTGCACCCGCCGATCGCGCTGCGCCCGCTGGCGCCGAGCCCGCCAACCCAGCCTTGAAGGCCGCAGCCAAGGCCGACAAACCGGCCGCCGCCGTTGAAGCCTCGACCCTGCGTGTCTCGGTCGAGAAGGTCGATCAGCTCATCAACCTGGTCGGTGAACTCGTCATCACGCAGGCCATGCTGGCGCAGAACAGCAAGCAGATCGACAGTGGCCTGTACCAGCAACTCGCCGCCGGCCTGGCCGACCTGGACCGCAACACACGCGACCTGCAAGAGTCGGTCATGTCGATCCGGATGATTCCGATGTCGATGGTGTTCAGCCGTTTCCCGCGCATGCTGCGCGACCTCGCCGCCAAGCTCGGCAAGAAGGTCGAGTTCGTGACGCAAGGCGAGGCCACCGAACTCGACAAGGGCCTGGTGGAAAAGATCACCGACCCGCTGACCCACCTGGTGCGCAACAGCTGCGACCACGGCATCGAGATGCCGGCCGAGCGGGTGGCCAAGGGCAAGCCGGAGCACGGCACCATCACGCTCGCCGCTTCGCATCAAGGCGGTTCGATATTGATCGAGGTGCGCGACGACGGCAAAGGCCTGTCGCGCCCGAAACTCATTGCCAAGGCGCGCGAACGCGGCATCGATGCACCCGACTCGATGACGGACGCCGAAGTCTGGAGCCTCATTTTCGCGCCCGGCTTCTCGACCGCCGAAGTGGTGACGGATGTGTCGGGCCGCGGTGTCGGCATGGACGTGGTGAAGAAGAACATCACCGCGCTCGGTGGCACCGTCGAGATCGATTCGGCCGAAGGCTACGGCATGAGCGTCAAGGTGCGCCTGCCGCTCACGCTGGCCATCATGGACGGCATGTCGGTCGGTGTGGGCAACGAGGTCTACATCCTGCCGCTCTCCTCCGTCATCGAATCCTTCCAGGTCGAGCCGGGCAAGGTGAAGA
>JANYJL010000173.1 GCA_025361845.1 Rhizobacter sp.
CCCGTGGCGGCGGTGTAGTCGCTGCCCGCCGTGGCGGTGCCGTTGGCGGTGGCGTAGTTCACCGAGACCGCGGACGCGGACGGGTTGGTCAGCGTGACGGTGTAGGTCGCTGTGCCCGCGGCCTCATCGATGACCGCAGGCCCGGCGATGCTGACCACTGGTGTGTCGTTGTTCGCCGGGCCGCCGGGCAGCGCACGGCCGTCGTCGACGATCTGGCTCGTGACCGAAGCGGTGCCGAGCGTGGCACCGCTGGGTGCGCTCAGGTTGACGCTGAGCGTTTCGGAACCTTCGAATGTCGTGTCGTTGGTGATCGCGACCGTGATGGTCTGCGTCAGGCTGCCCGGTGCAAACGTCAGCGTGCCCGCGGCGGCGGTGTAGTCCGCACCGGCGGTGGCCGTGCCGTTGGCCGTCGCGTAGCCGACCGTCACCGGCGAATTCGACGGGTTCGACAGCGTGACCGTGTAGGTCGCCGTGCCTGCCGCTTCATCAATGATTGCCGGGCCGGTGATGCTCACCACCGGTGTGTCGTTGTCGCTGCCACCGGGGCCGGTGCCGTCGTCGTGGATCGTGCCGACGCCCAGCGCATCGGCGATGCCCGTGCCGGCCGAAGCCGCGCTGAGGTTGATGTTGAAGCGCTCGACACCTTCGAACACGTTGTCGTTGACGACGTTCAGCGTGATCGTCTGCGAGGTCACGCCCGCCGCGAAGTTGAGCGTGCCCGACAAGGGGTTGAGGCCTGCCGCCACGTCGGCCGGCACGTTCGCCGTGTCGGAGGTGGCCGCGTAGTTCACGCTCGCCGCACCGGCGGTCGGGTTCGACAGGCTGACGGTGAAGGTGATGGTGCCGGCCGCTTCGTTGACCGACACGTCGTTGATCGAGAACTGCGGCGCGCCGTCGTTGTCGACGATCGTCGCGATACCACTGGCCGCGACCGGCGTGCTGCCGCTGACCGGGGTGGCGATCAGCGTGAAGCTTTCGTTCGGCTCCGAGATGCTGTCGTCCGTCGTCGGCAGGCGCAGCAGCACGCCGGTGGCGAACGCCGGAATGGTCACGTTGCCGCTGACGGGCTGCCAGCTCGTGCCGCCATCGGTCGAGACTTCCAGTGCAGGCGAGGTCGAGGTGTCGGTGCCGACGATGGCCGTGCCCGAGGCCAGGCTGGGCGTGAACACGACCGGCGAGGTGCTGAGGTTCGACAGCGTGACGGCGAACACCGCGTGGCTGCCTTCGACCACGTTGCCGCTGGCCACGGCGAGGGCCGGCGTGTCGTTGTCGGTGCCGCCGGTGCCGGTGCCATCGTCCAGGATCGTGCCCAGGCCCGTGGCGTCGGCGATGCTGGCGTTGGTCGGCTGGCTCAGCTTGACGGTGAAGTTCTCGCTGCGCTCGAAGATCGTGTCGTCGGTGATCGGCACGGTGACCGTCAGGCTGGTGTTGCCAGGCGCGAAGGTGAGGGTGCCGTTGCTGGCGGTGTAGTCGGCGCCGGCCGTGGCGGTGCCATCGGCGGTCTGGTACTTCACCGACACGGTCGCCGTGGTCGGCTGGTCGAGCGTGACGGTGAAGGTGGCGGTGCCCGCGCCTTCGTTGACCGTCACGTCCGAGATCGAGATCGCCGGGTCAACGACCGGTTTCACGTCGACGTTCACGGTCGCGGTGCTCGTGCCGCCGTGGCCGTCGCTGATCGTGTAGGTGAACGAGGCCGGGCCACTGAGGTTGTTGTAGTCCGGGTTCGGGGTGAACACGACATTGCCGCCGACAAGGGCCACGCTGCCGTTCACTGGTGCCTGCACGCTCACGAGCGTGAGCGGGTCGCCGTCCACATCGCGGTCGTTGCCGAGCAGGGCGGCCACGCTCAGCGTGACGGGCGTGTCTTCATCGGTCGTCGCCGTGTCGTTGACGGCCACCGGCGGGTCGTTCACCGGGCTGACGTTGAGGGTGAAAGTGTTGGGCACGCTGTCGAAGGCGCCGCCGCTGTCCTGCACGCTGAAGGTGAAGCTGGCGTAGGGCGTGCCGTTGCCGTCCGCGGCCGGCACGAAGCTCAGGTGGCCGGCGGCGATCTCGGCCGGGCTGACGAGCGCGCCCGCCGCGATCGGCGTGCCGTTGAGCAGCAGGCTGCCGCTGGCGGGCAGGGTGTCGATGCGCACTGCGTTGAGCGTCTGGCCGACATCGGCATCCCGGAACGCGAAGTCGGTCGCGGTCAAGACATAAGGCGTGTCTTCGGGCGTGCTGACGCTCTTGTCGGCACTGTCCGGCGGCGTGTTGGTGCCGACGTTGACAGTCACGGTGGCCGTGTCGGTGGCGCCGCTCGGGTCGGTCACGGTGTAGGTGATCGTGACCGGGCCGGTCAGGTTGTTGGTCGGCGTGAAATGCAGCGTGCCGTCCGGGTTGACGCTGACGGTGCCCTGCGTCGGGTCGGTCAGCAACGGGCGGCTGACGGTCAGCGGGTCGCCTTCGGGGTCGAAGTCGTTCGCCAGCACCGCGATGGTCACCGGCGTGTTGATCGGCGTCGAGGCGATGTCGTCACCGGCGACCGGCGGGTCGTTCACGGGCGTGACGCTGAGCGTCAACGTGGCGGTTGTGCTGAGCGCGCCGTCGGTCGCGGTGTAGGTGGCCACCGGCACCGGGCCGTTGTAGTTGTGTGCCGGCGTGAAGGTGTAGCTGCCGTCCCCGTTGATGACGAGCGTGCCGATGCCGGCCAGCGTGGCCGGCGTGCCGGCCGCGTGGTCGACGCCGGCGATGTTGAAGCTGCTCACGCTCGGCGTGGTGCCGTCGACGTCGCGGTCGTTGGAGAGCACGTTGCCGATGATGGGCGTGTCTTCCGGGCCGCTGCCCACGTCGTTCTTCGCGACCGGAGCGTCGTTAACCGGGGTGACGTTCAGCGTGAGCGTCGCGGTGGACGTGAGCGCACCATCAGTGGCGGTGTAGGTGGCCACCGGCACCGGGCCGTTGTAGTCGGGCGCTGGTGTGAAGGTGTAGCTGCCGTCGGTGTTGATGATCAGCGTGCCGATGCCGGCCAGCGTGGCTGTCGTGCCGGCCGCGTGGTCGATGCCAGCGACCTTGAAGGAGGTGACCGTCAGCGGTGTGCGTTCGGGGTCGCTGTCGTTGGCGAGCACGTTGCCGGTGATCGGCGTGTCTTCGGCGCCTGTGGCGCTGTCGTTGGCCAGGATCGGCGCGTCGTTCACCGGGGTGACGTTCAGCGAGAGCGTCGCGGTGGTGGTGAGCGTGCCATCGGTGGCGGTGTAGGTGGCCACCGGCACCGGGCCGCTGAAGCCGGGCAGGGGTGTGAAGGTGTAGCCGCCGTCGGCATGGATGACGAGGCTGCCGACACCTGCCAGCACGGCCGGCTCACCAGCCGGGTGCTCCACGCCGTTCACCTTGAAGCCGCTGACACGCAGCCGGCCGCCGTCGGTGTCGTTGCCGAGCACGTTGCCGGTGATCGGTGCGCCTTCTGCGCCGGTCGCGACATCGGGGTTCGCGGTGGCGACTGCGGCGCGCGGTGCTTCGGCGGTACCGCTGACGTCGGAAGCAATGCCGCGGCCGGTGGTGCCGTACTCGAAGCTCAACGGCGTCACGCCTTCGACCACGCGGCCGACGCGCAGGCCTTCAGCCAGCGCACCTTCGCCCGCGCCGGCCGAGGTGGCGGCCTTCGCGTCGCCGTCGTTCAACTGCGCGATCACGCGGTCGATGTCGGCCGTGGCCGTGTTTGCCTTGATCGGTGCCGCCGGGGCGGCCGAGGCGTCGGAGGGGCTGAGCTGAACGATGCCGTTCTGCGCCGTCAGGATCACGTCGCCCTTGTTGACGATGTCGCCGAGCTTGAGCGCGTGCATCTTCCCGTCGGTGCCACGCACCATCGCTGCGCCCCAGAGGCCGGTGACTTTCCCGGTGACGGTTTGAACGATGGTCGGCATGGCGGGGTAATCCTTCAGTCGGGCCTGCGGTCGGATGACGCGCGAGGCTAATCAAGTGGACGCGAGACTAACTTTCAGCGGTGGATGCGACGTGTGCACTTCGCACACGATTCGTGAGATTGATTGCGGTATGTGCCGTGGTTCGCGCAAATAAGGCAGGCTCTTGCACCGCACGCAACAGCCGGACGCACTCGATCAACAACCCGGCTTGTCGAGGCTATCGACCGCCGATTTGCAAACTTGACGCGAACTTGAGGAGGGATGGCAGCGACCGTGCGCTGCGTCACGCCGAAACGCGGTCGGGCCGCCTTAGGGCACCCGAAGGGTGTCAGCGTTCGCTGAGCGCGTAGGCCTTGCCCTTGAGCACCGGCTTGAGCAGATAAGACATCACCGTCTTCGAGCCGGTGAGGATGTCCACTTCGGCGGTCATGCCCGGAATGATGGGCATTTTTTCACTGAAGTTGACCTGGGCGGTGCGCACACGCACGAGGTAGAAGGCGTTGCCGCGTTCGTCGACGATGGTGTCGGGGCTGATGTTCTCGACCGTCGCGACGAGGCCGCCGTAGATCGAGAAGTCGTAGGCGGTGAACTTCACCGTCGCGGCCTGGCCGGGGTGGATGAAGGCGATGTCTTTCGGCTGCACCTTGGCTTCGAGCACCAGCGCGTCATCGAGCGGCACGATCTCGACGAGGTCCTTGCCCGGTTGCACCACGCCGCCGACGGTGTTGGTCAGCAGGCGCTGCACGCGGCCGCGCACCGGGCTCTTGATCTGCGATTTGTCGACCCGGTCGCTCAGCGCCACAGCACCTTCGGTCAGGGCGCTGATCTTGCCCATCACGTCGGCGAGGTCGCGGCGCGCTTCGTTGCGGAAGGCGTATTCGGTTTCCTGGATCTTGCGTTGCGCTTCGCCGATGGCGGCCTGCACGCGGGCGATCTGCGCACTGGCCTGCTCCACATCGCCGCGCGCGCGACCGATGTCACGGTCGAGCCGCAGGATGTCGACTTCCGACACCGCGCCGGAGGCGAGCAGAGGCTTCGTCTTGGCGAGTTCCTGCTGGGTGAGTTCCATGCTGCGCTCGGCCGACGCCTTGCGCGCGCGCATTTCGCTCAGCTCCTGCTGGCGCTGTTCGAGCTGCTGGCGGTTGATGCCGACCAGGTTGTTCAGCTCGAAGATGCGTTGTTCGTAGAGCCGCCGTTCGCCGGCGACGATGCTCTTGTCTTCGTCGTTGTTGCTGCCCGAGGGCGGCTGGAAGCTCGTGCCTTCGGCCAGCGCGCGCAGCCGTGCCTGGCGGGCGCGCAAGGCAAAGCCGGTGGCAGCGTTCTCGCGCACGCCCGAGGTGGCGCGCGTCTCGTCGATCTTCAGCAGCAGCTGGTCTTTCTCGACGACTTCGCCTTCGCGCACCAGGATCGCGGTGACGACACCGCCATCGAGCGACTGCACGAGTTGCAACTGGCGCGAAGGGATGACCTTGCCGTCGCCGCGTGTGACTTCGTCCACATGCGCGAGCGCCGCCCAGACCAGCAGCAGCACAACGATCACCAGCGCGGCGCGCACGATCTTCTGTGCGCGCTGGGTGTGCGAGCGCGACATCACGGCATCGGCTTCGCTCTCGAAATCGCGGAAGCCGGCACGGTTCGCGTCCTTGTCGGCCACGCCGACACCGAGCACGCGGCGCGTGACCGGGTCGAGCGCGAGGCGCACTTTTTCAAGCGGCTTCAGCGCGGCTTGGCCCACGCGCATGAGAGCGGCGTTGGTGCTGCCTTCATCCTTCACCGGTTCGATCTTCGGGCTGTCGCTCATGCTGCTCTCGCGACCCGGCCGCTGGCCAGCGCTTCCATGATGCGTTCACGCGGGCCGTCGGCGACGACCTTGCCGCCGTCGATCACGATCACACGCGTGACCATCGCCAGCATCGAGGTGCGGTGCGTCACCAGCACCACGGTCTTGTTCTGCGCGAAGGCGTTCACCTTGGTCGTGATCTGCGCTTCGGTCGAGAAGTCCATCGCGCTTGTCGGCTCGTCGAGTAGAAGTATCGGCGCGTTGTGCAACAGCGCGCGCGCCAGGCCGACACTCTGCCGCTGCCCGCCCGAGAGCGATTCGCCCCGTTCACCCACCGGCATGTCGAAGCCCTTCGGGTGGCGGTTGATGAAGTCGGCCATGCCGGCCACGTCGGCCGAAGCCACCACCGCCGAGTCATCTGCATATGGCAGGCCGAAGGTGATGTTGTCGCGCAGCGTGCCGTGGAAGAGCGTCACGTCTTGCGACACGTAACCGCAGTTGCGGCGCACGTCGGCCGGGTCGAGCTGGCGCAGGTCGATGCCGTCGAGCAGCACCGCGCCATCGGTCGGCTGGTACAGGCCCATGATCAGACGTTGGATCGTCGATTTGCCCGAGCCCACGCGACCGATCAGCGCCACACGCTCGCCGGCCGCGATCTTGAAACTCAGGCCTTCGAGCGCGGCATCCTGCCGATTCGGGTAGTTGAACTTGACGTTGCGGAACTCGATGTCGCCGCGCAGTTGCGGGCGCTGGATGAAGGTCTGGCCGATCGGCCGCTCGACCGGCTTTTCCATCACCCGGTTCAGGCTTTCCATCGCGGTGCGCGCGCCCTGGTATTGCATCAGGATGCCGACGATCTGCCCGGCCGGTGCGAGTGCGCGGGACGACAACATGCTCGCCGCGATCAGCGCGCCCATCGTCAACTCTTTCTGGCTGATGAGGTAGACGCCGATGATGACGATCGCCACCGACACCGATTGAGACAGGAAGTTGGTGCCATACATCGCGCTCGACGAGAGCGCGCGCATCTTGACGTTGGTGCGCGAGAGGAAGGCGTTGGTACGCTCCCACTTCGCCTGGATCACGCTCTCGGCGCCCTGCGACTTGATGGTCTCGATGCCGGTCAGGCTTTCGATCAGCGTGGCATTGCGCAGCGCACCGGCTTGATAGGTCGTTTCCGACAGCTCGTGCAGGCGGTGCTGGAGGATGTAGCCGAGCACGAGGATGATCGTGCCCACCACCAGCACCGGCACCGCGAGCCACGGCGAGATCCACGCCAGCACGATGACGAACAGCAGCGCGAAGGGCAGGTCGATCAGCGCGGTGACGGTGCTCGATGCGATGAAGTCGCGCACCTGCTCGAAGCCGCGCAGGTTGGAGGCGAACGAGCCGACCGATTCGGGCCGCGCTTCGAGCCGCATGCCGAGCACCTTTTCCATCAGCGTGGCCGAGATCTTCACGTCGATGCGCGCGCTGGCTTCATCGACGAAGTGGCTGCGCAGCAGACGCATGAACAGGTCGCCACCGAGCACCAGGGTCACGCCGATCGCCAACGCCCAGAGCGTTTCGACCGCGTGGTTGGGCACGACACGGTCGTAGACGTTCATCGAGAACATCGGGAACGCGAGCGCGAAGATGTTGATGAGCAGGGCCGCCCAGAGCACGTCGCGGTAGACGAAGCGTTGCTCCAGCACCGCGCCCCAGAACCAGTGTTTGGCCTTGATGGCGCGGCCGCCGGCGGTGCCGGTTTCCTTGTCGGTGGCGGTGCGTGAATCGAAGCGGAAATGCGGCCGCACGAACAGCACCACGCCGGTGTGACGCGCGGCGAGGTCGGCACGCGTGAGGCTCACCGAGCCTTGCGCGGTTTCGGGCAGCAGCACGCGGGCGGTGGCCTCTTCACCGTCGCCGTCCCAGCCGAGCAGCACGCAGGCGCGGTTGTCTTTCAGGATCAGGATGGCGGGCAGCGTGGCGGCGTCGATCCGCTCGGGCGCCAGGCGCTGCAAGCGTGTCGACATGCCGGCACGCGCGGCGGCGCGTTCGACCAGCTCAATGCCGAGGCGCCCGCCGATCAGGGGCAGCGAGGCCGAAAGCGATGCACGTGTCGCAGCCTGGCCGTGCAAGCGGCAGACCTCGACCAGGCAGTCGAGCAGCGGGTCCGGGTGGATCAAGTCTTCGCGCAGGCGCACCGCACCTGCCGGCGCAACCGGCTCGGCAGGCACCGGATTGAGTGAACCGGGCGAGACGACGTCGTTCATGGATTCAGTTCAGCCATTCAGGCGATATCGGCACAGTGGATGCCGAATTGACCCCGGCGGTGGTCGTCGAAGAAACATTTCAGGGTTTCGCGCACGGTGCGGAACGCGAGTTCGTCCCAGGGAATCTCGTCTTCGCGGAACAGGCGCGCTTCGATGGTCTCGGGGCCTGGTGCGAACTCGGTGTCGATCAGACGGGCGCGGTAGTAGAGGTGCAGTTGTGCCACGCGCACCACGTTCAGCACCGTGAACAGGCCCAGCATCTCGACATGCGCGCCGGCCTCTTCGATGGTTTCGCGCAAGGCGCCTTCGGCCGTTGTTTCGCCGATCTCGAGAAAGCCCGCCGGCAGCGTCCAGAAGCCGAAACGCGGTTCGATGTTGCGGCGGCACAGCAGCACCTGGTCGCCCAAGGCGGGCACGGTGCCGACCACGTTGATGGGGTTCTCGTAGTGGACGGTGTTGCAGGCCGTGCAGATCGCGCGCTCGCGGTTGTCGTCGGCCGGCACCGCGTAGCGCACGGGCGCGCCGCAGGCCTTGCAATGCTTCATATCCTTTGCCTTGAACATGGCGCGCAGTGTAGCCGCCGCCCTGTGGGCGGCAGGCCGTGCGTGGCATCATCCGCCGACCCATGCAGCTCTACAACTACGCCCGTTCATCGGCCTCTTACCGGGTGCGCATTGCGCTCGCGCTCAAGGGCCTGAGCTACGACTACCTGCCGGTGCATCTGCTGAAGAACGAGCAGGTCGCGCCCGCTTACAGCGTTCTGAATGCAGCGCAACTGGTGCCGCTGCTGATCGATGGGGAAGAGCGCGTCACGCAGTCGATGGCGATCATCGAATACCTCGATGAAACCCACCCCGAGCCGCCACTGCTGCCCGGCACACCGGCCGAGCGCGCGCGCATCCGCGCCCTGGCGCAGGACATCGCCTGCGAAATCCACCCGCTCAACAACCTGCGCGTGCTGCGCTATCTGGTGCGCGACCTGAAGGTGAGCGACGAGGACAAGAAGCGCTGGTACCGCCACTGGGTGGAAAGCGGGCTCGCGGTGGTCGAGCGCCGGCTCGACGGCCATCCGTCCACCGGGCGCTTCTGCCATGGCGACACACCGACGCTGGCCGATTGCCTGCTCGTGCCGCAGATCCACAACGCGCAGCGCTTCGAATGCAGCCTGGCTGGCCTGCCGACCGTGATGCGCATCTTCGAGGCCTGCATGGCGCTCGATGCGTTTTCGAAGACCCAGGCGTCGGAGTGTCCCGATGCAGGCTGACTGGCTGCTTCCTCAGTGGCGCGCCGAGGGCGTGGGCGCGGTGATGACGACGCGCGCTGGCGGCATCAGCCAAGCGCCCTTCGATTCGATGAACATCCGTTTCGCGGTGGGCGATGACCATGCCGCGGTGGTGCACAACCGCGCGGTGTTGGCAGCGTCGATCGGCGTCTTGCCGGTCTACCTGAACCAGGTGCACGGCGCGGCCGTGGTGCGTCTGCGTCGGCGCGATGCGGCGACGGATGCGCCCATCCTTACGGCCGACGCGAGCATCAGCACCGAACGCGGCATCGCCTGCACCGCGCAGGTGGCAGACTGTTTGCCGGTGCTCTTCGCCGCACCTGCGGGCCGTGGCGTGGGCGCGGCACACGCGGGCTGGCGCGGCCTGGCGCTCGGCGTGCTGGAAGCCACCGTTCAGCAACTCTGCGAGGCCGCGCGCTGCGAGCCCGGCGAGCTGCAAGCCTGGCTCGGCGCCTGCATCGGGCCGAACCGCTTCGAGGTGGGCGCGGATGTCTTGCAGGCCTTCGGCGTCGACCCGCAGGCCAGCGACCCGGCGCTCTTCGCACCCTACAGACCCGGCAAGTGGCTCGCGAACCTGCCGCAGCTGGCGCGCAAGCGTTTGACGGCCGCCGGCGTTCGGCAGATCACCGGCGGCGAGTGGTGCACCGTGGAGGACGCCTCACGGTTCTACTCGTTCCGGCGGGACGGCATCACCGGGAGGATGGTCGCCGCGGTCTGGCGCCAAAGCTGATTCGGCTTCGGCCGCCTCCGCTGCCCGGCGCGCCCGGCGCCGCGCCGGCGAGCCCATCAGATAGACCACGATCGAGAGCGGTAGCAGCCCCCACATCAGGAAGGTGAGCACGGCGCCGAGCAGGGTGCCATTGCTGCTCGCAGCCTCGGCCACCGCCACCATCAGCGCCACGTAAACCCAGGCAATCACCACCAAGTACATGTCGTATTGTGAGACAATAGTTTACAATGTGAAAGTCCAGGTCATCGCGACGTCAGACTTTCGGCGTACAAACTCAGACAGGCCGGCAGCTTGACCGACCGACTGTGCAGCAAAAGAGGAGACCCACGATGAACATGCCCATGACCCAGGCGCCGGACCCGAAAGCCATCGTCGAAGGCGCGCAGTTGATGACCGACGCGCTCGGCGAAATCTGGAAGTCGATGTCCGGCCTGAACCTGCCGACCACCGCCTTGCAGAACATGCAGGGCGACTACCTGAAGCAGGCTACCGACCTGTGGAATCAGAGCCTGAACCAGGCTTCCGCGCCCGGACAGGCCGCGCCGAAAGCGAGCGACCGGCGCTTTGCCGCGCCGGACTGGGCCGCCAACCCTGCAAGCGCCTACCAATCGCAGATGTACCTGCTCAATGCCCGCACGCTGATGCAGATGGCCGACAGCGTGCAGGGCGACGAGAAGACCAAACAACGCATCCGCTTCGCGGTGCAGCAGTGGGTCGATGCGGTGGCACCGAGCAACTACTTGGCCTTGAACCCCGAGGCGCTGCGCAAGGCAGTCGACAGCAAGGGCGAGAGCCTCAGCCAAGGTATCCAGCACCTGGTGCACGACGTCAAACAAGGCCACATGTCGCAGACCGACGAGAGCCTGTTTGAAGTCGGCCGCAATGTCGCCACCACCGAAGGCAGCGTGGTGTTCGAGAACGAGCTGTTCCAGCTGCTCGAATACAAGCCGCTCACCGCCAAGGTGTACGAGCGGCCGATGCTGTTCGTGCCGCCCTGCATCAACAAGTACTACATCCTCGATCTGCAACCCGAGAACTCGCTGATCCGCTACACGGTTGCCGAGGGTCATCGCCTCTTCGTCGTGAGCTGGCGCAATGCCGACGAGAGTGTCGAGAAGGCGACCTGGGACCAGTACATCGAAGACGCCGTCTTGAAGGCGATCAGCGTCGTACAGGAGATCAGCGGCAGCGAGAAGATCAACACACTCGGCTTCTGCGTCGGCGGCACGATCCT
Organism: Rhizobacter sp.; assembly: GCA_025361845.1. Classification (GTDB taxonomy): domain Bacteria; phylum Pseudomonadota; class Gammaproteobacteria; order Burkholderiales; family Burkholderiaceae_C; genus JANYJL01. The sequence goes on from JANYJL010000173.1 coordinate 11,184, forward strand.
CGCGACTTCGCTCGCGGTGCTGGCGGCGCGCGGCGAGAAGCCCGCGGCCAGCATGACCCTGCTGACCACCTTCCTCGATTTCAGCCACACCGGCGTGCTCGATCTGTTCATCGACGAGCCGATGGTGCGCCTGCGTGAAATGACCATCGGCGACCACGCGCCGAACGGTGGCGGCTTGCTCAAGGGCCAGGAACTGGCCTCGACCTTCAGCATGCTGCGGCCGAATGATCTGGTGTGGAACTACGTTGTCGGCAACTACCTGAAGGGCGAAACGCCACCGCCTTTCGACCTGCTGTACTGGAACAGCGACAGCACGAATCTGCCGGGGCCGATGTTCTGCTGGTACCTGCGCAACACCTACCACGAGAACAACCTCATCAAGCCCGGCAAGCTGACGGTTTGCGGTGAGAAGGTCGATCTCGGCAAGATCGACGCGCCGGCCTACATCTACGCCTCGCGCGAGGACCACATCGTTCCCTGGGAATCGGCCTACGGCAACACGCAGGTGCTCAAGGGCAAGGTGCGTTTCGCGCTCGGCGCCTCCGGGCACATCGCCGGCGTCATCAACCCGCCGGCCAAGGGCAAGCGCAGCCACTGGCTCGGCACCACGGCCACTTTGCCCGCGAAGGCGCAGGAGTGGTTCGACAAGGCCAAGGAACACCCGGGCAGCTGGTGGACCGATTGGGCGGCGTGGCTGAAAAGCCACGCCGGCAAACAGATTGCCGCGCCGAAGGCGCCGGGCAACCGAACCTACAAGGCCATCGAGCCGGCGCCCGGCCGCTACGTCAAGCAGAAGGCTTGACCGTCATCTCGTTCTTCAACTTCTACCGAAAGCACACACCATGAGCACCGACATCGTCATCGTTTCCGCCGCCCGCACCGCCGTGGGCAAGTTCAGTGGCAGCCTCGCCAAGGTGCCCGCCTCGCAGCTTGGCGCCACCGTGATCGCCGAAGTGTTGAAGCGCGCCAAACTGAGCGCCGACCAGGTCAACGAAGTCATCATGGGCCAGGTGCTGCAAGCCGGCGCGGGCCAGAACCCGGCGCGCCAGGCGTCCATCAAGGGCGGCCTGCCGAACACGGTGCCGGCCATGACCATCAACAAGCTCTGTGGCTCGGGCCTGAAGGCCGTGGCGCTGGCCGCGCAGGCGATCCGCGATGGCGACTCCGAGATCGTGATCGCCGGCGGCCAGGAGAACATGAGCATGGCCCCGCACATTCTGCCGAACTCGCGCGACGGCCAGCGCATGGGCGACTGGAAGCTGCTCGACACCCTGTTGGCCGATGGCCTGAACGACGCCTTCGCCGCGTACCACATGGGCGTGACGGCCGAGAACGTGGCCAAGCAATACGGCATCACGCGTGAGATGCAGGACGCACTCGCATTGGCCTCGCAGATGAAGGCCGCGGCGGCGCAGGAAGGTGGCCGCTTCAACGACGAAATCGTCGGCGTCAGCATCCCGCAGAAGAAGGGCGACCCGCTCGTGTTCTCGGCCGATGAATTCATCAACCGCAAGTCCTCGGCCGAAGGCCTGGCCGGCCTGCGTGCCGCGTTCGACAAGACCGGCAGCGTGACGGCCGGCAATGCCTCGGGCATCAACGACGGCGCCGCCGCGGTGGTGGTGATGAGCGCGGCGAAGGCGGCGGCCCTCGGCCTCACGCCGCTGGCCCGCATCGCCAGCTACGCGAGCTCGGGCCTCGACCCCGCGATCATGGGCATGGGTCCGGTCTCGGCCTCGCGCCGCGCGCTCGAACGTGCCGGCTGGAAAGCGGCCGACCTCGACCTGCTCGAAATCAACGAAGCCTTTGCCGCACAAGCCTGTGCCGTGCACAAGGAAATGGGCTGGGACACGAGCAAGGTGAACGTCAACGGCGGCGCGATCGCGCTCGGCCACCCGATCGGCGCGTCCGGTTGCCGCATCCTCGTGACGCTCTTGCATGAAATGCAGAAGCGCAATGCCAAGCGCGGTATCGCCAGCCTGTGCATCGGCGGTGGCATGGGCATTGCAATGACGCTGGAGCGCTGAGCCTCCCCGTTTCGGGGCGCAGCGACAGCAGGGAGAACGAGAAAAATGACCAAAAAAATTGCGTATGTCACTGGCGGCATGGGGGGCATCGGCACCACCTTGTGCCAGCGGCTGCACACCGATGGTTTCACCGTCATCGCCGGTTGCGGCCCGAGCCGTGACTTCAAGAAGTGGCTGGACGCACAAAGCGCGCTCGGCTACAGCTTTCACGCCTCCGTCGGCAATGTCGGCGATTGGGATTCGACCGTGGCCGCTTTCCAGAAGACGCGCGCCGAGATCGGCCCGATCGACGTGCTCGTCAACAACGCTGGCATCACCCGCGATGGCATGTTCCGCAAGATGACCCGCGCCGATTGGGACGTGGTGATCGAAACCAACCTCACCAGCCTGTTCAATGTGACCAAGCAAGTCATCGAGGACATGACGGACCGGGGTTGGGGCCGCATCATCAACATCAGCTCGGTGAATGGCGAGAAGGGCCAGTTCGGCCAGACCAACTATTCCGCCGCCAAGGCCGGCATGCACGGCTTCACGATGGCGCTGGCGCAGGAAGTGGCCAACAAGGGCGTGACGGTCAACACCGTGAGCCCGGGCTACATCGCGACCGACATGGTCAAGGCGATCCGCCAAGACGTGCTCGACAAAATCGTCGCCGGCATTCCGGTCAAGCGGCTCGGCACACCGGCCGACATCGCATCCATCGTGTCGTGGGTCGCGTCCGACGAATCGGGTTTCGCGACGGGCGCCGATTTCTCGGTGAACGGCGGCTTGCACATGGGCTGACGCGGCTTGTCAGCCGTTGGCGGCCGCCTTTGCGGCGGCCGCTTCGAGGCTGGCCGCGCTGCCGTCCCAATCGAGCGTCATCAGAGGCGCGGCGTGGCCGGCAAAATTTCGCTCGATCGATTGCAGGTAGATCGGGTCGTAGTGGCGCAGCAGCAGCTCGCGCACCACGTCTTCGGTGCGCCCGGCGCGGGCCGCTTCCTGCCAGCCCTTCACGACCTCGTTGCCGCGCAGCACGCGCAACGCGTTCAGCCGTTCGCAGAAAGCCTCGGTGTCGGTGACGAAAAAGTCGTAGTCCTGCATCAGCAGCCGCACGCGGGCCTCGTGGGGCAGTTCCAGGCGGATGCAGGGAGCGGCGCGCATGCACTCGACCAATCGTTCTGGAACACGCAGGTCGCCGACCTTCTTGCTTTCGCTTTCGATGAAGACGGGCCGTGCCGGGTCGAAGCGGCGCAGCCGATCCCACAGCCGCGACTCGAACTGTTTTTGCCCCGGCTGCGGGCTGCCCGGCACGAGGCCGAGCACCGAGCCGCGGTGGTTGGCCAGTTGCTCCAGGTCGAGCACCTGCGCGCCCTGCGACGCCAGCGTTTGCAGCAAACGGCTCTTGCCTGAGCCGGTCGGCCCGCACACCACGCGGTACTGAAATCCCTGCGGTTGTTCTTCGAGCGCAGCGATCACCGCGCGCCGGTATTCCTTGTAGCCACCTTCGAGCAGGTGCACCCGAAAGCCGATTTGGCCCAGCACCAGCGCCAGCGAACCGCTGCGCTTGCCGCCGCGCCAGCAATAGACCAGCGGCTTCCAGTCTTTCGGCTTGTCGAGCACATCGCGTTCGATGTGGCGTGCGATGTTGCGCGCCACCAGGGCCGCACCGCGCTTCTGCGCGACGAAGGGCGAAACCTGCTTGTACTCGGTACCGACGATGCGCCGCTCTTCGTTCGTGAGGCTCGGCCAGTTGATCGCGCCGGGCAGGCGGTCTTCGGCATATTCGTCCTCCGAGCGGGCGTCGATGACAGTGTCGAATTCGGCCAGGCGGGCGAGGGCGTCTGCGGCGACGATGTTGACGACCGGCATCAGGCTACGCCGCGATGGCGTCCAGCAACTCGCTCTCGATCTGGATCTGCTTGCGGTTCATCTGCAAGGCCGAGCCATCGATCAGGAAGGTGTCTTCGACGCGTTCGCCGAGCGTCGTGATCTTGGCGAGTTGCAGGTTGATCTGGTGCTGGGCCAGCACGCGGGCGATGGCATACAGCAGGCCCGAACGGTCGCTCGCCGACACGCCGAGCAGCCAGCGCTGCGCGCGCTCGTCCGGCCGCAGCGTGACACGCGGTGTGATCGGGAACGACTTCACGCGCCGCGACATGCGGCCGCGGCTCGGCTCGGGCAGCGCACCGGTGGCGTCGAGCGCGAGTGCGAGTTGCGTTTCCACCAGCAAGATCAGGTCGCGGTAGTGGCCACCTTCGGGTTCATCGTGCTGCGGATGGCTGATCTGGAAGGTATCGAGCGCGTAGCCGTTGCGCGTGGTGTGTACCTTCGCGTCCTGGATGTTGAAGCCGGCACCGTCGAAGTAGCCGCAAATGCGCGCGAACAGATCGGGCCGGTCGGGTGCATACACCAGCACCTGCAAGCCTTCGCCGACCGACGAGGGCCGTGCGTTCACCACCGGGCGCTGGGTGGCCACGTGGCGCCACAGCGAGCGGGCGTGCCAGGCGATGTCGGGTGCGTCGTGGCGCGCGAAGTAGCTGACTTCGAGCGTCTTCCACAAGGGCGCTTCGGTGCCGGGCAGCATGGCGTTCAGGGCCAGTGCTTGCCGCGCTTCTTCCTTGCGGGCTTCGATGTCGGCATCGAGGTTCGGCTTGGCGCCGCCCAGCGCGCGCAGCGTGGCCTTGTAGAGGTCTTCGAGCAGCTTGCCCTTCCACGCGTTCCAGACCTTGGGGCTGGTGCCGCGGATGTCGGCCACGGTCAGCAGGTACAGGGCCGTCAGGCGCCGTTCGGTACCGACGAGCTTGGCGAAATCCTCGATCACCTCGGGGTCGGACAGGTCTTCCTTCTGCGCGATGCGCGACATCGTCAGGTGCCGCTCGACCAGGAATTCGATCAGCGTGGTGTCTTCCTTCTCCATCCCGTGGTCGCGGCAGAAGCGGCG